>JAFLRO010000008.1 GCA_022511425.1 Acetatifactor sp.
TAGCCAGGAAACACATCGGCATTTGGCGAGGTTTTTTCGAGCCTAGTGTCCGCTGAGAGTTAAGCTAAGCTATTTTTTTTTTCGAGCGAAAGCGCGTCCGTCTGGGAACGGCATCTGCCTGCGGGCGTTACTTACATCAAAACAAAATACACAAATTCTTCACAATTTCCTTAAGGTTCTATTTAGGTTCACCTGCTATGATAATCCCATCAAAGAGATCAACAAGTACATAAAAAGGAGAACCCACAATGTCATCCCCCATGGTTTTTAAGCGATACGAAATCAAATACCTTTTGACCAGAGAACAAAAAGAAGCAGTCATGTCAGCAATGACAGACCACATGGATCCCGACAGCTTCGGTCGCAGCACCATCCGCAACATTTATTACGACACGGATAACTACCGCCTGGTCCGCAGATCCTTAGAAAGACCCATTTACAAAGAAAAACTCCGGGTCAGAAGTTACTGCACCGCTAAGCCCGAGGACGAGGTGTTCATAGAGCTGAAAAAGAAATTCAACTCCGTAGTCTATAAGCGCCGTACAGGCATTTGCCAAAGGCAGGCAGCCGACTACCTGGCAGGAAAGATTTCTGCACCAAATCCCTGCCAGATTACGAATGAAATTGACTACTTCCTTCAGTTCTATGAAACCCTGGCACCCAAAGTTTTCCTTTCCTATGAGCGGGAAGCCTTCTTTGGAAAGGATGACAGTGAATTCCGCGTGACTTTTGATGAGAACATTCTTTGGAGAACGACGGATCTGTCTCTGGAAGCTGGAGTTTATGGAGAAAACATTCTGAGCCCCGGCCAGACCCTGATGGAGATCAAGACCTCCGGAGGCATACCCATCTGGATGGTGGATGCACTCACTTCCCAGAGACTTCAAAAGACATCGTTTTCCAAGTACGGGAGCGCTTATATGACTATATTTGAAAGAGAAAAAGAGGAGGAAGAAGCATATGCTTAACACAATATTCAGAGGAGTTTTTGATACGGAAGCCCAAGCGGCATCCATGATTTCCATAGGAGATTTTATTCTATGCCTGGTGGTATCACTGCTGGTGGGGCTTCTGCTTGCCGGAACATATACCGTGAAGAACCGCTACACAAAAAGTTTTCTTATGACGCTGGCCATACTGCCCGCAGTGGTGTGTGTGGTGATCATGATGGTTAACGGCAACATCGGCACCGGCGTCGCAGTTGCAGGAACCTTCAGTCTGGTGCGGTTCCGCTCCGTACCCGGCACGGCAAAGGAGATTTGTGCCATCTTTCTGGCCATGTGCACAGGTTTGATTGCGGGGATGGGATACCTGGGATATGCAGTACTGTTTGCCCTGGTACTTAGTGGTATCACAGTTGCGTACAACTGTTTTGACTTTGGGAGCAAAAAGCAAGAAGAGCGCTACAAGGTGCTTCACATTACAATCCCGGAGGATTTAGATTATACCGGTGTTTTTGATGATGTGCTTACAGAATACACCCAGACCCACGCACTGGAGCAGGTCAAGACCACCAATATGGGCAGCCTCTTTAAGCTGACCTATAACATTGTGCTGAGGAACAGCGAGGCAGAGAAGGAGCTGATCGACAAGCTTCGCTGTCGTAATGGAAATTTAGAGATTTCCATCAGTCAGAAAGAGACTGTGACATATGAATTGTAGAACTTTCATCACTACTCGTGCCGCAAACCAAAGGCGACGGCGCAGAGATTCGTGTGAAAGAGAACAGAACTTTCAATACTTTTGTGCCACCAATCAAGGGCGGCAGAATGGAGATTAAAATGAAAAGAAGGACATTGTACAAATTATATTCTATGGCGGCAGCAGTGGCACTGACTGTATTTTCGCTAAGCGCCTGCGGCAGCCGGGAGCAGGATCAGGTAACGGATTCTCCTGATCAGGCAGGTATGACAGCCGTGTCCAGACAGGGTCAGGCAGCCTCTGCGGCAGCGGAAAATCTTCTGCCTGTGGAAGAGATGTTCACTGACAGGGATTTGAGCGGTAGATACGACGAGGCAGAATGCATTGACATTCAGCTGACAGGCAACAGCGCCTCCTGTGATTCTGAGGCTGTAGTTATCTCAGGAAGCACCGTCACAATCACCGAGGAGGGTACCTACATCCTTTCAGGCAGCCTGCAGGGAATGATTATAGTGGAAGCTGATGACAAAGACAAGGTGCAGCTGGTGTTAAACGGTGTGGAGATCACTAATGAGAGCAATGCGGCAATATATGCCAGAGAAGCCGATAAGCTGTTTGTCACTCTGGCAGCCGGATCTCAGAACAGTCTATCTGCCGGCAGCTATACCTCAATTGATGATAATAACATAGACGGTGTCATTTTCGCAAAATGCGACCTGACTATTAACGGTTTCGGAAGCCTGAGCATTGCGGCGGTCAAAGGACAGGGAGTGGTGACCAAGGACGACCTGGTGGTGGCAGGGGGGATTATCACAATCACCGCTCAGGGGCACGGTCTGGAGGGAAAGGACAGTGTGCGTATTGCTGACGGACAGTTAAACATCACTGCCGGCAAGGACGGAATTCATTCTGAAAATGAAGATAAAGAGGGGAAAGGTTATGTCTATGTGGCAGACGGACAGCTGGTCATTGTGTCTGACGGCGATGGAATCAGTGCGGGATACTCCTTTCAGGTGGATGGAGGAAGTTTCAGCATCCTGGCGGGCAGCGGCAGCAGCAATAAGACGGTTGCAAGAGATGAAAATGGGGATTCTGTAAGTGCCAAAGGTTTAAAGTCCGGCGCGGCCCTGACGGTAAATGGCGGTATTTTTGTGGTGGATGCTCAGGATGATGCACTCCATGCTGCAGACGACCTGACGGTAAACGGCGGAACCTTACAGCTTGCCACAGGAGATGACGGTATACACTCCGATGCAACTGCCACTGTGGCAGGCGGAACCGTGGAGATTACTGATAGTTACGAGGGGATTGAGGGATATCATGTGGTGATTTCTGGAGGAGAGGTCCGCCTTAATGCTGCCGACGACGGACTGAATGCTGCAGGCGGTAACGATCAGAGCGGCTTTGGCGGCAGGTTTGGCGGGGAGATGTTTGGTGGAAGTGACTCTACTGTGACGATTTCCGGCGGTACGCTTTACATCCGGGCTGCAGGAGACGGAATTGATTCCAACGGTGATCTGATCGTAACCGGAGGAGAGACTTATGTATCCGGCCCGGAGAACGGCGCTAACGGCGCTTTGGATTACGGCGGATCAGGTCAGATTACGGGAGGGATACTGGTGGCAGTGGGCAGCTCCCAAATGGCAATGAACTTCGGTGACACATCCACCCAGGGCTCCATCCTGACAAGCGTGGCCAACTGTCAGGCCGAAGATGAAGTACGGCTTTTGGATGCTCAGGGGAATGTGCTAGTCGGCTATACGGCGGAGAGTTCGTTTAACTCTGTAGTGGTCAGCTGTCCTCAGCTGGAGCAGGGCGGAACCTACACTTTGTCGGCGGGAGGAAATGAAACGGAGATTACTCTGGAGAGCCTGATTTACGGAAAGGGCATGGGTGGCTTTGGCGGCCCCGGCAGTATGGGAGGCCCTGGAGGTATGGGAGGCCCTGGAGGTATGGGAGGCCCTGGAGGTATGGGCGGTTCTGACAATTGGGGCGGTCATGAAGGTGGCTTCGACAATCCCAGCGGCGGACACGGTCACGGTGGAGGAAGAGGTCAAGATGGAGGCCGCGGCCAGGACTGGCAGCCAGATGACAGATTTGGAGACGAAATGCCGGAGATGCCGGAAGGTGGATTTGAAGGTGGGATGCCGGAGATACCGGAAGGCGGATTTGACGGCGGAATACCAGAGAGTCCCAGAGATGGCTTTGACGGTCAGATACCAGGGGGTTCCGGCAGCGGATTTTGGGGCCCTGGGGGTCAGAGCGGTATCTAAATAGTATGTTTAAAATGAAAGGTCTGTTTGTCATGTGAGATAAACAGACCTTTTTGTTGGGAAAATGCTGTAATTGTTGACAAATATATGGTTTCAGCCTACACTTGAAACAGACGAAGTTTATCTTTTCATGTATTGGTAATTGCGAAAAACGAAAGTGCAGGCAGGGGAATTGCAGGAACAGAAAAGAAATTGGCAATTTGATTTTTTAAAAGGAATCTCGTGTATCTGTGTAGTGTTTTTACATTGTAGGTTTCCGGGAGTGGTAGGCGATTTGATTATTTATGCCTTTCGGTTTCCTGTGCCTATTTTTTTCATGATAACCGGGTATTACAGCTATGGGAAAGAGGGTGCGTGGATCAGGAAAAGAGCTTGGTGCATGCTGAAAATGCTTCTGGTGACGGAACTTTTATATGGATGCTGGAATGTGATTTTGGTTCTGCTTGATAATGGAAGTCTCTCTTTCTATCTGAGTACACTGGAAGGACTACGACATCCTTTTCGGACATTTGTCTGCGGAACTTTGTTTAATGCTACCTTGTGGTATTTGTATGCAGCGTTTTGGACCTATGTGGCTATCTATCTTCTCAGAAAAGAAATACGAGGAGGATGGGAATATGTTCTCGTTCCCATTTTGTTGTGCGGGCAAATTTTCGGAAGATTTTATTGGCAGAACCATTATGACATCGATCAAGCCATTTACTGGTTCCGAAGTGTATTTCTGTTTGGGCTGCCTTTGACGCTGCTTGGCTCTCTGCTTGCAGAAAAGTCGCAGTGGATCAAAGAAAAATGCAGTCTGTTCGTCGCCTTTTTGATAACAGTCCTGGGTGGAGGAATTATTATAGTGGAATATGTTGTCTCAGGACAATACATGGATTTTCACCTTAGTACAGTCTTTATTTCAGTGGGACTTTTTCTGATGGCTATGACTTTCCCAACAGAAAAGTCGAGGGGACTGTTTTCCGGAATTGCGTATATTGGCCGTAAGCTTTCCATGTGGGTATATTTGTTACACATTTGGTGTGGTTCGGTCTTGGAACGGCTGAGAGAAAAAATAGATGGGAATTACACAATCTATTTTGACTGGTTAAAGCCTATACTAGTGTGTTTGTGCGCCTGTCTGGCAGCTTTTGCAATCAATTGCATCCGGGACAAGCTGAAGAGTCGTGGACAGGTAATCGGTAATGATGGAACTCAAGCAGAATCAAAAAGCGCGTGATATGAAGTAAATAAAGAATCTTCAAGGCTGATGCGGTTAGCAAATCTACCTGGCGGAACTGGTGTGCCAAAGGCAAAATAGGACTCAATAAAATCTTTGACGGGCTGAAAATTATGGAGTAGAATAGCAGATAAAGGGAGTGATCTGACGAAGTGCGCCTAAAGAATGTATTCCGCAATAGTTTTTTTAGCTTGATTTCCCAATTTGTGCTGATTATTATAGGTTTTTTCAGCCAGAGGGTCATGAATCTCATTATGGGGGAGGCACTGGTCGGAATGAACAGTGTGATCTCCAATATTATTGCGATTCTATCCGTGTCGGAACTTGGAATTGCCTCTGCTGTTGTGTTTCATCTTTACAAGGCGCTTGCTATACAAAATGAAGAAGAGATAGCGTCACTGATGAATCTGTATCGCAGAGCGTATTATGTTTTTGCTGCTGTGATTTTAGGGGCAGGGCTTTGTGTCATGCCCTTTGTGCATATATTTTTAAGAGAGAATAATTTTTCACTATCCTATATTCGTTTGATTTATACTTTGTGGCTGGTACGGACAGTGTTGTCTTATCTGCTTTCCTATAAGCGTTCCATTCTTATTGCAGATCAGAGAGAATATGTTGTCAGTATAGTGACTTTATTGATTAATCTGTTGAACTACGGTTCTATTATTGTCATTTTATTGCTTTGGAAAAATTATCAACTTGCCCTTTTTTTGAACATTGTGGTGGAGTCACTGTTAAACATCTGGATAATTCGGTATGTGAACAGGCGGTATTCCTATTTGAAGAAATATCAGAGGAAACCGTTAGAAAAAAGCTTGATGGCTACGATTTTTGGAGATATCAAAAATATTTTTATCTCCAGACTTTCCTCAAAGCTTTTGGTGTCTACTGACAACCTGATCATTTCAAGTTTTATCAGCGTGATTACGGTGGGACTTTATGCCAATTACAGTCTCATCGTACAGTCGATTATGAATGTGATGTTAGCCTTGGCAGGTGCGATACAACCGACGGTAGGGAATCTGTTTACGGAACATGACCAAAATAAAAATTATCAGGTGCTCCGACAGATGGGGTTTGTGTTTTTTGTGTTAGCAGCATTCTGCTCAGCCAGTCTGATGTCATTGGCTACTATATTTGTAACTGATTTCTGGCTGACAGAGAGTTACGGGCTCAGCATGGAGATTGTAATTTGCTGCACGGTCAATATTTATCTGTTTATTATGAATCTGCCCACTTCCATTGTGATGACTGTCAGTGGTATGTTTGAAAAAGAGCGAAACATTTCGGTTCTGTATGCTGCGGCAAATCTGGTGTTTTCCCTGCTTTTAGTAAAACCGCTTGGTGTGGTGGGCGTGCTGATTGGAACATTTGCGTCCTATCTGGTTCAGATTGTTTTGCGGGTTCATTTCTTCTTCTCCGATTATCTCTGTAAGAGCAGTGCAAGATATGTAGCTGATTTGTTGCAATATGGAGTGTTAGCATTTGGTGAGACTGTGGTGACATACTGTACAGTGCAAATAGTTTATCGGGGCGGTGGACTGATACGCTTTATATTGACGATGATAGTGTGTGTGTGTATACCCAACTTAATTAATCTGATAATTTATATGAAGAGTTGGCGTATGCAGAGCATAGTTCGTATGATAAAAAATATGAAATGGAAGAGGAATAGCTGAGGCAGGAAGTATTTTTAGAAGGGATTAAGGATTATTTTGAAAAAAGTATGTTTTTTTTCGGGAGATATTACAAGGATCGGCGGAACAGAGAGGGTGTCAGCTTTGATTGCCAATGCGCTGGCGAAACAAGGGAATTATCAGATTTTGTTCCTGAGTCTTGTTGAACAGGAAAAAGACCCTTTTTTCGTACTGGAAGACGGGATTGAGAGATATGCTCTTGGAACCAGGTGGATTAATCCAGGTCCTGGATACCTAAAATTGATTCCCCGTCTCAGGCGTTTTTTAAAGCGACATGAGATTGACGTGATTATTGATATTGATATTGTGTTGGACGTTCTTTCCTTACCGGCAGCAAGGGATTTGGGAACCAGAATTATCTCATGGGAGCATTTCAATTATGAATATGAAATGGAATCTCTGTACAGACGTTATATTTTGAAGTATTCCGTAAAGCGTACAGACCATATTATCACGCTGACAGAAGGTGACAAAAGAGCTTATATTGAAAAGCTTGGCAGAGACAATGCAATCTCTACCATATATAACCCCATGCAGGAGTTGTCTTGTGAGGAGGAACCAGAAAAAGAGAACTGGCTGATTACGGTTGGCCGACTAATTCATAGGAAAGGCATGGATTTTCTCGCTGAGGTTGCGCGCCGGGTCCTGCCCGATAATCCAAACTGGAAATGGTTGGTGGTGGGAGATGGGGAGGAGCAGACTTTTCTGGAGGAGTTTATTGAGAAAAACCGGTTGGAAGATCAATTAATTCTGACCGGAAGGACGGAGGATGTATTCGCTTATCTGAAAAAGGCGAAGATTTATGTTATGACCTCTCGGATAGAAGGGTTGCCCATGTGTCTTCTGGAGGCGAAGGCATTTCAACTGCCAAGTGTCAGTTTTGATATTCCTACCGGTCCCAATGAGATTATTGAGGATGATGTAAACGGGTATCTTATCAAGGCCTTTGATTGCGAGGATATGGCGCAGAAACTGAATATGCTTATGAAAAATGATAACCTAAGAAAACAGTTTTCAGAGCAGGCCCAAAACAATATGTGGAAGTTTCAGATGGAGAGTATCATGAGTAACTGGAATACCGTATTAGAGGCTTTGCTCGGATAAAACAAAGAGGAGAAAGTGGTGCGATTATGGAAAAGGCAACCGTCAATGTGATTGTTCCGACATATAAGACGGAGCGCTATCTGAAGGAGTGTGTGGAAAGTGTGCTGAAGCAGGACTATCCTAAGGTTGAGATTGTTCTAGTGGATGACGGTTCACCGGACAACTGTCCTGCATTGTGCGACCTGTATGCAGAGAAGTATGAAAATGTGAGTGTGATTCATCAGCCCAACAGTGGGCAGGGGGTTTCGAGAAACACGGGAATGGCTGCTTCCTCAGGTGAATATATTATATTTATGGATTCAGACGATTGTCTTGACGGAGCGGATGCGATCAGCAGACTGGTAAAATGTGCGGAGGAGAAGGGGGCTGACATTGTTGTAGGCGGCTTCCGACGCTTCAACAATTCCATGGTCAGCGAGGTCAATGTACACCATTTACACGACGGTGACTACACACGTACAGTAGATTTTCGTTTTAAAGGTTTTTACATGTATGGTCATCTTGCCTATAATTGGGGAAAGCTGTATCGCAGAAAATTTTTGGAGGAGCATGATCTGAAATGTCCCTCTTATCCGTTTACCCAAGACAAGGCACATAATATGGAGTGCTGTGCGTATGAACCGGTGTATGCATTTTTGGATGGAAGCGTTTACCTGTATCGGATCAATGAAAGTTCTGTTACCTACCGATATAAAGAAAATTTTATGTCTGTATGGCTCTCCATAGCACTGGATTTTCGAGAGTTTTTACAGGAGCGCGGAATAAACCAAAAGTACGGAGATTTGTTGGCTTTTCACCTTGTTTTCGGATTTTTTTTCCTGGTAAAACAAGAATTGCAGTTTAAGAAGCATGGAATTCGTATATCGGTGAAAACGCTAAAAAAATATGGAGCGGATCCTTTTGTGAGAAATGCAATGCTGGAATTGGCCAGAGGAAAATACATAAATGAAATCAGCGCTTTCTCCTGGAGGATTTTAATTCGAGTCTCATCGCTTCTGTTTGTCATACATTTTTACTGGCTGTTTGTGGCAGGAATTGCATTGTTACGAAAGTTGGGTATAGACGAGAAAGTTACTAAAGCCAGATACAGAAAATAGAGGAGAATTTGTAATGGGCGAAAAAATCAGTATTATTATTCCTGTATATAAAGTAGAAGCCTATTTGCCAAAATGTATTGAAAGTATTATACATCAAACATATTCTGACTTAGAAATCATTCTTGTGGATGATGGCTCGCCGGATCAATGTGGTGAAATTTGTGATCAATATGCTCAAAACGATGAACGTATTCACGTTATTCATAAGAAAAACCAAGGGGTAGCCCGTGCCCGCAATGACGGCATTGAATATGCCAGCGGTGATTACATCAGCTTTATTGACAGCGATGATTGGATTGCGGAAAATGCGTATGAGATTTTATATCAGGGACTAAAGAAATATGATGCGGATTGTGCAGTGGGAAAATGTGTCACTGTCATTGATAAAAATGGAGTTTTAAAGCCAAAAAAGAATAAGAATTCTGCTGTGAGGTGTGAGACAGCTTCAGAAGCTATGAAGCATGTTCTGTTAAATGCTTCCGCAGTTTGGAATCGTCTGTTTAAGCGGGAAGTCTTTCAACATATTCGATTTCCGCTAGATCGGGTGAACGATGATGAGGTGGTTGCACTTCACGCTTATGCAGAGTGTAATAAAATTGTTTTTTTAAATGAAGATACATACTATTATCGTATACGCCAGAACAGTATCACAACATCAAAATTTTCGATAAGAAATGTGGATTATTATTATAACAGTATTGACAACCTTAACTTTGTCAGACAGGTAATGCCGGAGCTGGTGCCATGTGCGGAGTATAAGTATATCAAAGCCACGCTGTACTGTTATGTGAATCTCAGAAAGTTGAAACACGATCCGAAAGCAAGGGAGATTCGGGAACAGCTGCGTCTGGATTTAAAAAAGAACAGGGCTATTGCTTATTCGAACCAATATGTTTCTCCGGTCCTGAAACTATTGATGTTTATAACTACACTTCCGTTCTAGATCCCATTTATCTCAGCGGTCCTGTAGACAGCTGGATGCGCAGACAGCTGTTTATGTCGTATTCAACTAAAAGGAATAGTTGTTTTTTGAAGTTAGGATAAAAATTCAACTAAGGGAGAAACAATGTTCATTCGTAAATTACTAAATGAAATTCGTAACAATATTTTGGTTTATGTTTTGCTGGGGCTGATTTCGCTTCTTTTTGTATATTTCGTTTCTTGTTCAACTTCTCCCTTTTATCCATACTACTATGGTGATGACTCTGCGCAGTTCCAGACAATTGGGAGGGCATGGGCTGATGGCTTAATTCCATATATCGATATGTTCGACCATAAGGGGCCGTTGATTTTCTTTATCGACATGCTGGGATTCTGCATGACAGGGTCTTCTATGGGGATTATGCTGCTACAGGTGGTTTTTTTATTTATTACTTTAGTGGCGTTTTATAAAATGACACAACTGGCCACTTCTTCAAAATGCTATGGCATTTGTGCAGTCATTTTATCATTGAGTGTCTTCCATTTTGTATATAGCAGAGGGAATTTTACGGAAGAGTATTGCCTGCCCTTTGTCAGCATATGTACTTATTTCCAGATAAAGTATCTGACGGTATCTCTTGAGCAGAAACAATTGTCCCATAGGCCGTTTCACGCGTTTCTTTATGGATTATCATTTGGTGTATGCCTGTTGACCAGAGTGACCAACGGTATAACTATATGTGCAGGGATTCTGATTATATGCTGTGTTTTACTTAAAAATAAAAAATGCAAAAATCTACTATGGAATGCTTTTGGCTTTATTATCGGATTCCTGTTGATTTTTTTACCCTTTGCTATTTATTTTGCAGCACATGATTTGTTTCATGAATTTATGTATGGTACACTTTTGTATAATTTTGAATATCAGGCATATATGTCTTCATGGCTTAAGGAGGCAACATTATTATCGATATTGGAATTTGTAGTTGTACATTTTACAGCATGTGTCATTTTCCTTGTGGCGGTTTTAGCATTTCTGTGTCGGAAAACTGTGCTCACAGTTTACTGTTTATTGTGTGGCTTCCTTGAACTTTATATTTTTACCTGTGGTGCCAGTTACAGTCATTATGCCATTATAACGCTTCCTCAAGCCATTATATTTCTTAATGAAATTTACGGAATGGAAACAAAGAAGAGAATCTATTTAATCGTTAAAAGAATGCTTCTGGGTGCCACTGTGGTTTTCAGTATTGCTTGTACGGCTATTTTGCTGACAAGGGTCATAAATCTACATAATAAATATAAAGAATATCATGAAGTGGGTTATGAACAGCTTTTGAGTATGGTTCCGGAAGAGGAGAGGGATTCTTTTATTGCATATGGGGGTGGCACCTTTAGGGAATTGTATCTTTTGCATGATATTACCCCTTGCTATAAATATTTTGTCATGCAGGAATGGCATGCTTCTTTCAGTGAACAGACCCGAGAAGATATTCATCAGGTGTTTGCAGAAGGAAATGCGATATGGATTTTGACAGATGGTTCAACTGAGGTTATTCAAGATATTTTGAACAGTCGTTATACAATCATTGCCGAAATGGGGCAGTATCAATTATTTCGGTTAAGTTTAAGTTAGCAACATAAGCTGCGCCTCTTTTGATAGGGATGTGGCTGTATTACAGTACTTTGCGTTTATCACTAAGTGATTTATTAATAAAGCCAATTAATAAATTATCCATCTTATAAAACAGAAAAGCAACTACTACACTAAACAGAATAACAAAAAGCATTGTTATAGAGTTATGCTCAAATACAGCAAAAGCCATATTTAAAACATCAACATGCACCAGAAATAACTCCAGCGAAATACTTCCCAGCATCTTTAGTAATCTTGAACTTAATTCGCAGGAATATGTCATCAAATAAATAAATACGCAGACAGACAGTGCTGTTGGTATCTGAATTAATGGTATATCAATTTTCCGGCTGATAAGAAGCAAAGCCATCATGACAAAGAAAGATATAAAGGAAAAAATTAACAGTCTGTTGCCTTTTTGCAGAATGCTTTTACATCTATCTGCAGTAAATGCCAAAAGTAAGCCAAGATAAAAGCATCCCACAGAAAGATACCACCAAGTGCCGACCCCGATAAGAACACATCCTGCTATCCATATAATGATAAAGACTAGCATACAGATCATTTTCCTTGTTTTAGTCTTTAACTTGAATGCGAAATAGCAAGATATATTAAGGTATAGTATTACGATCATAAACCATACCGCATTAGGCTGTCCATGGTCAACCCGCGCATCAAATGTTAATATCTTCCAAAGGTATGTGCCAAAAGTCTGCCGGGTACAGAGGGAGAATGCTGTTATTGTGGTAAAATACGGAATATATAATCTTAATAATCTTTTTATTAAGTAGTTGGCATCGAAACATATTTTTTTATTCTCATATTGTATTGCTGCCGTATAACCGGATATGAGCAAAAAGATACCTACGGAAATATAACCGGCCATGCCATATATCGGCAATAACCGAAATACACCATTATCCGGTAAAAGCAGTTTTTGACAATAGTGGTGAAACATAATTGCTATTGCGGCAAGTCCCCTAAGACACAGAGTATTATCTTTACTCATAGGAGAGTTGTTTTTGACACTATCGACATTCCCTTGTCTCTTTCGTGTTTTTTTATATGCCAACCCTACATTGATCAAGATAATCAAAGGTACAATGAGAATTGCACAGACCAGAAAAACATAACTTGCACCTTTCGTCAGTTCCATTATATATGTCCTCTCATTTCTTTTTTGGCTGTGTACTATGGACTTTGAATTTGTACTCTTAATTATACTGATTTTTTAACAATCCGCAAGTGCTTTCCAATAGAATGGAAATCCTTGAGATACAAAGGGATAAGGGGGAATTAATGACTTGTCACATGTGCCGGAAAATGTTATTTTATACATAAGCAGCGCCCTTCTGAACAATAGCAATGATAAGCTGTGGCGCAGTAATTTTGTTCATTATTTGTCTGGTAAAATGAGGGTATATTGATGCAGATATTTATTAACTTAGAAAGAACGATGAAAAAGTATTATCCATATGTTATTCTTATGCTCTTGACGGTTTTGTTATTTTGGCGGGCAAGATATAGCTTTTGTTGGTCGGACGAAAGCTATTACATTTCGGGAGTCGATAGGATTTTGCGAGGAGACCGCTTATTGACGGATGAATGGCATGTAGGACAAGTATATTCTATCATATTGTTCCCTGTAGCTGGAGCCTATAAAATGCTGGTTCAGTCATGGGATGGAGTCTATTTGTTTTTTAGAATTCTCTCAGTGCTGCTTCAGTTCAGCGTGTGCATGTATTTTTACAAAGTAATGATAAAGCATAACATAAATCAAATTGCCAGCCTTGTGTGCAGTGTGGTGATATTATTTTACAGCAGAGCGTATATTGATACCCTTTCTTATTATGCCGTTATCCTGGCACTATACATGTTGGCATTGCTCCTGCTTTATGATGGCGGGAAAAGGAATGCATGGAAGTTGTTTTGGGCAGGAATGTTCTTGGGCGGTGTCATTATCATCAATCCGTACTTCGTGATTGCGGTTTTGGCATCTGTTGTAGGGGTGTATATATACGAAACAAAGAAGCGTGTGAATTCGAAAGTATATCTACTGTCATTTATGTTTGGATTATTCGTGTGTGCAGGATTCGCCTGTTATCTTGTCCTTAGAAATAATTCTATCGCAGAAATCATAGCCAGCATGGCTTGGTGGGCAGAAGGGGATACCCATATGTTTGGGGTGGGAAATTGGTGGATGGCTTTTGTTTATGTTGCAGCCAGATTTAAATTCACAATTATTCCCTCTGCGCTGTGTGTGATATACTCGTTGATCATAACAGTAAAGAGAAAAATAACAGATAAGAAATCAGCAGTAATTTTTGCCATAAGCTTTGTACTTTTCACAATGAACTGTTTGATAGACCGTCTTTATGAGGGAACTATACATACTAACCTGGCCATTTTTGGTTTACAGGTGTTTATCATTACTCAGAAGAAGCAATGGGATATCTTTCGCTGTTTTTATTTACCGGGCCTGACTCTGGCTTTTTTCATGAGCTTAAGCAGTGATACCGGTTTTTCGGCAATGAGTGTTGGGTTTGCTTTATCAGGGGGGGTAAGTTGTATTATTATATGCAACTATGTCAGTGAGATTTTGAAAAAAAGGCGAGATACTGTCCTGGCAGTCTGCGGTATGTTGAGCCTGGCCGTCGCTGTCCTGCTGTCAGGTGTTTACAGGATTATGGTTGTATATAGGGACTCGGACTTGATGAATCTGAATGTTAAGATTGAGGAGGGGCCTGCAAAAGGATTATTTACGTCGGCGGAACATTATGAGCAGTATATGCAGGTCTTGGCTGTGATGGACCAGTATTGTAGCGGAGAGGGGAATGTGTTGATTTTAAGCTTATGTCCGTGGGCGTATCTCTGTACGGATATGCGCTGTGGCGCGTACACGACCTGGCGGATAAAAATGGATAGAAATGACGAGAAATTAAATGCATACTACGAACAACACCCGGATAGGATACCTAATGTTGTCATAGAGCTGAATGATAATATAGGGAATTATGATTTGACAGAGAATCCACAGTATGACCCTGAAAGATATAACTCCTTTTTGTGGCAATATATGGAAGACAATTCCTATGAAAAAATTACAGTTGAGTGTGGATATGTTTGGTTAGAGTAATGACAGTTGGTTATAGAGATACCGGTAACCCATGGAGTTTGTGGGCAAAACTACCGAAACTCAAGTGTCAAATGGGCTTTTTTTATTGACAGAAATATGTTATAATGTAAACGACACACTAAAACAATGATAAAGGGAAGCAATTCATGAGATATCAATTGCGCTATGCCGCTGGAACATATTGGTTGTTGGACACCTGGCAGGAAGGCGTACCATACAGGAAACCGCTCACCATGAATGAAGTGGGCGCTGACATCTGGCAGATGATGGAGCAGAGATGCAGCCGGGAACAGATTGTGGATGCTCTATGCCGGGAATATCAGGTTAACAGGGAAGTGATTGAGCAGGATGTTGAGCGGTTCATGGCACAACTGGAGGAATATGGAATAGAGTAAACAGAGGATAACAAGCTGTCTGGCGGCAGCAGAAAAGAGGGCTTATGAATGTATTGTTAATTGGCGGTCCTGGGAGTCTGGCCGATAACTTGATCATCAAGCTGAACAAGGAAGGACACAGGGTATATCTGCTCACGGGTAATCGATATGGCAACGAACCCTATCAGAAGGTGTTTGAACGGTATAACTTTACATACGATAACAGCTGTCTAAATGAGATTTTTGAGAGTGTAAATCCGGATTTGACAATCTTTCTCGGCGCCTATGACACTAATTTCAAATGGCATGACGAGGAGGCTACGTCAGTAAAATTTTCGTCCAGTCTCATGAATCTGTTGATGGGTTATGCCATGCAGGATCACGGCAGATTTATTTATCTGTCATCGGAGGCTGTTTTCAGTGAACACTATCCGGAAGATATTACGGAAGCGATAGAGACATCCCCTGCCGGACTCCGAGGTATGACGCTGGCTCAAGGCGAAGAAATGTGTGAGAGCTATCGCAGGACGAGAGGGCTTGATGTTATCACTCTGCGGTTGGATCATCTGTACAGTATTCCCAAGCGCCGGAAGGATGTAGTGGATATTTGTAGCGACATGTGTCTACAAGCTTTTGAAAAAAAGAAGATCACGATTCAGGAGAATGTTACCCAATCCCTGCTTTATGAGACAGATGCTATAGAATTTATCTATCGACTGGGATCATGTAATGAACATAATAATTCTTTGTACAATATTTCATCCTCTGTAGAGATTACCCAACAACAGCTGGCTGAACTTGTACAGGAAGCAATGGGCGAAGAGATAGAAATTGATACAGAAGATGCCTATGCCAAAGAACAGCGTATAGTGCTCTCCAACCGCCTGTTTGACAGTGAATTTGGCAATCCCTTTTTCTGTAATGTAGGTGATATTGTTAAAAAAATCGTTGCACAGATGAAAAAGAACAGCAACGCTTTTTTGACGTGGGAGGATGCAAAGCCGCCTTTGTGGCAGCGCATATTAAAAACATCAGGTTGGCTTCTTCGGACTATGATTCCCTTTGTGGAGAATCTGGTGGCGTTTATTCCCTTCTTTATGTTGAATAACCGTGCGGTCGGCAGTTCATATTTTGCAAACCTGGACTTTTACCTGTTGTATGTACTTTTGTTTGCTGTTGTATATGGCCAGCAACAGGCTACGCTTTCTGCGGTGCTGGCTGTAGCAGGTTACTGCTTCAGGCAGATGTATGAACGGTCCGGCTTTGAGGTCATGTTGGATGCCAACACATATGTGTGGATTGCGCAGTTGTTTATCTTGGGGCTGGTAGTGGGTTACATGAGGGACCAAATTAAGAAGCTGCAAGCGGAGAGTCAGGAGGAGAAAGATTTTCTCGTGCAACAGCTGGGAGATATACAGGATATCAATACCAGTAATGTGCGAGTCAAAGATGCCTTGGAGACTCAAATCGTAAATCAGAATGATAGTGTGGGCAAAATATACAGCATTACTTCTGCCTTGGATCAGTATAGCCCTGAGGAAGTACTGTTTTATGCAGCTGAGATGTTGGGAAAACTGGTCAGAAGCAAGGATGTGGCTATCTATACAGTATCTAACCGTTCCTACGCCAGGCTGTTTTCCTCCACATCAAAAAAGGCCAGAATGCTGGGGAACTCGATTCAGTATACCCAGATGGGTGAGCTGTACGACACATTGTTGGAACACAGGGTATTTATCAACCGAAAAATGGACGAGAGATATCCGCTGATGGCAAACGCTCTCTTTGATGACAAAGAAGAGATGCAGATGATACTTATGATCTGGGGAATCCCATGGGAGAGTATGACACTGGGGCAGGCAAACCAGCTGGTGGTAATCAGTGCGTTGATTCAAAACGCGGTGTTAAGGGCCAATAGATATCTTTCAGCACTGGAGGATCAGCGATATGTAGAGGATACGCAGACGTTGGAAACTTCTGCATTTACCTCATTGCTCAATGCCTATTTGACAGCTCAGAACAAGGGACTGACAGAATGTACTGTGCTTCGGGTGGATGCTGAACCTTCCACCTACAAAGACACGGGCAAGAAGCTTATGGCGAAACTCCGTCAGACCGATTACATTGGCACTTTGTCGGACGGTGGGCTCTACGCACTTTTATCCAATACCAGCCGTGAGGATGCCCAGTATGTTATCCAGCGTTTTGCTGAGGTTGGCTATAAAAGCCATATAGTGGAGGATAGCGTAGCATGACAGGCCGACAGATTTTATTTTTAACCCTGATTGTTGTAAATACGCTGATTGTCCTGCTGTATCTGGTAATCAATGGATTTCGTAAGGAGAGGGACAGAAAAACAGGTATTATCAAGGCTGTCGTAATGATGTTGTGCCCGGTGGCGGGTCCCTGTTTCTTTTTGATGGCATACGTCTTCTACCGAACTGCTTTCTCAGCGCCTGTGAGTTTGGAAGACGTTATTTTCAGCAAGGAGCGTGCTAGGACCTTTGTCCATGCAGAGGAGGACAGGGAACGAAATATTGTTCCATTGGAGGAAGCTATTGAGATTACAAACACGGATGATTTACGAAATTTAATGATGAATGTGGTTCGGGGAGATATCAGAAATTCTCTTGCTTCAATATCACTTGCGCTGAACAGTCAGGATACGGAGACTGCCCACTACGCGGCGTCAGTGCTACAGGATGCTCTGAATGATTTCCGTATGAATGTGCAAAAGCAGTATAAACTTGTCCTGACAGAAGGAGGAGATCAGGCTAAGTACGCGGAAGCGTTGATTGAATACATGAATCAGGTGTTGGTACAAAGAGTGTTTACAGATATGGAGCAGAAAAATTATGTGAGCATCATGGATAAGGTCTGTGATGTGCTCTATATTAAGGACAGGGAACACATGACAAGTAATCAGTATGAAGCTATTTCTCTCAGACTTCTGGAAATAGAAGATTACGATAATTGTAGAAAATGGTGTGACCGGGCGGAATACCAATATCCCAATACGCTGTCTACCTACACGTGTCAGCTCAAGCTTTACTTTAATAGTGGACAGAAACAGAGGTTTTTTGAGGTTTTAGAGGATTTGAAACATTCCGCTGTAGTTATCGACAGTGAAACTCTGGAATTGATTCGAGTTTTCCTTTAATATATAACCAATTTTTCATTTCAGCCCGGTAACACGGACAAGGGGTATAAAGATGATATCTCGCAGAAATTTTTTTAGTATATGTATTATGATGGCTGTGCTCTTATTCATGCTCCAATTTTCCCAAGTCATCAAAGCGAACGGAAATAATTACAATGTTAATGAGTACATGACGTCAGAGGATATTTTATCAGGGGCGGACAGATGGAGACCGGGAGAATTGACTGAGCCGGGATATGTGGTGTTTATTGGCAGCCAGATGAATCCTGTTGGTAATGTGGTATTACAGTGGTGCGATTTCACAAAGAGAGATCGTATTGTAGTTTCGGATATTAATGAGTTAACATTACCCGAGGGAAAACTTCCAAAGCTGATTTTGATAGATTCTGATTTCGTTGACTTTAAGACAGATACAACGGCGTTGATCAATTTTACGAAAGAGGGGGTGTCATTGGTATTCTGTAATCTGCCAGACATAGAGGTGATACAGGGAAATGCCAGACTGCGGAAACTTCTGGGGATTTCGAAGGTGGATCAGTACTGGATTCAAACAATGGGAATTCAGTTGTATTCCGGATTTATGGTGGGAGGCGAGGCGATCTACCAGGTACGGCAGCAGGATGATGAGAAACTTCAGGATTTACAGCTTGCGGTTCCCTGGTATCGGATGGATAGTGGAACCAAGGCTTATATGGTTGGGCTTTTAGAAATCGATGAGGAGGACGAGGACGGAATTAAGCGTGAGGATTTTCCGGCAATCATCTGGCGAAACAGTTATGAAGAGGCCATGGTATTCGCTATAAGCGGTAATTATATGTCTAGTCTGACAGGGCTTGGAATTTTGGATGCTTTTGTATATGAGATGGAGCCCTACCAGCTCTATCCAGTGATTAATGCAAGAAATACTGTAATGGCAAATTATCCAAACTTTTCCGCTGAGAATGAGGAGGAGCTGAATCAGATTTACAGTCGCAGTCCCAAAGCGCTGTACCGTGATATAATGTGGCCGAGTATTGCTGCGGTTTCAGAGCGGTTTAATCTGAGACTGACCTGTTACCTGATGCCTCAACATTTTTATGCGGATGAACTGGAACCCTCAGACGACGATTTAGTGTTCTACTTTCAGCAGTTTAAGGAGATAAGTGCTGAGGCGGGAAGAACTTTGGAGTATGCAGGTGATGTGGAACTGAAGGATAAGCTGGTTCGGGATGAGAACTTTTTACAAAATCTGACTGAAAGCTATCGGTTTGGCACATTTTATGCTGGGGAGGAAATAACCGAAGAGCTTTATGATTTGTTGCAGAATGAGACATTTAAGGACCTCCGCACACTGGTAGTCAACGGACGGGATAAGTACCCGCTGGTGTCTTACTGCACAGACGAAGTGACGCTGCAGAGTATCACTGCGGAAGCAACAGATTATACTTACTCCAAGGATCTGCAGATGAGAAGCCTTGTCACCGCTCTGGGGTATACCAATGTACTGGTGGACCTGACCAATGTCACCTGGCCTCAGTCAGAAGACGAACAGTGGCAGAATTACTTCGATGACATCTCCAGCAATATCGGTTCTTATTGGAGTCGGTATCAGGAGTTTTCCGCTACTTCCCTTTCGGAGAGCGATGCCCATGTGCGCAGTTTTCTGAATCTGAATTATAGGGAATCAAGGGAAGATCGTATCATTACATTACAGGTGGAGAACGCTGGTAATGAAGCGTGGTTTGTCCTGCGCACTCACGATGAGACGATTGCTCAGGTGGAAGGAGGAACCTATGAAGAAGTTGAGGCAGGATTTTATCTGATTCATGTGCTGTCAGAGCATGTGGAGATTCAGCTGAAGGCTGACAGCTTAAGTTTGGATGTGATGAATGCCGGTGACAAGGTGTATTAAGGCATCTCGACAAGGAGAGATTACAGATGAAGATTTGTATTGTTGCAGAGGGGTGCTATCCATACGTAGTAGGTGGAGTGTCCGGTTGGATAAACAGCATGATAAAGTCTTTTCCTCAAGTGGAATTTGTTGTGTTGGCAATTATATCAAATCGTACTCAGAGTGGAAAGTTTGTCTATGAATTGCCTGCAAACGTAACGGCTGTATATGAGGCATATTTGGACGATTATGACTGGGGGCGCAAGCCAAAGCACGGAAAGAGAACAAAGCTGAATAAGAAAGAGTATCTGGCCCTGCGCAGTATAGTTATGAATGAAGACATAGACTGGAGCATTGTCTTTGATATGTTTCAAAAGAAGAGTTTCTCTATAGATGATCTGTTAATGGGAGCGGACTTTTTGAACATTGTGAAGGAATGCTATCAGGCCAGATATCCCTATATTGTATTTTCGGACTTTTTATGGACTATGCGCTCTATCTACCTTCCACTCTTTTTGATATTGAAGACGGAACTGCCGACGGCGGATATTTATCACTGTGTAGCCACAGGGTATGCCGGTGTATTGGGAAGCATGGCAAAACATTTTCACAGGAGTGGGCTTCTTATATCAGAGCACGGAATCTATACCAGAGAGCGGGAAGAGGAGCTGATAAAAGCAGAATGGGTGGCTGGAATCTATAAGAATATCTGGATTGACCAATTCCGTAAAATGTCCAGATTAGCTTACGAGAATGCGGATATTGTGACCAGTTTGTACAGTCACGCTCGGGAATTACAGATTGGGCTGGGATGTCCTTTAGAAAAGCTGAGAGTTACTCCGAACGGAATTGATGTAGGAAGACTGGTGAACTTGCCGGGCAAAAAGGAGGAAGATACTGGTTTTATTAATATAGGCGCGGTGCTGCGCGTGACTCCTATTAAGGATGTAAAGACAATGATCAGGGCCTTTTCTTTTGCTAAAGAAGAAAACAATAGCCTGAAGCTGTGGATCATGGGACCCTGTGATGAGGATGAGGAGTATGCCAAAGAGTGCTTTGAACTTGTGGATGCTCTTCAGGTAAATGATGTGGTGTTTACTGGACGTATCGATGTGAAGGAGTACCTGGGGAGAATGGATTTCACTATTCTTACCAGTATCAGTGAAGGGCAGCCACTTACCATATTGGAGAGCTATGCTGCACACAAGCCTGTGATTGCTACCGATGTGGGCAATTGCCGTGAATTGATATATGGCGAGGGGGATGGGTGTGGAACTGCAGGCATCCTGACTCACATTATGAACACAGCGGAACTTTCCGCAGCCATGCTGGATATGGCCCGTTCTTCACAGCTTCGGAAAACCATGGGAGAATGTGGCTATCAACGGGTAATGCAGCGGTATCAAATACATCAGATGATTCAAACCTATGAGAATATTTATGCAGAAATCGGCTGGAATTACGGCAAGCTTCTGACACAGTCTATATCGGAGGAGAATTATGGTGCGGATATTTCTGATCTGGAGGGATATGGTACTGACGTTCCTGATCTGGAGGAATATGGTACTGATGTTCTGGCGCTGGAGGAATATGGTGCAGATATTCCCGATCTAATGATATATGATTTGGATGATGAGGTGATGTCAGAAGCATCTTCAACGCCTATGGAGACTGTAATAGAGATGAGTGCTAAGCGATTCCCCAAGAGTAAGGGTGACTTTGATTTTGATGTAAGTGATTATGATGATTTTGATATAGATGTGGAATTTCATTGATAAAAGGAGAGATAGTGTATGGCTGGAATAGGCATAAGACTAAATAGAATATTCAGTAAGAACACTATAACTACCAACTTGATTGGTTTCGGTTACAGTATGGTCATCACGATTGCGCCCATGTTTCTGGTCATAGCTGCGGTGCTTCTTATGAATGTGCTGCTGGGGATATCAAAGCTCGGTTATGCGTCCAGAGAACTGTTTTCCAGCACTGTGTTGTATATATTTATTTTTGCAATGATAACATCATCGCCATTTAATGCTGTGCTTTCCAGATATATCTCAGACGTTATCTATAACGAGACCTATGAGGACATTTTACCTTGTTATTACGTGGGGTTGATTTTGAATCTGGTTTTTAGCTGCGTTTTAGGTATTCCTTTCTGTATTTGGGAATTTGTCGTAGGAGAAGTTGATATTCTTTTTGTATTCATGGGTTATTGCGGCTATGTATCGCTGGTGTTGGTTTTTTATTCCATGCTGTATCTGTCCATTTGTAAAGACTACAAAAAGACATCCCTTTTTTTCCTGATTGGTATGTCAGTGACAGTAATTATGTCCCTTTTTCTGGTGTATATTGTGGGGATGGAAGCAACCTCTGCCATGCTTTTTTCGCTGGATGTGGGATTTGCGGTGATCGGTAGTCTGGAGCTTGCGCTGATTATAAGTTATTTCAGAGAAAATAGTGGAAAGTACAAGGATGTGCTGGGGTATTTTAAAAAATATTGGCAATTGGTGATTGCCAACTTAGTATATACGGTAGGACTCTATGTGCACAATTTTGTGTTCTGGACTACTGACATGCACATTGTGGTGGCTAAGAGCTTTGTTAGTATGACAACCTATGACTTGGCCACCTGTCTGGCTATGTTTACAAATATCACATCGAGTGTTATATTTATATCAAGAGTAGAAATGCATTTTCATGATCGGTATAAGGGGTATTCAGAGGCGGTAATCGGCGGCAGGGGCATTGATATCGAGAACGCTAAACGAAGGATGTTCAGCCAACTTTCAGAAGAGCTGATGAATCTGGTGCGAATCCAGTTTATTGTGACGGTAGTGCTGTTCTTGCTGTTTATCATCATACTGCCCCGGTTTGGTTTCGGCGGTCTGGTCATGCAGATTTATCCCTGTTTGGCAGCAGGATATTTCATTTTATTCACTATGTATGCAGCAATTATTTTCTTGTATTATTATAATGATTTGATTGGTGCGATAATGACATCTATAAGTTTCTGTGTGACAACGCTGTTGGGCAGTATTTTTGCTACACGACTGGAACCTATTTGGTATGGAATAGGTCTGGTCATTGGCACTGCTGTGGGATGGGCTGTGGCGTATCACAGGCTGCGTGTAATAGAGAGGACATTAGATGTACACATTTTCTGTACCGGCAGTATCATGGAACGAGGGCATGGTAAAAAGCCTTCCAATAAGGTTTACAGTAGGTAAATTTGCAGCATCTGTAGAGAAAGGATATGGAAGGTATGGAACCTAGCGTTTTGCTTCGCATAATAATGATTTTGACAGGAGTGGTTTTGTTTGTGGTAACATTGTCTTCTTTGGCAAAGAGGAGAATGACGGAATCCTTCTGCCTTACCTGGGGGCTTATCAGTGTTATCATTATTTTGGCAGGTATTTTACTGCGCCCTACTGAGTGGAGCAGTTATATTAGCGGCACGGGTATGATTTTGGTTGGATTGATTGGTTTTTGCGTGGTATATGGCGCTTATTTTATGAGTACTAAAGTGTCAGAACTGATGCGCAAGAATATGGAACTTGCCATGCAGGTGTCTCTTCTGGGAAAGGAAAATGAGGAGATGAAAAAAATGATTCAGAAGCTTTCCGAAGATATGGAACAGGATAAGGAGAAGTGACTTAATGAAAAAAGCACTTTTCGTGATCAATACATTAGGGCATGCCGGAGCGGAGACAGCCTTGTTGGAGTTATTGCGTCATCTAAGTCCTGACGAATATGAAGTATCTCTTTATGTGCTCACAAATCAAGGGGAACTGGTGCATGAACTGCCGGAGCATGTAAAGCTTTTGAATACGCATTATGTAGATTGTTCTGTTTTAAGCAAAGAAGGGAAAAAGGCGCTGAACCGCCAGGTGCTGCGTGCTATGCTGTCCAGAGGCAGTATATTAAGAAACTTTCCCTATCTGGTAAAAAATTTTTGGACTATGCTCAGAATGGGGAGAATTCTGCCGGATAAACTGTTATGGCGCGTGATGTCCGACGGAGGACTGAGGACGGAGACCCGATACGATTTGGCAGTAGCCTACCTGGAGGGAGGTTCTGCCTATTATGTGGCGGATCATGTGCTGGCGGATAAAAAGGTGGCATTCCTCCACGTGGACTACGGGAGAGCGGGTTATACCAGGAGTTTGGACAAGGACTGTTATTTAAAATATGACAAGGTGTTTACCGTATCGGACGAGGTCAAGGCTACTTTTTTAAAGGTTTACCCAGAATGTGAATCTGTGACAGAGGTATTCCACAATATCATCAATCAAGAGGAGATTCGAAAAAAATCCAAGTTGCCCGGCGGGTTTTCGGATCAGTTCGATGGTTGGCGAATTCTCACTGTAGGCAGACTGACAGCACAGAAGGCTTACGAGGTATCTATTGAGGCCATGGGGCTCTTGAAAGAAAGAGGATTACATGCCCGGTGGTATGTGTTGGGAGAGGGCGAGCAGAGAAGTTTTCTGGAAGAGAAGATTAAGGAACTGGGTCTTGAGAAGGATTTTGTACTACTGGGGGCTGTGAGCAACCCTTATCCTTATATGCGGCAGGCGGATCTATATGTACATGCCAGCCGCTTTGAAGGAAAAAGCATAGCCATACAGGAAGCGCAGACACTGGGGAAAGTGATATTGGTGTCAGACTGTAGCGGAAATAGGGAACAGGTGGAGCAAAATGTGGACGGGGTGTTGTGTGGCCTGACACCGGAGGAAGTCAGTAGTAAAGTTGTAGAATTGTTCGAGGATCGGGAAAAATATCAACGGCTGGGAGCAGCAGCAGCAGCAAAAAAGATGACTGACGAGTCGGAGATGAACAAGCTTTTTTCTCTGATGATATAACGCAGGGGGCATCTATGAAGCAAAAAGAACTATTAATAATTATTCCGGCATACAATGAGGAAAACAACATAGGCGCATTTCTGGAGCAGCTGGAACAACCACAGATCATGGAAATGGCTGATATACTGGTGATGAACGATGCCTCCACGGATCATACCTCTGATATAGTGAGAAGTAGAGGGCATCAAGTTATCAACCATGTATACAATCTGGGATATGGGTGCGGTCTGTGGGTCGGTTATAAGTATGCAGTTAACAAGGGATACCGCTATATTATCCAGATGGATGCAGATGGACAGCATGACGCATGTAATGTGATGGAGTTGTATCGAAGGCTGAAGTCGGAGGGGCAGGGAGGGCATAAACCGGATATTGTGTTGGGCTCTCGGTTTTTGAAGGATAGCGTGGCTTATCCGGTTTCTCTAATTAAAAGAATTGCGTATACGATGTTCAGAATATTGATACGTATTGGAACGGGACGGAAGATTCAGGATCCCACTACGGGGCTCCAAGGGTTGAGCCGAAGGGCTTTTTCTTTTTATGCAGGTTTCAACCACTTTGATGATAAGTATCCTGATGCCAATATGATTATGCAGATGCTTTTGCTTGGCTTCCGAGTGGAAGAGGTACCGGCGGTGATGCATACCAGAACCAATGGCGTGAGCATGCATTCAGGAATTGTTAAGCCTGTGTTTTATATGTTCCGTATGATGTTTTCCATCATTGCAGTTTGGATTCGCGTCAAACTGTATAGGGTAGATAAGGGGATTGCAAATGAGGAAACTATTACATAGGTTGAGATATGGTCGGGAGAAATGGCATTTTCAGCAGACTGAACTTCAGGAACTGACGGAGAACTTCCCCAATCCCGCTAGGGGTTGGTATCAGATACATACATTTCAGGTGGAGCAGGAGCCGGATTTTGCGCAGCTGGAGTGGTGTCTTGACAGGACTGACACTCTGACTCTGGTGATTATTGACATAGGAGCTTATAAGGAGCAAAACCTAAGTCGGGAGTGTCTGAAACGGATATCCAGTATATTGGAGTTTTTTAAAGATAATCAGTATGATATAATCTTGAGAGTGGTCTATGACCATGATGGAAATGCTATTGAGAGAGAACCCTTTTTCTTTCAGCAAGTGCTTAGTCACCTGAGACAATTGGGGGATATATTGGATCAGTTTGCGGACAACGTTTTTGTCTATCAGGGAATGCTTGTGGGAAACTGGGGGGAAATGCATACTTCCCGGTTTTTGTCGGAAGAGAAACTGGAGCAAATGGCAGAGGTGCTGCGGTACTACAAATGTGAACAGACCTATCTGGCAGTCAGGCGTCCCGTATACTGGCGTATGCTTCACCTGAATCAGGCGGGTGGAGAGTTACATTGTCCTGATGGCATGGGGTTGTTTGATGACGGTATTTTTGGGTCGGAAACTCACTTGGGAACCTTTGGTGTAAAGGCTAAGGAAGACGCTGGATGGGGAGAGTCCTGGTGCAGAGCGGATGAGTTGGTCTTTGAGCGACAGTTGAGTGGGTTTACACCAAACGGTGGAGAAGTGGTCTACGATGAAGAGTTTGCAAAAAGCCTGACACCGGAAGCAGTGCTGGAGGAAATTCGGCAGATGCAGATCACTTATCTGAATAAAGTCTACGATGGAAGAATGTTGGATATTTGGCGTAGGTGGAAATGCCCTGTTCCAGGAGTTTGGGCGGATAAAAGCCTGTATGATTATGTGGGGGCCCATTTGGGATATCGGTTTATGGTAAAAAGAGTTTCCGTGACTCCAAAGCGTGATTCCCACAGTAACTGCCTAGTGGAGTTTGAGGTGGAGAACACCGGTTTTGCTGGTTTTTATCAGGACGCAGATATCTTTTTGGAATACCGAACCCTAGATGGAGAGTACAGACAGACTGTACTAGACAGCAAGCTGCGAGGCTGGCAAAGCGGCGAGAAGCGGCAGTATACCTGTGAATTGGAAGTCTGTAGTACCGCTCTCTTTCTGACGGCTGTAAGAAAGCAGGGCGGAACACGTATTCTGTTTGCTCATTCCTCGGATGCGGAGGGGAGAGTGCTTTTGGGGAGACTCAGCCTGGACGAATGATTTCGGGTCATAGGAGACCTAATCGGAACAGGTGGGAGGAGGTGAATATTTGGACATATCACTTTATTGGGGAATGGAATACACAAAGGTACTGCTGGGCTATGTTTTTATTATGTTTCTCTGGCCTTCAGTGGTGTTTCGCCGTTTTTTCAGAGGAAAGTCACTTATTTTCCACTTTTCTTTTTGCGTGACGTTACAGGTAGTTCTTGTCAATACGGTGGTGCTGTTGTTGGGATTGGTTCATCTCTTGCACCCATGGGTGTTTCGAACCCTGTTTTACGGCAGCTTTCTCTGGTCTGCGTTTCGAAATGTGAGATTTGGTAAAAAAGAATTGAAGACTTTTCGTCATCTGTTGACGGGAACTTTGGGATTTCGGCAGTTCCTCTTTAAGGTGACTACAAAGATTGGGAAAAAAGGCGAACAGGTAATCCAAAATTTCCGAGCCAGGATGCATTCTCATTGGTGGGAATGTGGGTTACTGGCCATTATTGTAATCTTTGGCATGATGTATTTCTCTCATGGAGCTCTTCAGGATTATTCCTATGGCTTTGGTGATATGTACCCGCATAATGCCTGGACGTATTCCCTGACTCAAGGACAAGTATTCTCCGCCGGCATCTATCCTGAGGCCATGCACTGCTTTCTCTATGCGCTGCATGTACTCTTTGGTATTCGCATCTATAGCGCTCTCCTGTTTTTAGCAGGTGTTCATGTAGCTACTTATCTGATTTCTGCCTATGTACTCATGCGGCAGATTTTCAGGTGGCGCTATTCCCCCATGCTGGCATTGACACTGTTTCTAACGGTAGATTTGTTGTGCGTGGATGAAGTGTTCAGTATGTCCCGGCTACAATGGACTCTCCCGCAGGAATTTGGGCTTTATACCCTGTTTATCAGCGCTGCATTCCTGATAAGATATGCACATTCTGAGAAGAGAATGATGCGTAGGGGAAAACTGTCTAAAAAATATTGGGATGAGAATTTATTGGTATTTTCACTGGGATTGGCAGCTTCTCTGACGATTCATTTTTATACTACTATTATGGCTTTCTTTTTATGTGCCAGTTTTGTGCCGGTACTGATGGGGCGCATATTTAACAGGAAGCGATTTTGGCCTCTGGTGGTTGCCGTGTTAAGTGGTTTTTTTATCGCGGTGGCACCCATGGGTGGCGCGCTTTTGTCCGGTATTCATTTTCAAGGTTCTATCTACTGGGCAATGAACGTTATCAACGGCACGGACCCGGAGCAGGCATGGACGCCTCCTGCTGAGGAGACTGAGGAGCCGCCCCAAGAAGCAGTGGAAGGTGCTGTAGGAGATTTAAATCAGTCGGATGCCACTGGGCAGAACACAGGCAGTACTGGTCAAGTGTCAGGCTCCGAAGAAATTGCGGAACAGGAGGAGCCCGGCCTTTTTGTAATTTTGTTAGACCGGCTTCGGAATCTGGGGGTAAGTCTTGGAAATCGTCTGCAAAAAGCGGCCAAAGGTATCTGGCACTATTCCTATGCTATGTTGTATCGTGAAGAAAGGGCAACCTGGCTTGTAGGCTTTACGGTGTTGGATTTCGCGCTGTGGCTGTTTTGTCGGTTTTTGATTCCTCTTATTAACTTGGTTCTCAGAGAAAAGCGGATTCCGGGAAACTATTTTGACCAATATTTTTCCATTGCGTTGGCATCTTTTATCTTTATGTTTATGTATAGCTCAAAGTACATTGGGCTACCGCCGTTGATTGCGGAGTCGAGACTTTGCTCTACAGGACAAATGCTTAATTTGGCTATGATGGTAGTTCCTTTTGATTGGTTATTTCATGTAATCGGGCTCGTACTGCCGCAGGGAATCATGAAGCTTGTATCAGCACTTTGTGTGGGTGGAATCTATGTGGGAACGATTCTAACGGATACATTTCACGGATATCTGTACTTTGAGTTTACCAGATATAATGAGGCTGTGATGACGACTATATCCATCACCCAGACACTACCGGATGGAAGTTACACGATTGTATCCCCTGTGGATGAACTATATCAGCTGGTTCAGTATGGATGGCATGAGGAACTTGTGAACTTTGTGAACGAGAGTTTCTCAGAGGATTACACACTGCCAAGTAAATATGTATTTCTATTTATTGAAAAAAAACCGATCCAATACGGTCAGAGCCATTTTTTTACAGGTCCAGATTGGCTAGCTACCGAGAAGTATACGCAGTATTACAGTTACTATGTCAGCCAGTGTCCGAATGTAAATTCATCAGAGATTTCAGAGGAATTTGACAAGAATTCGATGGATATATTTCCTCTTTCATCCTCCGTATATTCTAATATGGTTTATCGGACAATCTTGGAGTCCAGACTGTATAAATGGTGTGAGCAATTCCAGAAAATGTACCCTAATGAACTGAAGGTATACTACGAGACAGACAACTTTGTGTGTTACTATTTTGAACAAAATGTCCAGCGATTATATCAACTTGGAATTATGCAGTGAAGGGGTGGATAATGAGGATAATAAAGATTTTGGGATGGTTTTTAGGGCTTTTTCTTATGATTGCCATCCTTCTTATTGGGGCTGGGAAAATAGTGCGTGCATGGCTTCTGACCAGAGGACACGGTAATGTGGCTGTATTGGATTATACCTTCACGGAGTCGGATCGTGCCTTGAACAATCCCAATAGAGGTTTTTATCATATGCATGGCTTTATTATCAGCGATACGGAAGCTGATTTCAGGGCAGACATTGCTAATAGATACTGTCGGGATGAGGATACCGCCCTTACTATGGTGGAGATTAATCTGCAGCGCTACCGTGAGGGCGATATTTCACAAGAAGGGCTTGATAATATAGAGAGACTTTTGAAGACGCTGGAAAGTGTTGATAAACAGTTGATTCTTCGCTTTTTATATGATTGGGATGGACAGAACGAGCAGGTGGAGCCGGATAGTCTGGAGGTTATCCTACGTCACATGGAGCAGGTAGGACCGTTAATACAGGAACACAAGGATTCTATTTTTCTTCTGCAGGGGTTGTTTATTGGCAATTGGGGAGAGATGAACGGTACAAAATTTCTGGGAGATGATGCGCTCCAGGCTCTGGCGGCTCAATTGGCAGAGGCGACGGATGAGAATACTTTTCTGGCAGTTCGTATGCCGGCCCAGTGGCGGATCATTACGCAACTTGCCAGCGCTGAAACAATAAGCCGGGGTGACGGAAGTCTGGCTTCAAGACTGGGGCTGTTCAATGACGGTATGTTAGGGAGTTGGAGTGACTATGGTACCTATGGCAGTCAAAGCTATGCCACTCACGGTGCTTTTACCTACTGGAATCGGGAAGAAGAGCTGGCTTTTCAGGATCAATTGTGCAAGCTGGTACCCATTGGCGGAGAAGTTATTGTGGACAACGAATACAATGATTTTGAGAACGCTATACGGGATATGGCATCCATGCATGTCACTTATGTTGGTCGGGACTATGACACGAATGTACTAAACAAGTGGGCAGCTTCTGTCTATAATGGAGAAGGCGTTTTTTACGGGATGGATGGCTTGTCTTATATTGAGAGGCATCTAGGATATCGACTGTTGATTCGGAATGTGGAGTTGGGGTATCATTTCAAAGAGGACTCTCTCTCGGTAGATGTGACACTTCAGAATGTGGGATTTGCTCCAGTCTACCGGGAGGCGGAGATACGTGTACTGCTCTATAATCAGGAAAAAGACATACTATATTCTTATGGGATAGAGGAAGATATCCGGATTCTGACAGGAGGAAATGATACGGGAGCGTTACAGACGCTGCACACAGATCTCTCTCTTTCAGGTGAGGAACCCGGTGAATGGAAGGTCTTTTTTGAAATAAAGGATGTAAATTCAGGTCGGCGCATTTTGATGGCCAACGAGCAGGATGCACAAGAGTACGGTTATCAAATCGGAGAAGTTAGCATTGGCTCCATAGAGCAACTGTTGGATGAATGGGATGCAGAATATCTCTTAAAAGCTCCTTTCAACTGGGGATCAGTGTCTGCTGAAACGAATGAGTAATATCATGATTAAAAAATAAGGGAGTTTTTGACATAGTGAAAACAGAGTCGGACAGAACAGGTATTTCCGCGGAGGAAAAATACTTACTGTCTCTGCTTCGTGAGAGTTTGACCTTCGAGAACGATTCGGAGACGAGTAAAGTGACAAGGCTTGACTGGGATAAACTTTGCTCCATAGCCCAGCGGCACAGCGTACTGCCATTGTTGTATGATACTCTGACGGAGAAAGAGGACCTGCCGGAAAAGGTGCACAAGACAACAGAAAGATTGGCCAAGGGGGCGGTAAGCCAGAGTTATCGGCTACTGTTTTTATCCAAATATCTGGTAGGGAAGATGGAAGCAGCCGGTCTGTCGGTGGTACTTCTTAAGGGGGTGGCGACGGCATCTTTCTACCCGATACCTGAGCTACGAAAAAGCGGTGATGTGGATTTACTCCTGCTGGATAAGACCTGTCTGAAACAAGTGTGTGGAATCCTTCAGGATTGTGGGTGTGTCCGGTCGGAGGAACAGCACGCATTGCATCATATAGTCTATTGTACTAAAGAGGGAATAGAGATTGAAATTCATACTATGCTGGCGGAACCTTTTGACAGTCAGGAAATTAACCGATACATGCAGGAAAAGCTGCCGGATTGCCGTCGAAACATTCGACGAGTGACCTGTATGGGAGTTGAGCTTCCCATGCTTGATACGGGCTATCACGCCTATGAGTTGCTTCTGCATATGCTCCAACATTTCCTCTGGGCCGGGTTTGGTCTGAGGCTTCTGTGTGATTGGGTCGTATTCTGGAACAGGGAAACAGAAGCTGAGGAGCGGGAGAAATATCTGAGGCTTGTGAGGGAGAGCAGGGTAAAGGGGTTTTCTGATATCGTAACACTGTTCTGTTGCACGTACTTGGGTCTTAGTCAGGAGCGGGTAGCTTGGATGGAAATAACAGGAAAGTATGATCTGGATATTTTCTTACGGGAAATCATGGAAGCAGAGGAGTTTGGCAATTCGGCGGCTGACCGTATGGTAACGCTGAGGAATAATAGCCTGGGAGCTTATGTGAGAGAGTTCCAACATCAGATGCATCTGAATTTCCCTAGGGCAGGCAGATATTTTCCTCTGTGGCCAGGATTGTGGCTGGTGACATTAATTCGATTTCTACGCAATAACCGCAAGATTCGGAGGGTGTCGGCGCGGGCTGTCTTAAAAAAAGCGGGTCAGCGCAGCCGGGTGATGGAGCAGATTCAGTTATGGAAGTACTAAAATAAGTTTGCAGGAGATGAAGGGGGCTGGAAAGTCTGGAAAAAGACAGTTCGGAATGCCCTATCATGAGACTCATTCTTCGGCTACATCCCAGGCTGAAGATAGGAATAAAATTTTTTTTCTTGACTAAGAAATTTGAAATAATTATAATATAGTGGAAAGGATAAATAACCAATTGTTGTCTATATATGTGTTAAAAGGAGAGAAAGGGAAATGAAAGAATATGTAAGGCCGATAGTATTGGCGAGTGAAGATTTGGCAGAAGGTGTATATGCTGCCAGTGGTGCAGTTAATGCAGGCGGTTCTTCTGGTGGAACAGATTCTGCTTCAGTATCAGCGATAACATTGATTTCTGAGGGTAATCAGTGGAATAAGGTGAATACTTACAAAGTGACTATCGCAAATACAGGAAGCGAAGCCCTAGTTGAATGGTCGGTTTCTGTTTTTGTCACATCAGGAACAGCTACTGGTGCAACGATATACAACAATTGGCAAGCTAGTGCTTCTTTGAACGGGAATAAGATTACAATAACGCCTGGTGGAGGAGGAACTATTGATGCAGGCAGTTCGATAGATGTCGAGGTTGTTGTATCTTATGAGAGCGATGCCATTGTAGTTAAATAATATGGTTTACTGAATGCAATTGACTATTCTGCTATAAATTTCATTTTCGATATGTATAGGAAGTGACAGAGGTGATTCCCGCACATGGTTTGCAGGGGCACCTCTTCATTTTTGGAGGACAAGCAGGAAGCTAATAAAGCTATAACAAGTTTTTAAGTAAAAGTATTATAACCCCGAGCAGATAAGGCAGAAAACAGAAATGGAAAAAGTTACTGCATATTTTTGTGCATTTTGTACATTTTGTGGAAGATAGAGAGTTTTTCTCTTGACATTGTAATAAAATTGTAATATAGTAAAGATAACTAAATAATTTAAGTTTTTGACCGATATATATAGTAAGAAGGAGTCGGTACAGGCAAATTTATTATTTTGCTACATAGTATGTAGTATGGCAACAAGGTTAGGCTTGAAGTAATCAGTTAACTGTATTTTGGAGTTTGCGTCTACACTGCGTTCCGCAGACTCTGGGGGTTAAAGCAGTGTAGAAAAGAGAGGGAAAAGATGAAGAATTATGTAAAACCGGTTGTTCTTACAAACGACGAATTGGCTGAGGGCGTTTACGCTGCTAGTGGTAGTAGTGCAGCTGATTGTTGGACTGTGGAGCCTGTTTCCGTACAGGATTCGAATGGTTCACATCATGTATTTGAGATTCGCTGTAAGCATTCAACTGCAGTGGAGCACATCTCCAGCGCAACGACAGTAGTTTTGACCTTTAGTGCACCTCTTAAAGATGCATATTCAGAATTCACATCAAGCTTCTCAGGAAGTACCGTTACGGTTGTGCGTACATTGTTAGCAGATGCATACAAGAGTGGAGATACAATGACTTATAAAGTGTGGGTACAAGCTGCTGATGAAGCTGCGACAAAGGCTATTACCTGCACAGGTGCAACCATTACTTGTACTAAGACAGTGAATGTGCAGGGTGGCGGTGCTGAAGAAATTTAATATATGAGAGTTTTTGGCGGTGTTGGGAATCCCAACACCGCTTTTTATGTTTTTTAAACCATTGTTGATGATTTCGCGGTCATTGATGGGTGAAGATAAAGTTACGTGAATTATAGATGGATATGTCAGGCAGGTACAGATATTATGGGGGAAAAACTTAAATTTTTCATAGGCCGCATCAGAGAAGGCCGTCTTCAGGAGATGTGGAAACAAACCCTTTGGATTTATCAGTATGGCAGACGTTACTGGCTGATTATGATTTTTTATACCCTTCTTGGCATGGTGAGTACGGTAGTGGTATTGTTGACCAGCTTGGTTTCCAGGGATCTGGTGGATATCATTACCGGTCATCAAACTGGTCAAATAATAGCTACTTTCGCCATGATGATTGGATTGAATGTGGGAACCACGCTTATATCAATGGCTTCTGATTACATTTCAAGCTATTTAAGTATGAGGGTGGACGCAGCAATTAAATCCGATATTTTTTCAAAGATTTTGGTGACAGATTGGGAATCTCTCACTAATTACCATACGGGAGATTTATTGACAAGATGGGGTTCCGATGCCTCAAGTATCTCTGCGGGTGTATTGAATTTTATACCAAATCTGGTCATATATGTATTCCGCTTCGTGAGTGCCTTTGTCATGGTGGTATACTATGATGCATCTTTTGCTATCTTTGCTTTTCTGGGGATGCCGGTGAGTCTGCTTCTCTCAAAGAAGCTGATGAACCGTATGGTGAACAATAATAAGAAGAGTGCCGCCATGAGCGCGAAAATGTCCGGATTTAATCAGGAGACATTTTCTAATATCCAGACCATTAAGGCTTTTGACTTGATTCGATTGTATGTGGATAAGTTAAAAGCATACCAGAAAGAATATATAGACATGAAACTGAGCTTCCAGAAGATGTCCATGGGTACATCTCTTTTGTTATCTGTTGTGGGTATGCTAGTGTCTTACGCTGCCTATGGTTGGGGAATATATCGTGTGTGGAGTGGAGGCATTAGCTATGGAACCATGACTATGTTCTTGGGTTTATCCGGAACGTTGACAGGAACGTTGCATAACTTGACATCTCTGATACCTTCAGCAATTGGACTGACTACTTCTGCCGGCAGATTGATGGATATCGTTGAGATGCCAAGGGAGGATTACAGCCACGATGAAGAGGTGGATGCTTTTTTTAAAAAATACCGCGGTCAGGGAATTGGTATGGTGATACGGGATATGGACTACGCTTATCAGACAGGAAATCAGGTGTTCCATCAAGCATCCCTGGAAGCGTATCCCCATGAGATTATTGCCTTAGTAGGACCTTCCGGTGAAGGAAAGACAACAATGCTCCGTGTGATGCTATCTTTAATGCAGTCCCAGGGCGGAGAGGCATTGCTTGTCGGTGGTAATCAGATGGAAAGCAGTGGCTCAACAGACAAAATCACATTGACGCCCTCCACAAGAAAGCTATTTTCCTATGTGCCTCAGGGGAATACCATGCTTTCCGGAACCATTGCGGAAAATATGCGCAATGTGAAGCCGGATGCCACCGATGAAGAGATTATTAATGCCCTGGAACTGGCTTGTGCTTGGGATTTTGTTGAAAAGCTGCCGGATGGGATAAACAGTGTAGTCAAGGAGCGGGGAGGCGGATTTTCGGAAGGACAAGCCCAGCGCCTTTCCATTGCGCGAGCGCTTCTCAGAAAGTCTCCATTACTGCTTCTGGACGAAGCGACCTCAGCACTGGATGTTGCAACAGAGAGAAAGGTTCTTAAGAATATCATGCATGACAGCTATCCCAGAACCTGTATAGTCACAACACACCGTCCAACGGTTTTGGAGGCATGTACCCGAGTCTATGCCATTCGCGATAAAAAGTGTGTGGTGCTGAATCAAAATGAGATAAATGAAATGGTGAGAGGCTTTTGAAGTCTCTCACCAAAGTATAGGTCTCAGTGTGTGGCAAGGTAATCGTCAATCCCTTCCTTCATAACATCCACCGCAGAAAAGTTCTTGGTACAATGTAATCTGGCAATATAAATTCTGTCAGCCAATTCATCCACCAAATCCAGATTAGCGCTGAGCATTTGCGGGGTCCAGGTGGGAGAAATCAATCTCTGCAGGACCAGAAGCCGTTTTTTATCAGGGGAAAGTTCTTCTATATAATCTCCCATGGCCTGCCGCAGCAGAATGATGCCACCCAATGGATAGGATGCAGGATCACATATCTCCGAGGTTCCGCACCAGGGCAATCCGTGTATCATGGGCTGTCCGTTCTTAAGGGCGAGAACATTCAAGTCGCCGTTCAACAGAGGAACCTGAAGCAGGTCATGCCAGAGGTTAGTGTGGGTGGATTTTCCGGTACCGGAGGGGCCGGAAAAAAGCCATGCTTTGCCCTGATAAAGGAAAGAGGCAGAATGTAGTACCGCCATGTGATGCTTCTGTACCAGATATAAAAAGGCAAATCGGATGGCATGGAAGAGTTCTTCACGAAAGTTGTCTGTATATGGCGGATGGCAGTATATATCAGCAAGCATCGCATCTTTGGAAAGATGTATTTCCTCTATATATGTTTTGCTTGGGAACAAAAGTATATATTGCTCCTCGGTGTCAATAATTGTCAGTTCATTGTTACGAAGCAAAAGAACACCGCTGATAGGATGGGAGAAAGAATGCGGATGTATTGTGATTGTCTGGTCTGCTGGTTCGGCGGTGCTGCACAAAAAGGAGTTAAAGCATTCCGTGAAGGCTTCCGGCGAGCCCACCAGTTTTAATATGAGATTACCGGCTCTTATGTGTTTTTCTGATGTCCTTATTATGAAGGAACTATTTGGAATTTCAGTCAGATAGCCCCCGACGCTCAGGTTTTCGAGAAACTGGTCAATGTCCGCCGCAAGAGAGGGAAGTTCATTTTTGGCAGTGCCATAGTATTCTGCACAGGCAGCTATCAGATCTATTCTATCATGCTCCTGTTCCAAAAGGTTCCATAAAAATGCACTGGTTTCGTTAAGTCGGCTTCCTCTCATATGATCAGCCTGTGTCTGCCCGTAAGGAAGCAGATAAGGTATTCCGCTCAGTTCTTTTAGCACGTAGTGATCATTGCGCTTCACAGGATTTCCCCTTTCTTTTCATATTAGAATAAACTTATTATAGCATTACTCAAATGAAAATGCTACAATTCCAACGAAGGAATTCAATGTAACTAGCCAAAGTAAGTGTATGGATTGAGTTAATGCATTGAAAATATTTTGAAGAGGAGACAGGTCAGATGCATGAACAACACAATCAGTTAAAAAGAAAACAAGAAGAGAAAAGCAATCAGAGTCGCTCCACAGAGCCAAAACAGGATATTGAGGAGCTATTGGCCCATGGCAATGCAGTACAATTTATGCCTCAGGGCTACAGTATGTATCCTCTTTTTGTGCCGGGAAGGGACGAGGCTGTGGTGGCACCGGTGGATCCTGGCAGGCTGAAACGGGGCGATGTGACTCTTTACCGCAGAGATGGCGGTATTCTGGTGTTACATCGTATCTGGAGGAAGAAAGGAAATGAATTTTATCTGGTGGGAGATAACCAAAAAGAGATTGAGGGACCTTTGCGGGAGGATCAGATGAAGGGAATCCTGGTGCAGATTGTCAGAAAGGGCAGACGATTTTCTACGGCGAATGTACTCTATCGGTTTCTGGCAGGTATCTGGCTGTGGCTGCGGCCCATACGGCCTATTCTCTCCTGTGTCCTGGCATGCTGTAAGCGGCTTTTAGGGAAGGGCAGAAGTAATTGCTGAGACAGTAACAGAGACAAAGTGAAAAGCAAATGTAAAAGTTAACTGTAACTGAGCTGTTTATAAGCAATGATTATTATAACTATAAAATTTATTGATTTTACTTATGGATTGATTTATATTATACTTAGACTGCATTGATAATTCATCCGTCATAGGGCGGGAAATGGAGGAAGTTATATGGTAAAGGCAATCGTGGGAGCCAACTGGGGCGACGAGGGCAAGGGAAAAATCACAGACATGATGGCGCAGAAGGCCGATATTGTAGTACGCTTTCAGGGAGGTGCCAATGCAGGCCACACTATTGTAAATAACTATGGAAAATTTGCGCTGCATACACTGCCGTCCGGCGTATTCTATGATCACACTACCAGCGTGATTGGAAACGGCGTAGCCTTGGATATCCCTAAGCTCTTTCAAGAGATACAGTCCATCGTTGACAGGGATGTTCCAAAACCTAAGATTCTGGTATCTGACAGAGCTCAGATCGTGATGCCTTACCATATTCTGTTTGACCAGTATGAAGAGGAGAGGCTGGGGGGCAAATCCTTCGGCTCTACTAAATCCGGTATTGCGCCCTTTTATTCAGATAAATATGCAAAGATTGGGTTTCAGGTCAGCGAGCTCTTTGACGAGGAGCTGTTAAAAGAGAAAGTAGAGCGCATTTGTGCACTTAAGAATGTAATGCTGGAGCACTTGTACCACAAGCCTTTGATTAATCCGACGGAGCTTCTGGAAACCCTGCACAGCTATCGCGACATGGTAGCTCCCTACGTATGCGATGTGTCCGCTTTTTTGGACAAGGCATTGAAGGAGGGCAAGACAGTGCTGCTGGAGGGACAGCTTGGTACCTTGAAGGATCCCGATCACGGCATTTATCCCATGGTGACATCCTCTTCCACATTGGCAGCTTACGGCGCCATCGGCGCAGGTATTCCGCCCTACGAAATAAAACAGATCGTCACTGTATGTAAGGCTTATTCTTCCGCGGTGGGAGCAGGAGCATTTGTATCTGAGCTTTTTGGCGATGAGGCGGAGGAGCTTAGACGCAGGGGCGGTGACGGCGGAGAGTACGGTGCTACTACAGGGCGTCCCAGAAGAGTGGGCTGGTTCGACTGCGTTGCATCCAGGTATGGATGTCGGCTTCAGGGGACCACTGATGTGGCTTTTACTGTACTTGATGTGCTGGGCTATCTGGATGAGATTCCCGTGTGCGTGGGCTACGAGATCGACGGTGAAGTGACTACGGATTTCCCTGTGACAGCAAGGCTGGAGAAGGCAAAGCCAGTGTTTGAGAAGCTGCCCGGGTGGAAATGTGAGATTCGGGGCATCAGAAAATATGAGGAATTACCCGAGAATTGCCGGCACTATATTGAGTTTATTGAGGCTAGGATCGGCTATCCCATCACTATGGTGAGCAACGGACCTGGGCGGGATGACATTATCTACAGAGAGAGTGCTTTGCGTCGTTAAAGCTTGGAAACGGTATTGTGCATGATTTGGTCAGTCCACTCAAGTGGTCTATAGAGCAGACAGTCCGGACATGCGGTGTATAGCGCAGACAGTGTGTTGGAAAGAGTATGATTTGTAATCTGGAATATTTCAAGGTATTTTATTATACGGCCAAATGCGGCAGTGTCACCGGTGCGGCTGCGGAGCTTGCCATCTCTCAGCCGGCGGTGAGCCAGTCCCTAAAACAGCTGGAGCACAGTTTGGGGGTCAGCCTGTTTGTGCGGGCTTCCAGGGGCGTAAGGCTGACTGCAGAGGGAGAAGTGCTCTATTCCTACGTGGAAAAGGGGTATGAGCAGATCCGGCAGGGGGTGGAGAAGGTGCAGCAGATGCAGAGTCTGGAGCTGGGCGAGGTTCATATCGGAGCCAGCGATATGACTCTGCGCTTTTTTCTGCTTCCCTTTCTGGAGCGTTTTCACGAAGAGTACCCGGAGATCAAAGTAGTAGTCAGCAACGGTCCCACACCGGAAACTCTCTCCCTGCTTCGGGAGGGTAAAATCGACTTTGGCGTGGTCAGTACACCTTTCGGTGAGACAGAAGATATAAGTACTGTTCGGGTGCGTGAGATTGAGGATGTATTCGTGGCAGGTAGACGATTTATCTCCTACAAGAACAAGATGCTGGATTTTCAGGAGCTGGAAGATCTGCCCATGATCTTTCTTGAGGGAAATACCAGTACCAGACATTATATGGACAACTATCTGGCAGGAAACGGTATCGCTCTGCAGCCGGAATTTGAACTTGCGACCAGTGATATGATTGTGCAGTTTGCTCTGAGGAATCTGGGTGTGGGCTGTGTGGTGCGGGATTTTGCGTCCGAGTATTTGGACGACGGAACACTGTTTGAATTGCGGTTCAACAAGATGATTCCAAAGCGGAGCCTGTGCGTAGTGCGCAGCATGCGTCAGAAGCCCTCGCTGGCAGCGGAACGACTGCTTGAAATTCTTGATAAAGAAAGTTCGTGAATGTGATTTCTGCTGTTTTGGAGGATGGATGAATGATACGCAATATTATTTTTGACATTGGAAATGTTCTGACGGATTTTCGGTGGAAGGAGTTCCTGGTGGACAAGGGGTTTGACGGGGAGATGATTCGGCGGATTGCCAGGGCTTCTGTGGAGAGCCCTCTCTGGAGAGAGATCGACAGAGGAGAGTGGGATCGGGAGAAGCTGATGCGAGAGTTCATTAAATTGGACCCTGAGATTGAATCCGAACTCCGATTTGCCTATGAGGATGTTCACGGCATGGTGTCGCCTAGAACCTATGCTATTCCCTGGATCAAAGAGCTGAAGGAGAAGGGGTACGGAGTTTACTATCTGTCCAATTTTTCGGACAAGGCTTACGTGGATTGTGCGGATGCGCTCATGTTTATACCTTACACAGATGGCGGGATTCTATCCTACCGTGAACGCGTAGTTAAGCCGGAGCCGGAAATCTACAGGCTGCTTTTGGAACGCTACGGGTTGAGGGCGGAGGAGTGTGTTTTTCTGGATGATCTGGAAGTGAATGTGGAGGCAGCCAGGAGAGAGGGCTTTGCCGGTATTGTATTTAAGACAAAGGAACAGGCGGAAGAAGAGTTAGCCCGTTTGGGAGTGAAGTAGACTGCTATGACAATGATACAAGATTGATTATTGGATGTCGTTGTCAGATTGCTCAGAGATATTAGCATCTGCGTTTGTAGAAAGATCCGCGCCCAATCCCTGCTTCGCATCGGCTATAGTATGTCTTCCGGTGAGCTTGCCATACATCCATGTATAGATCCAAATGAGCAGCGGCACGGCTACAGTGGCTAAGATGCAGCTCATGAACCATTTACCCGAGTCGGAGTTGTCAAAGATGGCAACAATCAGGGTAACGATATATAAAATCACCAACAGAATCACGCCGGTAAGGGCGACGACCTGTTTCGAGGTCACTTTTTTTTTGCCGTGGAGGGTTTCTTTATTGTTTTGATTTTCCATAAATTCTCGCATTCTGCCATCTTAGCGGCCTTGGAAGGTGTTTTGTCTATCATAGCACTGTATTGTGAAATTTACAAGTAAGTGAAGTTTATTTGTAACGGGTTCAGACATAATTTATAATGAAGAAATCATCGAAGCAGCAGTCCCTATTTTACAAAGTGTACAGATAAATTCAGGGTAGCTATTAGCTACCCTGAGTTATGTTACATGTTATTCAGTTACAATGTTTGCATCAGGAGCATTCTTTTTAACTGATTCAATGCCATTCTTGCAACTGGCTAGAGATTTATATCCCTCGCTAACAGCAATAATTTGACCATTTGTAGCCTTGAGTCTGAAACGGAACTCACCAGCCTTATCAGTATAAATCTCAAACTTTGGATTTTTCTCGGTATTGTATCCTTCTACAGTCTGATTTTCAACTGCAGCTACTGGAGCATTGTTTTGAACACTTTTGATGCCATTTTTGCATGCTGCTTCACTCGAATATACTTCAGATGTTGCAATAACCTCTCCGTTAGAGGCTTTCAAGTCAAACTTAATTCCGGTCTTGGTTTCTTTGATCACAAATTTGCCCATAGGGAACCTCCATCGATAATTTAATATTGTATGTACATTTTACTACTATATTTTACGAAATTCAACAATATTTTTCTTTACAGGTCGAACTTGAAAAAATAGCTAACCTGTTCTAAAATGGGGTATCATCGGAAAGGATGTGCCAAATGTCATTTTGAGATAGCCGAAAGTACAAAATACCCCGAGCCTGCGGCATTCGCAAGCCCGGGATACTTAAAGGGGAGGATTAAGTATTATTTTTATCTTTCGTTCCATCAAAGGAGGGGGTTCCTTGACAGTAGATAGTTTGACACATCTTTTAGGATTTATTCAAATTTTATAAAAAATTTTTTAAAATCTGAAAATAGTTTCTTCCTTGATATTGTTTAAAATCAAATTCTGTTATATACTTACAAATATGGCACATGGCTTTCGTCTGTGCCTGGACAGTAAGATAGATAAGGATGGTAATGTTATGGCATTATTGGATGAATGGAAAAAAGTAGCATATAACGAGACTGTGGATCAGAATAAGCTGCAAAAACTCTGGGCAGCTTATTTCCAGCAGGAGAAGGAAATCTATGCCCGGCTTTTAAAGAATCCTGACGAGGTAGTCAAGGGTACGGTAAAGGAACTGGCTGAGAAGTATGGCGTCACGGTCATGACTATGACGGGCTTTTTGGATGGCATCAACGACAGTCTGAAGGAGGCTAATCCCATCGAGGAGATGGAGGAAGATACCGAGGTAAATCTCGGCTTTGACAAAGAGCTGCTGTACAAGAATATGGTGGCTGCCGAGGCTGACTGGCTTTACAATCTGGAGGAGTGGAACGATATTTTTGACGAGGATAAAAGAAAAGCCCTCTATAAGGAGCAGAAGTCGTCCACTACCATCGTTAAAGAGGCAAAGGTATACCCCAATGATCCCTGTCCCTGCGGCAGCGGCAAAAAGTATAAGAAGTGCTGCGGCAAAAAATAAGTCATAATCCGGGCGGCGGAGGGAAACCTTTGCCGCTTCGTTACAACAGGAAGGGAGCAGAGCATTGAACATAGCATCATTTCTTCTGCCAAAGGCAGAGGTAACATACCTGCGGGACAATATGACTTTGAGGCAGGGGCTGGAAAAGCTGTACCGAAGCGGACTTACCGCCATACCGGTCATTGACGTGGAGGATCGGTATGTGGGTGTGATCAGCGAAGGAGATTTCCTGTGGAACATCCTGTTTTACAATCAGAAGCCCATGGATGTCTCCGCAAAACGTTTGGAGAGCGCCACGGTGCGCAGCATTATGCGGGGTGGCAAGATAAAACCGGTGTACATCGACACAGCAATGGAGACGCTGCTGGAGCAGGCCAAGAGTCAGAACTTCGTGCCAGTGGTTGACGACCGGAGCGTGTTTATCGGTATCATCAGAAGAAGCGAGATTATAAAATTTTTTGCAGAAAGAGGTAAGCTGTCTTGAGACACTGAGGCAGCAGAAAAGAGGAAAGTTTAAAAGTTCCTTTCATACAATAGAATTTTGAATTAATGCCAAAGAGGGCAGGAGGTATAAAAATGAAAAAACTGGAAGATTATGTACTGAGTATTCCCGATTTTCCCGAGAAAGGCATTATTTTCAGGGATGTGACCAGCGTTCTACAGGATGCGGATGGACTGCATCTGGCAGTGGACACCATGCAGGAAAAGATAAAGGATTTGGAGTACGATGTGGTAGTGGGCCCGGAATCCAGAGGATTTATATTTGGAACCCCCATTGCCTATAATAATAAAAAGCCCTTTGTGCCGATCCGCAAGGCAGGGAAGCTGCCCAGGGAAACTGTATCCATAGCCTATGACCTGGAGTATGGTAAAGCAACCATCGAGATGCATAAGGACAGTATAAAGCCTGGACAGAGAGTTTTAATCGTGGATGATCTGATCGCTACCGGTGGGACTACAGAAGCTATGATTAAGCTGATTGAGAGTTTGGGTGGCATTGTGGCCGGTATCGTGGTTCTAATTGAACTTGCCGGTTTGAATGGGCGGGAAAAGCTGGGCAATTACCGTCTGGAGTCCGCTATTTGTTATCCCGGGAAATAGGAGCGGCGGAGAGCGGCAGCGGCGCGGTTTTGCGAATGTGTACGGACCAAGCGACATGACTGACAGGCAGCAGGGACTAAAGGAGTTGGAAACGACTATGGCAGAAGAAAAAAATGAGGTCATTTTTGACGATGGAAAGATAAGTGAATCTCATGAGTTTGTAAACCCTGAAGAGCTCTATGAAGAGCTTATTTGTCGTGTCCGTAAGTACCATCCCAGTGATGATATTTCCATGATTGAAAAGGCTTATAAGATTGCCAGCGAGGCTCATAAGGATCAGCTGCGCAAATCCGGTGAGCCTTATATCATACACCCGCTGAATGTGGCGATTGTTCTGGCAGACCTGGAGCTGGACAAAGAAACCATTGTGGCGGGTATTCTTCATGATGTGGTGGAAGATACCGCCATGACGGAGGAGGATCTGGTACGGGAGTTTGGCGAGGATGTAGCCCTTTTAGTGGACGGTGTGACAAAGCTGGAGCAGATACCACTGTCCGGCGGCGGAGAGCAGTCCGATGCTAAACTGGAAATGCAGGCAGAGAACCTAAGGAAAATGTTCCTTGCCATGGCAAAGGATATCCGGGTCATCATGATCAAGCTGGCGGACCGCCTTCACAACATGCGTACCCTGAAATATCAGAAGCCAGAGAGTCAGCAGAGAATCGCCAAGGAGACGCTGGAAATTTATTGCCCCATTGCCCACAGGCTGGGCATAAGCAAGATTAAGACGGAGCTGGATGACCTTTCTTTAAAATATCTTGAGCCGGAAGTGTACTACGATCTGGTGGAGCGGATAGCGGTGCGCAAGAGCGTCAGGGAGAAATATATACAGAGTATTGTTGATGAGGTCAGTGAACATATTGCAAATGCCGGAATCAAGGCCAGGATTGATGGCCGGGTGAAGCATTTTTTCAGCATCTATAAGAAGATGCGCAATCAGGATAAGACCTTGGATCAGATATATGACCTGTTTGCAGTCCGTATTATCGTGGATTCCGTTAAGGATTGTTATGCGTGTCTCGGTGTGATTCATGAGATGTATAAGCCCATACCCGGGCGTTTCAAAGATTACATCGCTATGCCAAAGGCGAACATGTACCAATCTCTGCATACCACGCTGATCGGCAGCACAGGTCAGCCCTTTGAGATACAGATTCGTACTTATGAGATGCATAAGGCCGCAGAATACGGTATTGCAGCACACTGGAAGTACAAAGAAGCTTCTGACGGTAAGCATGTTGCTGCCCAGGAGGAGGAAAAGCTTGTCTGGCTGCGCCAGATTCTTGAGTGGCAGCAGGATATGTCCGACAACCGAGAGTTTTTGAATCTGCTGAAGAACGACTTGGATTTGTTTGCGGATAACGTATACTGTTTTACACCTACCGGTGAGGTGAAAAACCTGCCTGCAGGTTCAACTCCTATTGACTTTGCTTACAGCATCCATTCTGCTGTTGGAAACAAAATGGTGGGTGCAAGAGTCAACGGCAGACTGGTGACCATAGATTATGAGATCAGGAACGGGGATCGAATCGAGATCATCACATCCCAGAACTCCAAAGGACCCAGCCGGGACTGGCTGAATGTAGTGAAGAGTACTCAGGCCAAGAATAAGATCAACCAATGGTTCAAGAACGAACTGAAGGAAGATAATATTGCCAAGGGCAAGGAGTTGATGAATTCTTACTGTAAAGCCAGAGGGGTAAATCTTTCTGACTACATGAAGAATGAATACACGGAAGTCATTATGCGCAAGTATGGCTTTCGGGATTGGGATGCAGTACTGGCAGCTATCGGCCATGGGGCGTTGAAGGAGGGTCAGATTGTCAATAAGCTCCAAGAGCTTTATGACAGGGATCACAAGAAGGAGCTGAGCAATGAGGAGGTGATGCAAAGCATCGCCGAATCTGGAGCAGCAAACCTGGCGAGGATGGTACCCAGGAAGAATAAGAGCGGTATTGTGGTGAAGGGAATTGCGGATTTGTCGGTACGCTTTTCCAAGTGTTGTTCCCCCGTGCCGGGAGATGAAATCGTTGGCTTTGTGACCAGGGGCAGAGGTGTCTCCATCCATAGGACGGACTGTGTGAACATGATGAATCTGCCAGAGATTGAGCGTGCAAGGATTATAGATGCCGAGTGGCAGGCACAGGAGAATACCGAGGAGAAATATGTGGCGGAGATAGCGATTTACGCCGAAAACCGGAACGGGCTGTTGGCAGATATTTCCAAGGCATTGACGGAGAAGAATATCAATATTCTGTCCATGAACACCAGGGTCAACAAGCAGGGTTTGGCTACGCTGCAGACCACTTTTGAGATAGAGAGCCGTGAGGAGTTGAACCGGGTGATTGAGAAGATTCGGGGAATTGAGAGCGTGCGGGATATTGAAAGGACTACAGGTTAACGCAAGTACGGCGTTCTTCCCGAATATATTGATTGAGGTTATTGAAAGGATTGTGGAGTTGGATTTATGAGTGATATTAAGATTGGTCGCATGGTGATGGGGGCATATCAGACAAACTGTTATTTTCTTTACCGTGACGGAAGCCAGGATGTGATTGTGTTTGATCCGGGTGACAAGGGTGCAAATATTTATAATGCTCTTAGAAAGAACGGTTTTAAAGTAAAAGCTATCCTTTTGACCCACGGTCATTTCGACCATATTTGGGGGTTGGATGAATTCAGGGACGCGGTGAATGCAGCTGCGGAATCGGACGATCTGGAGTCCGTACAGGTGTATGCCTGCGAGAGAGAGCGGGAGTTGCTGAAAGATGTACGGCTCAACATGTCGGCTCAGGCGGGACGGCCTTGCAGTACCTATGCTGATGTTTATGTGAAGGACGGGCAGGAACTGACTATCGCAGGGATTACCCTTCGAGTAATCGAAACCCCGGGTCATACTGAGGGAAGCTGCTGTTATTATGCAGAGGAAGCAGGGATCCTGGTAGCCGGAGACACACTTTTCGAGGAGTCTGTGGGACGGTCGGATTTTCCTACGGGAAGCACCGGTACTTTGGTGCGCTCTATTCAGGATAAGCTGTTCATACTGCCGGACGAAACAAAAGTTTATCCCGGTCACGGTGACAGCACCACCATCGACCATGAGAAGAAGTATAATCCTTTCTGTGCCATGGAAGGTTGAGGAAACTGATATACAGGGTCTGTCCCCGACGGAAGGCCGAGGGCAGGCTCTTTTTACATTATGCCCCCGGTGGCGCACGTTCTGTATAATATTTAATCTGCTGTGGCAAATTAAATTGGAGTGAAGATATGCTGGTTGTAGATTTGAGCAAAGAAAATTTTGAATATGACGTGCAGGCATTGGTAAAAGCCTTTTATCCTGAGGAGCAGGTTTGTGTGCTGACTCCGCAGACGCGGGCTGACAGACGTAATGAGTTTTCGGATAAGGTGTGGATTAAGATCGATATCCGTGATGATGGAGCTGAACTTGTGCTGAATGGTCAGAGCTTTCTTTTCAGCTGGCCACAGAGCAGTGAGCCTTCTTTAAAAGATCCGGCAAGAGAAGAGGACGTAATCTTACAGAAGGAGATTCTTGACAGAGGTTATAAAGACGGCTTCAAACGATTCTTGTATAATATTCTGAGTGAAGCTACAAAAAAGAGCCTGCCTTGGGGCAATCTCACCGGCATACGCCCCACAAAGATTGCTTATGGCATGCTTGAGCAGGGCAGAAGTGAACGGTTTATTCTGGATTATTATAGGCAGAATCATTATGTGAGCGATGAAAAGGCATTGCTTGCCCTTGATATTGCGAAACGGGAAATGGCTCTTTTATCCGGAATTCATTATCAGGAAGGGTACAGTCTTTACATTGGGATTCCTTTTTGTCCAACCACCTGTCTGTACTGTTCTTTTACATCCTTTTCCATCGCGGGATACAGGGATTTGGTAGATAAATATCTAGACTGTCTCATCCGGGAAATGGAGCTGACATCGAAGATCATGAACGGGCGGATTTTAGACAGCGTGTATATCGGCGGCGGAACGCCCACCACCTTGGAGCCGGAGCAGCTTGACAGGCTATTCTCCAAGCTGAAAAGTATATTTGACTTTTCCACGGTTCAGGAATTCACAGTGGAAGCAGGCCGGGCAGACAGCATCACGGAGGAGAAACTGAAAGTCCTTTTTGATCATGGGGTGAGTCGAATATCCGTGAATCCCCAGACCATGAAGCAGGAGACTCTGGATATTATCGGCAGGCGCGCCAGCGTGGAGCAGGTGGAACAGGCGTATGCTTTAGCGAGAAAAGTTGGTTTTGACAATATTAATATGGATCTGATCTTAGGGCTGCCAGGAGAACTTGAAGCTGACATTCAGAACACCATCGATCGGGTGGTTGAGCTGGGTCCGGACAGTCTTACCGTTCATTCTTTAGCCATCAAGCGTGCTTCTAAATTAAATCAGTGGATTCAGGAAAACGGTGTATCCATGCTGCACAATACGGACGAGACCATGGCCATTGCAGCGGAAGGAGCAAAGAGACTGGGTTTGGTTCCCTATTATCTCTACCGTCAGAAGAATATGTCAGGAAATTTTGAGAATGTGGGCTATGCAAGGGAAGGGAAGCTGGGGCTGTACAATATTCTCATTATGGAGGAGAAACAGACTATCGTGGCACTGGGAGCCGGAAGCATTACGAAAAAGGTGAGTCGACAAGCAACGGAAGACGGCAGTGAAAGTATTCTCATCGAGCGGTGTGAGAATGTGAAGGAGGTAGCTTTGTACATAGAAAAGATCGATGAGATGATTGAACGGAAACAGAAGCTTTTCTATGGCACTCCACTTCTTGGAAAATGAAATATAGGTCAAACAGGAGGTAAAAAGTATGCACAATAAAATTGTACGGATTTTGTTTATAATTAGAATTATCTTATGGATCATAGCAGCTGTTGCTACTTTTTATTGGATTGTCTGGTCATTTAAGTTATATAACATGGGCATTTTTGATGTACATGAATATAGTAGTTATCTCCGCCCTATTTTAGCAAAGGGTCTGCTTGTCGCGGCAGTGAGTATCTGTCTGAGCTTTATTCTTCGGAGCATAAGCGATAAGCTAAAGAAAAAACCACACATGTAAAAACGGACTCATATTTTCCGAAATCTAATGATTTCACCGATGACAAAAGCCACGCAGATAATCAGCACCACCAATGTCACAATCAAGCCCGCGGGAATCTTCGTTCCAGTCAAATCTCCGCCATTTGCGTCGTCTTCTGCCAAATCCAAGCCCTCTATACCGCCATCACCGACACTTACTGAACCGTCGCCTGACGTTTGTTCGGGCTCATCTGTGGGCTCCGGTATCGCCATGGGGATGATCTCCTGCGCAGTCTCACCGCAAATCTTGCAAACACCCTCGCGAAGTCCCTCTTCTTCCACGGTAGCATCTTTCAGAATCATCCACTCATAGTCGTGTACCTTTAAGGTATAATGATCCGTCTCCCGATACCCACAGGTCTCGCAGAAGTAGGTTGTATACCCAAACTCGCATGTAGGCGCCGTCACTTCCTCCTGTATCACGGGATTATTGCAGGCATGGGGCATCAAGTCCACATCGTAGGTAAATACTTCGTCACGTACAAAATTATCCTTATTTCTGCGGTTCTCAAAATCCCAGTTCATGATCTCACCGATAAATCCATTACAATAGGCCCGGCGGTTCTTATTATCCTCAAAAAAGGTGATCTTGCCTGCCACATTGTTGTCCGTGATAGAACCCCTGTACTTTGTGCCCTTTGGATAGAACATATACATGCCAACAAGGCCACCGTTATGCACATATCCGTGATCCGAGTCGAAGCCGGAGATTGCAACGTCACAGCCGTTGATATTGGGATAGCCCGCCGCGCATACCCCGCCCATGAACTGCTCGTCCTTGGTGGATGCATCCGTATCGATGCAGACCAATGTTACATCCGCCTTCGAATCCTTCACGTCGCCGCAGCCGTAGCCGATGATTCCTCCCACACCAAACATTCGATCATGAGCTTTTAACTGAAGGATCCCTTGAACTGCACAGTTTTCGATAGAACTGTTTGCCATATATCCTGTAATTCCACCGATGAAACAGGGCAGCTCCGTATCCACATCAATGCGCAGATTTACCAGATTTAGGTCGCGGACTTGTGCTCCCTCCATCTCGTCAAAAAAACCTGCAAAAGAAGTGTCGTACACCTTCATGTTGCCGTCATAGGTTTCCTTCACGGCAGTGCCGATCTCGTCTACTGTAAGATTGAGTATGGAATGTCCGCCACCGTCTAAACTCCCATGAAACGAAAAAGGCGTCCAAGCCTCGCCAGACATATCAACATCAGCGGCGAGAAGGTACGTCCCAAAGGGATCCTCTGCCATTGCGCGCAGGCCCTCCGCATTCCATATTTCCACAACTGCCTCCATTTCCTGATCAGTAATCGGAAGCACGTCGGAGGATTCCTCTGAAGGAACGGTAGTTTCTGAATGTTCAGAGGCTTTCAACAGAGGAATGTTAGCATTGATACCGAATATGAAGGCGAGTGTCACAGCCCAAATTTTGATTCCACATTTCTTTGAATTCTTCATATATATCCTTTTCACAAACAAGCATCTTTTATGCGGAAAAACTGTTTTTTCCCCAAGTAACACAAACATTATACCATGATCGCAAGCGCTCATGGTATGGATGGCCATTTGGCCACTTCCTGCCATGAATATGAGCATATTATACCATGTCCCCCGACAACTAAACAAGGTATTAATTCGCTTTCTGTACTTTTCACCAAATGAAAAGTAAATAGTCTTTATGGCACCTTGCGTCATTCTAAATCCTTTTACGATTGACAGGGCTGTATCTTCTATACTATGATTAATATAACTATTAGCGTTTACAAAGAAAGGAACTTCGGCATGAAAAATAATATCGTAAAAACACTGGCCGGTCTGCTGGTCATAACCCTTATGGGCTGTTCAAATCCAGGAAATACCGATGACTCCGCTGCGGGTACAAACTCAAATTCCATAGAGCAAACAGACGCATCCGGATCGGATGATTTGAATTCCTCCAACGAAGCAGACCAATCCGCAGAAACGGATAACTCCTCATCCCAGGAAGATCCTTTGAGCGGTCTTTCCTTAAAGGATCTTTTTGCAGAGCACGGTATGAAGGTGGGCACCTGTCTGACCACCCAGATGACCAGCAGAGCCCTCACCAATCAAGTAATCCTGGAGCAATTTAACAGCGTCACCATGGAGAACTCCATGAAGCCCGATTATCTCTTTAACCAAA
>JAFLRO010000080.1 GCA_022511425.1 Acetatifactor sp.
AAACCATTTTACCGTGTCGTATCGTTCCTTCAAGAGTAAATCCGCTTTTTTGCAGCACTTTGTTGGAGGCTATGTTCCTAACATCGGCATTGCCCTGTAACCGGTCGATGGTTGTTTTTGAGAAAATGAATTCAACCACACACCTCATCGCTTCTGTGCATATCCCTGTACTCCAAAGCCAGGGTGCGATACGATACCCGACCATCCCAAATCTGTCGTTTTCTACATCGAAAACCTCAATCTGGCCGATAATTTCATTTGTTTCTTTCTGCTCTATCCCCCAAATGAAATCATGGGAAGGCTTGCGATTAACATTCGGTCTGGTATCTATAAACAATAACTCTGGATTCTTTTCGCCTTTGTTTGCCGCACGCCCCCAATATGTATAGATTTCATCTTTGCCAAGCCATTTTCTTAAATCTTCTGTATCGTCAGCTGTTAATTCCCGAAGCACAAGTCGATTTGTTTCCAACCTTGGAATATACCGACATACTTTTAACATTTCATGTTACCTCCCAAATTTCGATTTGTCACTCTGATTATATCCATCCAATGTTCGGTTTCAAGTTGTAAATGGTGAAATTGCCGGTGCTTAGATCCATCAACACAAAAAGTAAAAGGGAGCCTCGAGCACTTACCTTTACAATCTCACACTAACGCCTCTCTCCCTCAGATACTCCTTCACCTGACGGATTTCCAGCTCCTTATAGTGGAACAGAGATGCGGCCAACACAGCCTCCGCCTTTGCCTCTGCCAGCGCATCGTAAAAATGCTCCGGCTTTCCGGCACCTCCCGATGCAATCACCGGAATTTTCACAGATGTTGCCACTGCTTTCGTCAACTCCAAATCGTAACCTTCCTTGGTGCCGTCAGCGTCCATACTTGTCAGAAGAATCTCTCCCGCTCCAAGATTGGCAGCTTTCACAGCCCATTCCAGAGCATCAATTCCCATATCTACCCGACCGCCGTTCTTATAGATATTCCATCCGCTGCCATCTGCGCGACGCTTTGCATCGATAGCTACCACCACGCATTGACTGCCAAACTTATCAGCTGCATCAGAAATCAGCTGAGGATTCATGATGGCTGCGGAATTCACCGCAATCTTGTCAGCCCCCTCACGCAAGATAGCGCGAAAATCCTCAACTGTACGAATACCGCCACCCACGGTAAAAGGAATGAACAGGCGGCTTGCCACCTCTCTCACCCATTCCAGCTTTGTTGCCCGATCATCAGCAGATGCTGTAATATCCAGGAATACCACCTCATCCGCACCGGCTTCGTCATAAGCTGACGCCACACTCACCGGATCACCGGCATCCCTCAGATTCACAAAATTAACACCCTTGACAACTCTCCCGTCCTTGATGTCCAGACAGGGAATTACTCGCTTTGTGTGCATTTATACTCCTTTCGTGATCCCGATAAAATTGCGAAGTATTTGCATTCCCACATCGGAACTTTTCTCCGGATGGAACTGGCATGCAAACACATTTCCCTGCTCGACGGAGGCATGGACACAGGTTCCATATTCCGTAGTTGCAGTTACAATGCTCTCTTCCTCTGCTTTCAGGTAATAAGAGTGTACAAAGTATACATATGCTCCCTCCTGTATCCCCTGAAACAATCTTCCGGAGTTTGGAAACCTCAGATCATTCCAACCGATGTGTGGAATCTTAAGTCCAGCCTCTCCCGGAAGGCGTAATACTCTTCCCTTTAAGATTCCAAGTCCCTCCACACCCGGGCTCTCTTCGCTGCTCTCAAACAATAGCTGAAGTCCAAGACATATCCCTAAAAAAGGCTTGTTCTCCTGAACACACTGTCTGATTATCGGCACCAGTCCATAGGCATACAGCTTCTCCATGGCATCTCCAAAAGCACCCACACCGGGAAGGATCACACCCTCAGAGCTCAGAATTGTTCCGGGATCCCTTGTGACCGTGACATCCTGCCCTAAATAGAGTAGCGCTTTCTCCACACTTTTAATATTTCCCGCATCGTAGTCGATCACAGCTATCATGATATATCTCACCTCTGCACAATGCCCACGGCTTGGCTATTCGCCTCACCGCAGGCAATCTGTACTTTCAAGCTATTCCTTATATACTGAGCTTCTCACTGATTATTGATAAAGCTTCCCTCACCCAGTTCCTCTTCTTCAGGCAGTTCATCCGGCAACGGTGTGGCTCCCGGTTTAGGTTCTGTATACTCGGGCTCATTCCAGGAACCAAAGGGCTTACCAAGTACAATATCTACCACCATTTGAGTATAAGTATAGTTACTGCGGACTGCAGCAATCTCCTGTGCTTGAGCTTCTGTCAGCCCATACTTGGCATACAGGATATTCAGAATATTCGCATATGCAGCCATCACCTCTTCACCTGCGTTATACTGCACGGCATATGCGTACAGTTCAGGATAATCGTTTACTGTCTGAATCAGGCTGTCAAGTGCTTCAATTTCTTCGTCCGCTTCTACAAACATCTCATATTCTCTCAACCAGAGACGCATGCGCAAAATGCTCTCAGAGGTTCCAAACATGATCTGCTCTGTCTCGTTCAGCTCTTTACCGAAGAGGTTTTCGTAACAGGTCTGATAATCCCCTTCGTAGTAGGCATCATGGGCAGTCTTCTTATCTGTATAATCCACCGAAGCATTTGTAAACACAACAAGCAGTATTCCCAGTGAAACACAGACCAGTAACACAGGGATGACTTTTTTCGGAGTGAGTTTTTTCTCCGGAATCAAAGGCTCCGGCTCTGGTTCTTTCTCCTTCTTGGGCTTCTCAGGCTTTGGTTTCTTGGACTTCTTCGCCTTTTTCCCTTTGCCGTCCTCAGCACCCTCCTCATCACCCTGACCGGAAGCAGCTTTTTTCTTCTTTTTCTTCTTACCCGCAGTTTTTTCCTTATCCAGATCGTTTAATATCTCTTTATTCTCATCAGACAGTTGAAGGCTCTCGCTCTCCTCGTCTTCATCCTCTTCCGTTAACATATCAAAGAATCTGGCAAGAAGGCCTTTCTTTTTCTTGCCCTCATTCTCCATATCCGGAAGAATAAGATCGGAATCTTCCTTCTTCAGTCCAATAAAATCAGGGAAAGCATCTTCAGGTAAGACCTCCATATCGGAGCCCAAACTGCTTTCATCCCCATCTCCGAAGAGGCTATCCATATCAAATTCCAACCCGTCGTCGGGTTCTCCTGCGGATTCTTTCGGCTGTTTGATTTCATCCAATCCTGCCTGATCCGCCCCTGTGACAATGGAATCCAGCAGATCGGAATCAAACAGAGTATCTGAATTGTCAGTTTTTTCTATTTGTTCTATATGCTCTGTTTGTTCAGACGATGTGGGCTCTGTTTTGCCTTGTTTTGCTGCCGCCTTCGCCGCTGCTTTTGCTTCTTTCGCTGCTTTCCTTGCTGCAGCTTTCTCCTGACGCTTAAGTTTCTTGTCCCGAGCTCGCTTGCTCTTTTCGTCTTCGATTTCCGTGATGCCTTCTTCTATAGGCGCATCCGGCATCGCTGCTCCCTGCAACAACGCCTCAATTTCCTCACCTACAGCCTCATTGTTATCAGCCTTGTCCAACATGTCCTGAATGTCCAATAGGTCACTGTCATCAGTGTCTCCCAACAGTCCCATCAGATCAATGTCTTCATCCGGCAATTCTTCTGCTGTCTCTTCTTCTGCAGAAGGCTCCCATTGATCCTCCGCTGAGCTTGCAGACAAGAACTTCTCTATCTCATCCTCCGACATGGCACTGACAGCTTCAAGATCAGGTGCAGTATCCGGCATCTCTTCCGGCACCGATTCCTCCATCAAGTCCATCAATTCTATCGCTTCTGCCACGTCCACCGTATCAGACAGTTCTGCCAGTTCCTGTTCATCTAGCTCCTCCAGATCCTCTATAGGCTCCAGTACATCCATCAAATTCAATTCTTCAAACTCCGGTACCTCCATCATGGCCGATTCTTCTGCAAAACCCGGCTCCTCCATCATAGACGGTTCTTCTACAAAACCCGGTTCTTCCATCATAGCCGGTTCTTCTACAAGACCCGGTTCTTCCATCATAGCCGGTTCTTCTACAAGACCCGGCTCCTCAATCACAGACAGTTCTTCTACAAAATCCGGCTCCTCAATCACAGACGGTTCTTCTACAAAACCCGGCTCCTCAATCATAGACGGTTCTTCTACAAGACCCGGTTCTTCTACGGGCTCCGGTACATCAGTCAAATCCGGCATTTCTATAGGTTCTTGCTCAGTTCCATCCTCTTCCTGAACACTATGTAGGGCTTCTTCTGCTCCGTCGATGGAGGTTTCCAGTACTGTTTCCAGATCCGCTACTGCGTCTTCCAGAAGCTCATCCGTTACCGGCAGCTCAGCTTCCGGTAAAAGCGCTTCTAGCACCACTGCTGCCTCCACATCCATGGGATCCGGCAGTTCAGCTACTCTCAGGTCGGAATTTGTCTCCTGCTCCAGCAGCTCATTCAGATCCAAATCACTCTCAAGTCCCAGCACATCACCCAGGTCTGACACCGCATCCTCAAGCAGATCTTCAACATTCTCAGACGGAAATTCAGTTCCTGTATCTTCCGGTACAACAAATTCCGCCTCCGGCCCTTCAGCTTCAGCTTCCGTTTCCATCTCTGGTTCTTCAATTTTTTCCATATCCTTTAACAACTTGTCCAGGTAATCCTCTTGTGAAGGCATATTGATTCCTCTGCTTTCTCGTTCTCTCATTCTGTATATTTACCCACCGAACATATTCAGCGGCATATATGGATATTTTATCACAGCTGGCTAATCCAATCAATCGCATTCTTAGATATTCCACTGCCTTTTGATGACAAATCTGCGGGTAATTGGTATGTTTTTTCATTGACACGGCACAGAAAAGCCTTTTGATTGTAAATTGCCGTCCTCTCAAATGGATGTCTCACTACTGACGGGAAGCCCATGCTCACTCCCAGCTCCAGTAAAAGCAGTCTGCGGTTCAACGTTCCCTGAAGCCATTTTGTATAAATTTGCCAATCCTCAAGATATCCTTTTTCATTATATCTGTCGGCATACACATTGTTGAGTACCATAGGTTCGCCGCATTGCTGGCACCTTCCTAATAATGTCAATTCGTCCTGTGCCAAACTGCCATACCACAGTTTCTCAAAAAATCCGGTTAACAAAGCTCTGTCATCTGCTGTCACCGGGGATGGTTCTCCCTCACAGCCCGATACGCACTGCTTTGTCAGCACGCTGCCACAGGGCATCACAAGCCTTTTTCCTTCTCCCAGAACAGTTACTATATTGCTATTGGTTGATACGGATACAACAAAGTAATTCTTCCCCTCCAACAGATCGGAAAGCTTCTCTAATATCTCTTTTACTGTATCTATCCCCAATTTTTCGGTACAGAATTCTCCCCAAGCGGGCAGAAGCCATAATGCATTCCGATTCTGCAGCAACTTTCTCCCATTTATAAATTCCTGCACATTATTGAGTTGGCTTGATGCGTCGAATTCCTCTCCCAGCCCGACAAGCACCATTTCAGCCTGGGTCAGCTGTTCTTTAAATTCTTCTGGTGCCATAGGCACTTCGCCTCCTCTAAAGTTTCGGTCATTGCTGGACAAGCGCCACTGCGCTTAGCAATGCCACACAAAGAAAAAGCTGGGAGAAATGTCCCAGCTTTTGAAAATCTTATTTATCCAAATGTCTCTCATCAACAAGCTGATCAACTATTTTAACCAGGTTGCCTATCTCAGGCTTGGATAGCTGTGCATCTGCGCCAAGGGATTCACCCTTTCTCCTCATCTCATCATTCACCAGAGAGGAGAAGATGATTATCGGTATATTCTCTGTAGCATCATCAGATTTTACCAGCCTTGTCAGCCTGTGGCCGTCCATCTCCGGCATCTCAATGTCGGTAATGATTACGCGCACATGCTCATGGAGTGTACCGTCGTTCTTGCACTGTGTGATCACATCATAAGCCTGCTGACCGTTTTCCGTATGAATCAGATTATCGTATCCCGCTTTCTTCAGGGAATCCACAATCAGCTTATTCAACAGCGGGGAATCCTCTGCAATCAGGATGGGCACACTGCTTCTCTTTCTTTCACCCAACTCAAAAATCTCGGAAATCTTAAGGCCGGTCTCAGGATTGATGTCGCTGACGATCTTCTCGAAGTCAAGAATAATGATCAGTTTATTGTCCTTCTTGATGATACCTGTGGATACGCTCTCATCGGTAGTAGAAATTGTAGCATCCGGCTTAATAATATCTCTCCAAGACACTCTGTGAATTCCAAGCACATTCTCTACATGGAAAGCAATGTCCAGCTTGTTGAAATTTGTAATAATGAACAGACCATTGGGATCTGATTCACCGCGCCCCAGACAATTCTTTAAATCAATAGCCGTGATCATTGTGTCACGGGGCATGAAAATTCCTTCGATGCTGGGATGGGAATTAGGCACAGGCGTAATTGCCTGAAAAGGGATGATCTCTCTGATCTTTGCCACATTGATGCCATAGGAATTACCGGCCAAAGTAAATTCCAGGATCTCCAATTCATTTGTTCCGTTTTCCAATAAAATTTTCGTATCCATCTTTCCACCTCGTTACTTTTGTCAGGTATCCGAGCGCAGAAGGCCTTTTTTCACGCCTTCCACGCTCACTTACAGACATTGTAACATACTTACGCAAAAAATGAAACTATTTACTGAAAACTTTTATCAAAAATTTTATTTAAACTATAAGTTCTCATTCTGTATTGTTTCCACAATATTTTTCCGCTTGATCTTTCCCATGGAATAATGCATAGTGACGTACAACAGCAGCGCCACAGCTGCCACTGAAAACCCGATAGCCAATACCGGCGGCTGATACCCCGTAACGATCAGCTCTGAAAATATCCGGTAAAAGCTGTAGGATATTACAAGCCCGATGGGAATGCCAATCATCAGCGCCTTGCCGCCATAGAACAGTCCTTCCAGCCAGATCATACGCCGGAATTCCTTCCCGGTCATACCCACAGACTGCAGCATGGCAAATTCCGGAGCCCGCAGTTCCATGTTGGTGGTGATAGTGTTGAAGATGTTGGTAATGCCGATCAGCGCCACCACTGTGATAAAGCCATACAGGAAAATGGCGATCACCAGGTACATACTATGCACCTCCCGGTATTCGGCATCGACATTATGCAGCGTCATATTCCCCAGAGAAATCTCATTCCGTATGGTCTGCTCCAGATTACCGGCATCCTTGCATCTGATGAATACATGTACTGCCTGATTTTCATCGGGAGCAAAAGGACTGCTGTCCAGCCACCGGTCGCTTACAAATAACCTGATGACATTCGTAGTGACCCCGGATAGTGCCATTGGCAGTATATCCGTCTGTGCCAGCACTTCCAGATCGGCCTCCTTCTCCCCCGGTACATCTATCCTGCCTGTGGTATTTGTCAAGTGAATTACATCGCCGCTTTTGTATTGCGCTATCTGTTCCTCTTCAATATAATACTTTCCATTTTCCTTCCAGGAATACTCTGATATTGCAACTACAATAGCCTTATCCCATGTCTCTGACGCATCTATCCCTATACTGCGACAGTAGTCTTCAAATCCCCTTTCACCCAATGTATATACCATAAAAGACTCCATATAATATTCTTCCTCATAGGGAAAGGGAAAATCTGCCAATTGCTTCTGCCGAAACTCCTCTGTATACGGCACCTGAGCCATGTCTGTCTGCAAATAGTACGGCCCCCGCAGAATTTCCACCTGCTGTACATCTTCCAGCTGTGCAATTTTCAAGGCATTCTCATAATTGCCCCCATCCGTGTTATACAAAGTTACCCGAATCTGATAGGGAATCGACCCATAGTACACTCCGGAACCCATCCATATCAACTGTACAAAGGTGGAGAGACCGATGAATACCGCTACACTTACCACAATGGAAATTACTGTGGTACGATATCTCCTCCTGGCCCGGCGCAAATTACGGTATGCAATCCTGCCGCCAATGCCGAATATCTTATTGATAATTCCCGGACACTTCAACTCCCTCTTGCTTATTTTCACGCTGCTATTGGAGCGGATGGCGCTTATGGGAGAAATCCTTGCCGCCATTCTTGCTGATTGCATGGCGGATAAAAAAATCGTCACTCCTGACAAAATAATAGCCAAAATCACCGCCGGAACCGACATACCGAATATCAGAGGCATTCCCAATGCTGTCTCCACCAGACTGCTGACCACCTTCACCAGAATCAAGGTTGCCAGAACTCCACTCAGAATTCCCAACGGAATACCAATTATCCCCAAGTACGCCGCCTCATAGTACACCATTTTCCGCTTTTGCTTTGAAGTGGTACCAACTGAGGCTAACCTGCCATAAAGCTTCATCTTCTCAGTCAGAGAAATCACAAAGCTGTTACGGATACAGAACACACTGGTCAAAATAATGATCAACACTGCCAGAAACGCCATGCCGTAAAGTGTGGTTACTGTGCTATCAGAAAACTGAAGTGTTTCCCACCTGATCAACCGCCGGTTACTCTGCACATTAGAAGCAATCCTTGTAAGCTGGGCGGACTCTTCCGTACTTAGATGACTTTTCCTGCTGTAGCGCTGGTACAGATCATCGGGAACACCCAGAAGGCCTGCCGTCACCTGAACAGCATTTTTCAATCCCTGTCCGGTGTAGGTGGCATAAACCTCGTATTTTCCGGACTCTGTAAACGACTCTATATCCGTTTGCATACAAGTGAAGATAGAGTATCCGGGCGCAGTCCAGGGCTCAATATTATAGTTCGGCCGTTCTATAATCCCCACAATAGTATAGGTTTTCTCAGACAGATTCTCAAGCCCTTCTTCCTCGTAGATGTAACCGTTATTCTGCCCCAAGGCAAAACCCTCTGACACCCTGTTTCCCACCTGCAGAGTAAGGGTATCCCCTACCCGTAAGTCCACCATGCCGTTGTAACGAATGTGTCTGCTAATGACCAGCTCTTCATCATTCTCAGGCATCCTTCCATCTACCAGTTTCAATGCCATGGACTGCAAACCGACCATATCTGCGCTCCAAAGGCACACATATGGCTTATCCGGATTTTCACTGCCCTCCAGCACCGCATAACCAACCTTCTGAGCCAATCCAATCTTTTCAACACTAGTATTATTTATAAAATACTTCAGACTCTCACCTTTTACATCGGAAAAGGAGTAATGGTAATCACCGCTTGACCGCTTCTCATAAACAATCAGACTCTGGCGCATGCTCTCCGCCAGGCAGGCCACCCCTGTGATCAGAGCTGTTGCCAGAATCACACCTATGATAGTCACCATAGTCCGCTTGCGATTCTCCTTCAGGGAGCGCACACAGCATCTCTTCAACACATTCATTGCTGCTCCGCCCCCTTCCCGCTGCTGACAATGCCGTCCTCAATGGACAGCACCCTGTCCGCCTGTTTTGCCAGCTCCAGGTTATGGGTGATCATGATTACCGTCTGCTTATACTTCCGATTAGACAGCTTTAAGAGCTCCATGATTTCATTACTGGCCCGGGTATCCAAATTACCCGTGGGTTCGTCTGCCAGGAGGATGGCGGGCCGGGTTATCAACGCTCTGCCGATAGCCACTCTCTGCTGCTGACCGCCGGAGAGCTGGTTCGGCAGATGGTGCATATGCTTTGTAAGACCCAGAGTTGTTGCCAATTCCCTGACCGTCTCCTTCTCCACCTTACGTCCATCAAGCTCTAAGGGCAGCGTCATATTCTCCTCTACATCCAGCACGGGAATCAGGTTATAAAACTGATAGATCAGCCCTACCTGCCGTCTGCGGAATATTGCCAACTGGTCATTCTTCAGCTTATAGATATCCTGATCCTCTATGAGCACTTTGCCGGAGGTTGGCCTGTCCACACCGCCCAGCATGTGCATCAGCGTGGACTTTCCGCTTCCCGAACTACCCACAATGGCCACAAATTCTCCCTGTACCACAGAAAGATTTGCATCGTTCACCGCTGTGAGCTGATTGCTTCCTTCGCCGTAAATCTTGCATAAATGTTCCGTTCTCAGTATCTCCATGTCATCCTCCATATTCTTCCCGCTGCCAGCATGCCCAAGGTCCACACAGACCAGTGGCGGCTTTCTCTGAAACCATTCCATGGTTTTTCTGTAAGATCCTTCTATAAAAAGCTTTCATGTGAAGCCTTTCTGTAAAACCATTGTTTTGGTTTTCATCTCAGAACTCATGCCTGTAGCAGTCCTCTTATTTACAGCTGTCAGTTTAGAAGATGAAAATGACAATTCAGTGACTTTTTAAAAATTTTATATAAAAAATTGTTCCCTGTTCCGGTTCTGATTCCACCGAGATGTAACCATTATGCCGCACCAGAATTTCCTTTGCCAATGCAAGACCGATTCCTATGCTATCTTTTCCTGCCGTGCTGCCACGGTAAAAACGCTCAAACAGATGCTTCTGTTCCTCCTCAGGAATCACCTCTCCCCAATTCTGTACAGTCAGCTGTGTATACACGTCATTATCCTTTACTGCAAGTATGACCCTTCCTCCCGGATCGCTGTGCTCAATGGCATTCTTTACAACATTTAAAAAAGCTTCCGTCAGCCACTGCTCATCCCCTTTCACAGTAATCTGTCCGGGAATTTCCATACATAGTTTCACCTGCCGCAGCTCCGCATTCAACTCCAACCGACCACAGATATCTTCCGCCAGAGTTTGAAGCTGTAAAGGTTTTTCCTCCAGTTCTACTACTCCTGCATCCAGCCTGGACAATTTCAATAGTGTTGTCACCAGCCAAGTAACGCCGGATATTTGTGCACTGATCTCCTCCAGAAAACGGTGTCTGGTATCAGTATCCATATCTTCGTTATCAGACAGGTTGTCCAACAATACTCTCACGGAAGTCAGCGGTGTTTTCAATTGATGAGAGATATCTGCTACAGAATCCGCCAGGGCACGTCTATTAGCTGATGCACGCTCCGCCTGCTCACGGAAAAATACAGTCAGCTTATAAACCTCATTTTTCAATCCACTGAGTTCATCGTCACTATTGTCCTGGATATCCAGCCCATAGTTTCCCCTGACAAGTTCCTCCATATAATCACATATTTTGAGAATATGCGCCTGTCGTCTGCTCAGATAGATAAAGACCATTCCGACCAGCACCGCAGCCAGCGCTACAAAAATCAGATTCATCTCCCATTGCAGAGCTGTCATCCGTTTCGCCTGAGTCGCAAAGACAGAATTTTCGTCTTCCGTAAAGATCCCATATTGCCGCAGAAGCTGCTCTCCGCTTTCCACGTTATCCTGCCCGTTCAGCATTGAAATCAAATCGTCCATCTGTGTATTAGGATATTCCTCCATCACACTACCCACCAGTGATGCCAGCGCCATATTATATTCATGGTTCAGGCCGACGCGAAATCTGACCAGAATCAGGTTACAGAACAACAACATTAACAGGCCGGAGGCTGCCAACATTATGCTAAGCTTTTTCAGTTTTTTGTTCCAGGTAAGTTTCAAGACTATACTCCTTCCCTCCATTGAATCGCATTCCGTTCATTCATTTACAGGCATAAACTATTTTTCTATGCGATAACCCATACCACGTACCGTTTTTATGATCATACCATCCTCATCCCCCAACTTTTCACGAATTCTTTTGATAGTCACCGAAAGAGTATTGTCATTCACAAAGTTATTGGATATATCCCAGATACCCGCCAGAATTTCCTCTCTGGTAAACAGTTTGCCGGGATAGGCAAGCATGGTGGAGAGAATTTTGTATTCCAACTTTGTCAACACAATATCCTTATCACCGCGGCTGACCTTTCCCGTCTCCAGGTTCAGGGTGATATCCCGGCATTGAAGCAGCATTACTCCCTTGCCATTTCTGCGCAGTACATTTTTAATTCTAGATATCAGTTCCCGGTTGCGAAAGGGTTTGACAACATAGTCATCTGCTCCCATGTCCAGACCTTTCACCACATCAATCTCCTCTTCCCTGGCTGTCAAGAATATGACAGGTATGTCACTAGCTCTTTTTATATCTTTGCAAAAGTCAAAGCCATTTCCGTCAGGCAGAGAGATATCCAACAAGATCAAATCTACAGTATCCCTCTCAACCACCCTATAAGCTTCTTTAATACTTCTTGCGGTTTCAGCCTGATATCCTTCTTGAGTTAGCAGATACTCCAGCCCCATGATAATCGCCTCGTTATCTTCAACAAGTAAAATTTTCATATTAAATTGTCTCCGCTGTCAATATATATGTTTGTCCATTCCGGCGCCAAGCGCCGTTATCTGATTATAACAAAAAAAGAGTAGAAACTCTACTCTTTCCGTGATTCATGTAAAAGGTTTGTACCCTCAAAACCGAACATTGAATCTTTCTCTTACTTCCAGACCTTCC
>JAFLRO010000081.1 GCA_022511425.1 Acetatifactor sp.
TTATCCCCCTGTGTGAGGCAGGTTACCCACGCGTTACTCACCCGTCCGCCACTAACTTTAAAATCACTAGGTTTCATCTAAAGTCCGTTCGACTTGCATGTGTTAAGCACGCCGCCAGCGTTCATCCTGAGCCAGGATCAAACTCTCATGTTTAAAAGTTGTCCTGCCAGAATCCTCTGGCTTATCCTAATTACTGTTAGGTTTGTTTTGTTCTCTGAATTTCTTTGCGGTCTTATACTGTGCATTCACTTTGACCGTCAATGCTGCTTTGACCGCTTTGGAATCTTCAGGGTTGCATTACTGTTTATTTGTCAAGGTTCAATGCTGTACTTTGTACAATGCTGTATTTTGTACAGCAGGAAATATGCTGAGCATATTTCAAATACTGCTGTTTTCAATCGGAACAGCTTTAATAGAATACCACAGCTGCTCTTGATTTGTCAACAACTTTTTAATATTATTTTTGTAACCTCCCGGTTACCATGCTGTCCCGGCTTCCCGGTCAACAACGAAACTGAGTATAGCACCCTGCATGACACTTGTCAACACCATTTTACTATTTTTTTGGATTTATTTAAACAATTCAAGTCGAATCAGAAAAGCGCCCTAAAACAGGCGCTCTCATGACTTCATCACTTTATTCTATTAAACAAAAGACAGTATTCTACACTAAAAAACTTGAATTGCACATGCATTTTGTCCATTTTTGACATTTACCAAAATCGAGGTAATATTCTCAGCCACCGATTCGTCCACCTCTATCACCAGCATGGTTTCTACGCTTTCTCCTGCCAAAACAGTTCCCTCAAAGGTGGATAGATCACTCTCCAATCCTGTCAGAAATGCCCTGCCGATAAAGTCTCCGTTAACCGTAATTCGGAACTCAGTTGCCGCATGCAGCAGATCCACAGCCTGGTTCTGCCCGGATGCATTAGAAATGGAAGCGTTAAGTACAAGAAGCTTCTTTCCCTCTGTCGCGGTCATGCCAAAAATGGTATCCCCCTCAGGATAGCGATTGTACAGTGCGTAGTCAAGAAATGACACACTGATTCCATCAGGCAGTTCCAATGTTTCTTCTATATTACCGTAACCCAATGAACCTGCCTGTCCGTTAGCTCCAATTACCGGTGTATCGTCCACCGGATCCATGCCGCCGGGTTTCTGGGTAGGTACGGGCTCAGGCGTCTGTTCCGGATCAGGGGGCGTAATTAACAGCGTGTAGTCCACAAGCCGGCTTCTATTGTTTGCGTCATATCGCATCAGCGTAAAAGCAGTAAACTCTCCCAGTAGTTGAGTTTGTTCATCCGTCAGCTCCGGTATTTGGTTCTCTCCGCAGCCAGCCAGCCCAAGAACCATTACCGCTGCTGCCAGAGTTAAAGTAATACTCTTTTTCATTTTATGCCTCCTGTATATGAGAAGCAACTCTCCCTATCATCATACAACACATTTTTGCCAGAGACAAGTACAGAAAATGTCAAAAATTATATTTATAACACAATTATTTTAATAGTGCAGGCACCCAACATGAAATAAGTTGGCGGCAAAAGCCTGAAATAGTTAGTCAAAATGTGTATTCCGTCAATTTATGTTTGTCTGACTGTATCATTACCAAAATGTGGAAAACTACTCCGTATTGGCACACCAATATACTCTGTACTTCTCAGCATCGTTCCTATGGCAGCTTACACGCAGCCACACACCTTCCTCCCGGTATTCCTGCTCTAATACAGTAGAATTTTCCATAAGATAGGATGTAACATTCCCCTTCTCATAGGGAATCAAAAAACAGACTTCCTCACGATCTGCATAAACCGTCTCTTTGATCGCTGTAATCAGTTCCTCCAGACCGAGATTCCGTGATGCCGACATGTATATCTGATTCCCATGCCTTCTTGGCAGCTGCTCTGATTGACATTTATCAACCTTATTATAAACAACAATCTGCGGAATATCACCTGCATCCAGTTCCTTCAAAGTCTCCGCTGTCACTTCCATCTGCTCTCTATAATGCTCGTCGGAGAAATCCACTACCTGCACTAACGCATCGGCATAACGTACCTCTTCCAACGTGGAGCGAAAAGCCTTTACCAGACCATGGGGCAACTTACGGATAAAACCCACTGTGTCTACCAAGAAAAAAGGCTTGTTGTCACCTGTGTGTATACTGCGCACCTGAGTTTCCAAGGTAGCAAAAAGCATATCCATCTCCAGAACCGTCTTCTCAGGGCTCTCCCCATACAGCTCCACCATATGATTCATGATGGTGGATTTTCCGGCATTGGTATAACCCACCAACGCTACTTGCGGCACTGCAGAACCGTTCCGCTTCTTCCGCATGGTCTCCCTGACCTTGGCAATGTTTTCCAGTTCTTTCCGAAGTTCACTTACGCGACGCTCGATTTTTCGTCTGTCCAGTTCCAGCTTGGTCTCTCCGGCTCCCCGGTTACTCAAACTGCTTCCGGTAGTACCACCCTGACGACTCAGGTTCTCCCGCATACCCACCAAGCGCGGCAGGATATACTGTAACCTGGCAGTCTCCACCTGCAGCTTCGCTTCGCGAGTTCTGGCTCTAAGCGCAAAGATGTCTAGAATCAAGTTGGTGCGATCCAGAATCGGCAATTCCAGCTCCCGCCCCAGATTCCGTACCTGGGAGGGTGTGAGTGTATCGTTAAATACCACTTCCTCCGCTCCGCACTCCTCCGCATACTCCCGCACCTCGACAACCTTTCCGGTACCGATATACAGCGACTTGTTCACTGCCTCCATCCGTTGAACAATGATGCCCGCTACTTGTTTATAAGCGGCTTCTGCCAGACTGGCCAGTTCCTCCATGGAGTGCTCGAACTCCCTCTCCTCTCCAGTATCCAATCCTACCAGTAAAACCTTTGTATATTCTCTTTCCTCTTCTATCCTCATATACTCCTTTCATCCAAATCAGATAGTCCACTAGCATACAGTAAAAAACATCTCTGATTTTAGCAGCCACCCTCATTCACGGTCTCCAGCTCAAACCAGAACAGTACGCCGTCTTTAAAATTCTCCACGCCATAGCTTTGGTTCATGGATTCCATGATTGCTTTGACAATAGATAAGCCAACACCGCTGCCTCCATATTCCCGGGTCCTTGCCTTATCTACCTTATAGAACTTTTCCCAGAGATGAGGCATGGATTCGTCCGGAATAGGGTCGCCGGAATTAAATACACCTACGCGCACTTTCCCTTCCCGCTGTTCCAGAGTTATCGCAATCTTTTTTTCTCCGCTGCAGTGGTTTACCGCATTGGAAAAATAGTTCATGAAAACTTCTTCCGTTTTATATTCATCTGCCCATACATAGATGGGCTCATACTCCGCCATGCAGACATTAATTTCATTCTGTCTGGTAAGAATTCCGGCTGACTGGAGATAGTTCTGAATCAACGCCGTCACATCAAAACGCTCCATAGTCACCACATCATTTCCAAACTCCAGCTGATTCAAGGTCAGCAATTTCTGCACCATCTGGTTCATTTTTGCAGCTTCGTCCATGATAACTTCACAGTAAAAACTGCGGCTCTCGGGATCGTCGTTTATGCCTTCGTTCAAACCTTCTGCATAGCCCTGTATCAGAGCAATAGGCGTCTTCAGTTCGTGTGATACATTGGCCAGAAATTCTTTGCGCATCTCGTCGATAGCTTCTTTGTGCTCTATGTCCTTCTGAAGTTCATTGTTTGCTGTCTTCAGCTCTGATATGGATCGCTCCAGCGACGCGGACAGCTTGTTGATGTTTTCGCCAAGCAGATCTATTTCGTTCTTTGCTTTCCCGGTATATTTGGCGTCAAAATTCAGATGAACCATCTGTTCCGAGATACGGTTTAACTCCAGAATGGGTCTGGTAATCCGCCTTGCCACAAACCAGATAATAATGCCGCCTGCCACAGTGCCAAGCACTCCCACATAGGCAAAAAAACGATTGGCAATCTTGGCGCTCTCTCTGATGCTCTCTATGGGAGTCCGCATGATAAAGGAGATACCTGTGCTCAGTCTTCCGTACATTTCCAGATATTCATTATCCCCTGATGTCAGTCGCTGCAGTACAAAGTCGTCGCCCTCTTCCAGAACCTCCACTGTACCGGAATAAAAACCCAGAATATAGCCAAGAAGCTGCGACTCCAATTCCCGGCCACCGTTAAAAGAAACATATTTTGTCTGGGAGTTGGAATCCATGACACAGACCGTGATATTGAACCTTCCGCATATGTTATCAAGTTCTCTGGCAAATTCTTCCGTACTGTATATTTCGCTGTTAGCCACCTGACGGATGGTATTGTAAGCGTCGTAGATGATTTTTGTCTTGGTTGCAGTGTAATACTGTCCCAGAAAGATAGTGTTGATTAACCAGCACAGAAGAACGGTGCCTGCCATCAGCCCGATAAAGATTAACGAAAATTTTCGCCTGATAGAATGCTTCACTGCCTCTCCTCCAGCTTATGATGCATTGAACCAATCATAAATTTTATACCCATCATCCGTTAAATGCAGAAACACATACATATCAATGACATCAACATAGTCCTCCTTACCAGCGCGGTGAAGCAGCTGAGTGAAAGAGATTCTGCACGAAAAGATCTCCGGCGTATGTATATAGAACTCACCCACATTTACATTTTCAAAGTCGATGCCCGACCACTCTCTTACCATCCAACGGTTACCACCTGCCGCCACTACATCGGCGTATGCGTCAGAGCTCGTGTCAAAATAACCTTTGATATTTCCGAGTGTTACATCCTTCGACGCCTGCACATATGCCGCATATCCTTTTAAAGCTTTCGTCACAAATTCCGAGTATTCAGCCTCCATCAATTCGCTGTATGCAAGACCACACCTATATGTGCAAGTTTCCTCGTCAAAAACTACTTCGACCTCTGTTCCCTCAAAATCGGTAACTACTACCTCCTCCGGCAGCTTCTCAAGAGACGTTATTGTGTAGACAGCATACTCTATCTTTGGCACATCCGGCGGATAATACTTCATAACGTCAGAGGGCTCATAAGTCCCGGTGATAAACTCTACAGATAAGAGCTCACCATCCACCCTTACCGAATATGCCGTCGGGATCTCCAACGTTACGTCAAATTTGGTCAATTCCTCCAGATACGCCTCGGTATTCAAATACAGTTCAAGACGAGAAAACTCATATGTCTGAAATCCGTGTTCCGTTTGCCTGTCAGATACGTTCAGCACTATAGCAGCAAGCTGCTTGGAACCGGCCTTGACCATGTACTTGATCTCATTCTGTTCATTCGACAAACCTATTGAATAGGACAGCTCCTCCTCTCCGATCTCATCCATGAGATAGGAAACGATATCATCGAACTCAGCTTCCCCCGCATTATATTGTGCGTCAGCCAGCAGACTGGCGTAATCAATCGGCTCAAAATACCGGGCATACATCTCCTCTGCCACATATCTGGGCTGTGCAGCCTCATATTCAGCCAACCTGTTCCTCACGATCCCCAGCAGTATTATCACGGTAATAATCACTGCGAGCATCACAATCAAATAAATTATATAAAAAATCGGTATACGACGACCGCCGTTTTTTTCCTTTTTCTCCGCCATGTATATACAACTGCCTTTCTTAGGATTCAGGTGCCACCATAAAATAAGTGGGCATATGACGAGGCTTTGTAAAAGCCTTGTACCTGTTTGTCAATCCCTGACGTTGGTATTCATCCAACCCTTCCGTGTCTATGTCATATTTTGTATAGTAATCTTCGTAATACATCATCGTAGAAGAACCGCCGTCCAACATTCCTGCCACCACTGCGCCCTCGGAAGCCAGCAGATCAATAATATCATTTCTGGTCGCGCCGAGACTGCTTGCAGTGCGTCCGTCCGTCACAACCAAAATCACTGCACCGTCAGCACGCTGTGCAATGGCCGTGCGCTGTGCCATTCCAACATTACCCTCTGCATAATGGAGCGTTACATTCTCACCATCGTTGGTTATCAGTCTATTGCCTGTCTGGAAAGAGACTGCATCCCTTATTCCTAGTTCATCTGCTTGCGTCCGCGTCATCGACTCATATACATGGAGCACATTGTCCTCATCAAAACCGATAAAGGTGCGTTTCAAATTGTCATTCCACACACACTCTCCCTTGGAATAAGTCAGCCCTATGGGGTTGTCGCCCGTACCCGTTCCGTTTGTATCTGAAAATTCCCCGGCATTGATAGCTGCAACAGCGCCTTCCCGTTTAACGATGCTAAATATGTCCGCACCGATTTTGCCGCTCTTATAATCGCTGGATGTACCCACATATATTCGGGACGGATCTTTAACAATGAGAATATACGCTCTAAAAGTAGAGCCGTTATATGTCTTGTATATCATTCCGTCAATGGCATCCGCCCATTCGTCTGTAAATTCGTTGACGGATGTATCGGACGAATCCGCGAAAATATCTTCCGAGTCGGTTCTTCCGCTAAACGCGTTCATCGGAATGACTTCCTCCTGTACATCAGCGCTGCGGGCACAGATTTCATCCACCAGTTCATCACTTAGAAACAGGCCCGGCAGCCATTTGGTCGCACTGGCCTGCATGGCGGAAAGAACAACCTTATCGCGCACCGTAGCACTGGGTCCCGTCAGAAGTGTATGACAGAGAGCCACCACAGAAAACACAAGAATAAATACCAGCGAAAACAAAACGAGAAACATCCGCCCAATAATCGTTGCCATACGGCTTTTACGCCTTTTTCGAATATTACTTTCTTCCATTGATCTCGTTCCTCCCCAGTTGCTGCCTATCAGCAAATACCCATATGCGCTGTACTCGAAAGCTTATAAGAAAAAGCACAGTATCCACGGGTACTTTCAATATTGTACGCCCAAGATGACCCAACCCTGCAAACTTCGACAGAGCATATACAGTAAGCCAGGATGCAAGCATTACAGGCAAAGCCAAACAAACATAGCGCCAAAATGCACGCGCGATATTGGAGCGATTTTCAAATACAAAGCGCTTATTCATTGCAAAATTAACAATGGAAGAGATCACACGCGCTCCGATGATACATAAAAGTACTGCCATCCAATCGCTCCCTGTAAAGACAAACAGTCCCAAAAGATAGAACATAAGGATGTCCACAAGCGCTGAAGCGAGCGAGTTGGCAGCATATTTTATGATAAGTCCGTATATACGTATGGAATCGTAGATTGGCCGAAAATGAGTAGCACTGTTTCCATCGTAATAAACTGTCTCAATCTTCACCTCACGGTAAGGTATATGGCGCTGCCCCATCAGAAGCAGCATATTGGTCTCATACTCATACCGGCTGCCCTTTGCCTCCAACAGAATTGTGATATATTCAGTAGGTATCGCACGCAATCCCGTCTGTGTATCTGACAGTCTCATTCCAAAGAAAAGCCGGAACACCAGCGATGTTATTTTATTGCCAAAACGACTCTTTGCCGGAACGTTCTCCCGATTAAAGTTGCGGCAGCCCAGCACCACAGCGTGCTCTCCGCCAGTCATCTCATCGGCACAGGCCAATATATCCTCTATTCTGTGCTGACCGTCGCCGTCAGCAGTCACAACACCGTCCCGACCTTTTCTATTCTCCAAAAAGTAGGAAAACGCAGTTTTGAGCGCAGCACCCTTACCCCAATTTTTCTCATGTGTCAAAAGTGTCACCTGAGAACATGACGCCTCAAGCTCGGTAAAATAATGGCGCGTTTCCTCCAGGCTGCCGTCATCCACCAGAATGATATCGTCGATTCCGGCTGCAATGGCAGAAGACACGATCTGTGCAAGCTTTTCATCCGGATTAAGAGATGGGATGATAAGCGAAAAATTGCAGTTTTTCATAATAATCTTTTTCTCCCCAAAATCTTATCGATTTCTCTCATGTCTCTTCAGCAGCACATACAATACTGATACTGCAATAACAGATACTGCAATAAGCGCTATTCCAACGTAGATATTTAATCCCGTTTCATTTGTGCTGTATGTATCAATCGATTCTGAATGAGGCATCTGTGCTGAACTGTCCTCAGTGTGATTCTCTTCCTGATTCTCTTCCTGAGTCACCTCTTGTTCGGAATCATCAGGACTCTCCTCCCGTCCTGCTTCCTCTTTAGATGCCATCTCCTCCGCCAAAGCCTCCTCTTGCCGCCGAATTTCCTCGGCTTCAATCTCGGCATAGGACTGGGGAATATTTTCAAACATATCCCCACCCACATCGTCAAGACCTACATTGGTTCGGTAAAGTCCATATAGACAGGGCGAGTAGGTCTTGATTTCCGACGCTTTTGTAATCTCACCGTTTTTTCCAAATATCCATCCTTTGAACCAGGTCCACAGCTGGGATTTATGACACAGAAAACCTTCCTGCGAGACCTGAAACGCCGTTTTTCCGCCGAAGGCCTCCAGAGGTTCGTCCCAATCCATGACAATGGGGTTTTCCTCCCACAGATGGATATAAGCTTTCGGCGTATCCCAAACACCATACTCAAGGCCGGAATCAGGGTCATATGAAGCATCTGCCGCCAGATCCAAAGCCTCCATCAAAGTCTCACAGTTAATGATGTGCTGCCCATGACCGTACTCCCCGTCGATGTCATGTCCGACAATCACATGGGGTCGAAAACGCCTTATCATCTGTACCTGAAAACGCACCATATCCTCGCGCTCGAATCCTACTTTCCGTTGATGGGCATAAGCATCCTCTGCTGACTTCGAAAATGTATCTTTAAACTCTCCCGAAACAGGATAATTTCTCACACCCACTGTCCACAATCCGTTGAGCTGTTCATGAGGGCGATCATGATAGGTAAAAGGATCGGTAAAATATACTACTTGTACTGCAAGCCCGCACTCCCCGGCATAATACGGCAATATCCCTGCGAAAAAGAGCTGCTCATCATCAATGTGGGTAGAGGTCAGCATGAGGTCTGCCTCCTCACAGGGCGGTTCCCACTGCTGCACCCACGCGGGTACCTCACCGTCACCGAATATATGTAGCTCCGCAAGCGAACAGTCATGACCAGAGAATGTCAGTGTAAGCGTTTTGGGTAAATCGTCAAATAATTCTGAAACATCAATATACTCGTGCAAAAAATCATTCTTTCCACACACCACATTCACCGTGCCGTCAGACAGAGTCCACTCGCCGTAAATGCGGTCGAATATAACATACAGAGAGGCAATCCCCACATCGGAGCTAATTACCACAGAGTTCCCATCGGTGATTTTCGTATAGGTTACCTCATTGCCGTCAGTGAGAACTGCACTGTTTGCACATTCAATCTTTACCTGATTCGTCAATTCTTCCGCTTCACCTGGCATTTGGGACGCGGACACATTCATATTCGCCCGCCAAAGGATCAGCACCGTTAAAATAATAAATGCATACCGTTTCACGCGCATTGCCCCCTCATAAAACTAATGACTTACCTATTGTGCCATAGTGACATAAATTGATATCATAAGCTACTTTCACTTTCTTTCCAGATATCGTGCGACAATCTCTGCCTCTGAAAAGGGATACCTAACACCCTTTACCTCCTGATACTCCTCGTGTCCCTTCCCGATCAGAGCCACCATATCACCTCTGTCGCAGTGATCGATCAGATAGTGGATTGCATCCTCCCGGTCGTCGATAATCAGGTATTTCCCATCGTTTACCTTTAATCCCCGAATGATATCCTCGTTGATCTTGTCCATCTCTTCATATCGCGGATTGTCCATGGTAAGAATCGTCAGATTGGCATACTTTCCCGCCACCAGTCCCATGTCAAACCGTCTCTGCTTCGGCTTGTTCCCACCTCCGCCAAACAGACAGATCAAACGCCTCGGCTTATACTCCTTAAGGGTCTGCAGAAGGCTTTCCATGCTGAGTGCATTGTGGGCATAATCGATGAGAAAGGTAGAAAAATGGGACACTTCCTTAAGTACCTGCGTCCGTCCTTTCACACTGACCTCCGCCAGAGCTTCCGTTATATGGGACATGTCAACACCCATGCCGGTGGTGACTGCTATGGCGGCCAGAGCATTCTCCACATTAAAACGCCCCGGCATATTTAACGTAATGCGACCCTCAGCCTTTCCAGAAAGAAGAAATGACGTGCCAAGCAGACCGGGCTCCCATACATTTTCTATGTCACTTCCACAAAAATCTGCACCTTGGCGGGTGGACACCGTGATCCTGTTCTTTGCCCCTGATATGACCTCACTCCAGTGATCAGCGTCTATATTGACCACTGTACTCTCCGCCTGATAAAACAACAGTTTTTTGCAGGCCATATACTCCTCAAAATCCGCGTGCTCTCCCGCTCCGATGTGATCCGGAGATATATTCAAAAACAGCGCGTAGTCAAAGTGAATTCCCTCCGTTCTCTTGTGCTTCAGACCTTGGGAAGACACCTCCATCACCACGCTGCTGCAGCCCTCTTCCCTCATCTGCGAAAAAAGCGAATGCAGTTCGTAGGATTCCGGTGTAGTGTTCTTCACCGGCAGCTTTTTTTCACCGATAAAGGCTCCAATCGTTCCGATCATACCGACCTTCTGTCCCGACTTCTCAAGGATTTTTTTGATCATGTGAGCGGTGGTGGTCTTACCCTTGGTGCCCGTTATACCGATCATAGTCATCCGCTCTGCCGGATTTCCAAACCATGCAGCGGAAATGTGAGCCAACGCAGACCTGCTGTCCGACACGCGCACCATCACTGCCTCCATAGCTTCTCCCGGCAGTTCTTCCACTACAAGAGCCGCGGCTCCCGCCCGGACTGCATCCAAAATAAAGGCATGCCCGTCCACCTTCTCGCCCCGCAGGCACACAAACAGGCAGCCGGGAATTACATTCCTGGAATCATAAACAATGCCGGTGATCTCCAAATCCTCTGCTCCGACTACAGGGTCATGTGTCACGCCCTCAAGCAGTTTGTTCAATTTCATATTCATATTCTCCTTGATAAACCACATGGGACGGTCCTAACATATGCACCACATCCTGCTCATCCCACTCCACATTCATCGCGCCGCCCGGCTGCAGGACTTCCACTTTTCGTCCACACATACCCAGCAGGTTTGCCGTCACAACGGCAGAGCAGCAGCCAGTGCCACAGCCCAGTGTCTCACCTGTTCCCCGCTCCCACTCCCGGATCGTGATATGACTCTCGTCCAACACCTGTGCGAAGGTTACGTTGGTGCGCTGGGGAAAGCATCCCATGTGTTCCACCAGAGGGCCATATTTTTCCACATCCAGCGACTGTACATCTTCCGCAAACAAGACGGTATGAGGATTTCCCCAGGAGAGAGAGGAAGCCATGAACACCCTATCCGCAACCTTTAAGGGCTGATTTAGAAAGGTATCCCCTTCTGTGACAACGGGAACCTTCTTGGCGGAAAGCTCCGGTTGCCCAATACTGGCGCGGATATTGCACACCTCGCCGGCCTCCACAAACAGCCTGACAACCTTATGTCCTCCCAGCGTCTCGATGATCAGCTCCTCCTTCCGGGACAGTCCATGGACATAGATAAACTTGGCCGTACTGCGCAGGGCATTCCCGCACATCTCAGCCTCCGTTCCGTCAGGATTGAATATTCTCATGCGAAAATCGCAACAGTCCGACGGGCAGATAAGCACCAGCCCGTCGGACCCAACGCCAAAATGACGATCCGATATTTTCTTCGAAAGCAGATTCGGGTTTTCTATTTTCTGATGAATGGCATCCATATACACATAGTCATTCCCGTAGGCCTGCATTTTTGTAAATTTTAATTTCATATTTTCTCCTAAGCAAGAGCCTGTGCCAGATCCGCAATAATATCCCTCACATCCTCAATGCCGATGGAAATACGAACGAATCGCTCGTTGATGCCCAGCTTCTGCCGGATTTCCTCAGGTATGGACTCATGGGTCTGGGTGAGCGGATAAGTGACCAGGGTCTCAGTCCCTCCCAGGCTTTCCGCAAACATGATCATATTTACGCCTTCCAGAAGGTGTTTCACTGTCTCCACGCTGTCCAGCTCGAAGGATATCATTCCCCCTATTCCGGCGTAATAAAGCTTTTTCACCTTCTCGTGGGTTCTAAGCCACTCTACAACGGCTTTGGCATTTTTGTCATGCCTTTCCAT
>JAFLRO010000082.1 GCA_022511425.1 Acetatifactor sp.
CCGCCAGCATGACCGCCATAACCATCAGATAGTGGCTCACTTTTCCTTTTTCCGTAATACTGGCAACTGCTGCCGCAAGCGTAACCGTCCCTACCACGCGCCCCACAAGATTGAAAAAATACTGTGCCATACACTGCAATTCTCATCTTGGGGTTCACTTCATACAGGGTCCGGTACACATACCGTACATTGCTGAATACTGTATATTTCTTTCCTTTTTCTTTCATACGTTCTCTCCTGATGTTTACAAAGCATGTCCTACTATCAGCATAACCTGTGACCGATATTCGATGTTCGCTTTGAGTGAGTATCCGCTTACAATGAAAATTCTAACACATTTAATCTTTAAAAAAGAAAACGTGCACGAATTGTATTTTTTCGTGCACGAACTTAATCCTTACTGATGTATCTGCCGTCCTGGTACAAACTTCTGACATACCATGATCTGTCACAGCGGAAGCATGATCTCAGTGGAGAACACACCCGGCTCATTGGCCCGCCTGATATATCCTTTATATTTATCTACAACAATATCAATTCGTTTTAAGCCATGTCCATGGTCGCCACGCTTATTTGAGATGTACTCTGCATCCAGTTTCCTAATCACTTCACCGGTGGAGTTGGTCACAGCAATATACAGCTGCTGTTTACGGATACATAGATAGATTCGCAGAAACCTCTCAGCATCCTTTGGCATCTTCCGACAGGATTCAACTGCATTATCAATCAGATTGCCCATAATAACGCATAAGTCAATGTCCGCAATCGCCAGATTCTCTCCCACTTCTGCCTTGCAATTTATATGAATTTTCTCTTTCTCCGCAACACTCAGCTTACTGTTCAATATAGCATCCAAGCTGACATTTCCCGTAGTGTATTTCACCTTGATGCCATCAAGGTCCTCCTCAAGCTCATTCAGATATTTTTCGGCTTCCTCAATCTGTCCCAAGGCAAGATGGGCTTTCAGTTTCTGGAGATGATTATGATAATCATGTCGCCAGCCACGCATTGTCATATAAATCCCGTTAACCTCTTCCACCTGTCTTGACATGACTTCCACCTGATAATTCAGATACTTCTTATCTCCAAAATGAAACATTCTCTGCCTCCTGATACTGGTCAGCTCATTCTTGAAATCACTTAAAATAATATCTCATGAATGCATCGTTTAATACACCAAATGCGCCGCGGCTGACCGGTATCGCTTTCCCATTCTCAAGAATACATTCCTCTCGGGTGATCTTGTTCACATGCTCAAGATTTACCACCACAGAACGGTTCGCCATGACAAATCTGTCAGAATCAAGCTTTGAAAACATTTCCTTAAGACTGGCCTTCCACTCATAACACTTGCTCACTGTCTGCATCTGAAGATAATGCCCATCCACTTTTACATATATGATGTCGTTCCTTGAAAGTTTCAGATTCTCTCCAAGATATTTGATCGTCAGATAATCCTCAGCGTGTTCCCTGATTTTCTCCATACAGGCATCCAGCGCTTGCGCAAGCTTCCTCTCATCGACAGGCTTTACCAGATACCTGATCGCTCCTATCTCATATCCTTCAAATACATACTCCGGTTTTCCCGTGACGAACACGATATGCACATTCCGATCATACTTTCTGATCTTGTGGGCCAACTCCATGCCGTTCATGTCTTTCATGCATACATCCAGAAAAATAATATCAAATATTTCCTGTTTATCATATTTGAACAGAAACTCTTCTGAACTCCCAATGGATGTAATGATGAGCCGGATATTATTTAATTTCCCCCAGTCCTCCAGCATTTTCCCATAATAATGCTGCAGTTCCTCTTCATCTTCTACGATTGCTATTTTGACTGACATGATAATATCCCTATCTACATAATCACGTGTCTCCTGCTATTGCATCACAAGTTCCTATATTTCATCAGCAGTCAACTCTTGGGCCCGCACTAACGAATCCCGCTGCCCTGCAGGCTTTGTCAATCTCTGCTGCCTGCACTTCATCCTTGATGACTAGTTCAGAAATGATGACGTTTTCATGCAATTCATCCTTCCTCTACTGTATTAGTGAGATTTTGATTTTACCTATGCGTTATAGCCCAATTTGTAATCCTTTTCCGTTTTATTTTATATCAAGCTTTTTCATCGCCAAATTTGAAAGATAGCTGAAAACCACAATATAAACCACAGCAACTATCAACGCCTGAATAATAGTTGTGGTATTGGAAGCCATCGAAATCTGTCCATTGATTCCATCGGGGAAAAATTTTGCAATGGATATGTCAATGCCGCCAAATATTTTGCTTAAAAATAGACTAATCGTACTGTAGAGTGTTCCTGTCACTCCCACTCCCGATACAACGCTGACTCCAATTGAGAATGCTTTATTTTTTGATGTTGAGCATACGAAAAGAATGATGGTATCGACTGCAATATAAAGCAGGAATTTGGTTAAAATCATTTTAATCAGCAAAGGAATGTTTCCGCTAAAGATATGAGGAACAAAAATCAGACCGGCGAGAGCGGCTGTCAAACAAAAAACTGTAATAATGCAGAAACTGTATACCGCGATAGGGCACAGCTTTGATATTGCAAGCATTCCTCTGTTGGGGATCTGTCCGGCGATATTTTTTATAAATCCGCTATCATGCTCAGCAATGACAAAAATTGCGGTGAGTATACAAGAAAAAAGCAGACTGATATCCAGAACCGTATAATCAATTCACCAATCTCCGCTCCCTCTTCGACCCAGTCGAGATGAAACACCTCTCTAACCACCATATACTCCTCTTTCGACATCTCATATACTCCTGCTGAGAATTTTTTCACTGCTTTTTTCCCGTATTCTGCAGCTCCACCAGAGAAAGAAGTTCATTTATGTATTTATCCTCGTTTCTGTCCATAACGATACATTTCAGTTATATATTTTCATAAGCGGACATATTCGGATATAATCCCGGATTTTCTATGAGGGTTCCTACTTTTGACCTAACGGAAGCAAGCTCCTTGCCGGCGCTGTTCCTGCCGATAAGACCGTATATCTCGCCTTTGTTCACATGAATATTGATTCTGTCTACGGCTTTCTTATCTCCGTACCGTTTCGTCAGATCATTGGTAATAATAACATTATCACTCACTGTAGTTTTACTACTTTTTTAACATCCAAACAGTTTTGCTGTTTTCTCCATTCTTTCCGCAATGGGAACTTCAAACGGGCATCTGGCTTCACATGCATGACAGCCTATACATTCTGAGGCCTTATTTTCAAGCAACATATAGTGGGATTTTACAGTCGCAGGAATCTCCGGCTGCATAGTTGCAAGATCATAGTACTTATTGATCATTGCGATATCCAACTTCACTACACACGGCTTACAGTGTCCACAATAGGTACATTCACCTTTATAAGAATGATACGGCGCATTGGCAAGGACCGACGCATAATCCTTTTCATCTGTAGAAGCGGTCTCATATGCCAGGGCCTCATCAACCTGCTCTTTCGTATCATAACCGCACAGAATCGAAGAAACGGCCGGACGGGTGAGCGCATAATGAATGCACTGTATCGGAGTAAGTTTTACACCAAAGGGAGAACGCTTTTCATCAAACAGTCTGCCTCCGGCAAATCCCTTCATTACTGTGATACCTACATCATTTTGTTCACAAAGCTTATATAATTCTACTCTGTCAGGATCTATTCCGGTAAGCTTCTGATCATATTCTTCAGCAAACAGATCATCCAGATTTTCACTGGCAGGATGCATATCGAAGGCGGGATTTATACTGAAAAGTATCATCTCAATGAACCCGGATTTCGCAGCAAGCTTAGCAATCTGAGGATTATGAGAACTCATACCTATATGACGTATCTTCCCAGACTCTTTCAGCTCATTGACATATTCAATAAATTCAGAATTCATGATATGATTCCAATCTTCCATGGAATCCACATAATGTATCATTCCTAAATCTATATAATCCGTCTGAAGTCTTTCTAACAAGTCTTCAAAAGCAGGCTTTACATATTTCATATCTCTGGAGCGAACATACTGACCGTTCTGCCATGTAGAGCCTATATGCCCCTGCACATACCACTGCTCTCTCTTTCCTAACATTGCCTTTCCAATAATATCCCTTGATTTTGGATCCGGCATCCAACAGTCAATAATGTTGATGCCTTTTTCCCCTGCATATCTGAGCAACTCCACTGACTCATCTTCAGGATGGCGCTCCAACCATTCTCCGCCAAAACCTATTTCACTGACCATTAGATCTGTTTTCCCCAAACGTCTCTTCTGCATGTCCATGCCCCTTTCATCCCATTCCTGATTTGTTGTTATCACTGCATTATTGCATTCTAAGATTTCAATACTATTCACACCCACTGACACATTTTGTTGCTACTCAATTTTAACAAAAGAAATCTCTGGAATCAACCAGAGATTACACTCTTCTCCCTAAAAGCGATAAAATGAGTAATACGCCGGAAAATGCGGCAGAGAGCTAGACTTTGGTGAAGCAAACTTTGAAAAGCTGATAGAACGAGCCAGCAAAAAGGTATTTTTGACGATCGCGGATAATGGGTTTCAGGCAACGCAGGAACCGGGAGTTTCGAGAGATGCCAATACTAAGAATTGTTTTTATATCAAATAAAACAATAACAATGGCGCAACGTACAAACCGGCGCATATAACAATGGTATAAGCACTGCTTTTTACCTTTGTTGCTATCAGAAACATAAGAAGCATTTTCCCAAAAAGGAACATAAAACGAAAAAACAACATAAGTGCCAGATAACCAAATATGGATATCCAGGCGGGACACCATTGCAGGTGAGTCATGGAACAGGCAGGAAACATGATGCCCCTGGTTCCATAGGTGGTCAATACATTGTAGAAAAAGGGTACATATAGCATGACAAAAATAACGGTTAAAACCAGGGCTCCAATCAGTACCTTCCTCAGCGTAAGTGCTTTCCTTCCTCTCACCGTGGCACGCTGCAGATCATTCATTCCCGTCTGATAATCCGTGGAAAAAAGAAATCCCGTACACAGAATCATCAAAAGGTTCACCCATATGCTTAGCCTGTTGTTGTCTGCCTTTCCTATATCATCATTTGTCAAAATACGATATCCCGTATCATATAAAAAGGCACCCTCTTTCTCTTTCAGATATGCCGCATGACTTTCGACTCTTGGCAGCACCGAAAACTGGCGCGTTTCATTCAAGTATTTTTGATTGATCAGTTCCGCGAAATCCGGATTGGCTGCAATCGCCGTCTGCATGTCTCTCGTCAGCTCGTCATATCTTTCCTGTTCCGCCTGGATCAACCTTTCCTTATCTTCCCCATAGTAGCCTTCCAGCAGATACATATACTGTTTAAAATATACGTCGTACTGGTCTGCAAAAAACTCCCTCATGGGCTGATAAGTTGCAATCTGGAGCAATACCGCGCCTACCAGAATCCAAATAATCTTTTCGCAATAAAAAAGTCTGTAGCTTTCCTGCAGAAAGAGAGAGGTCGTTTTTTCCGGGAACAGGCGGATTCGCCTCCCAGGCTTCCGCGTCGCGCTTATTCCCGGCTGGGTTGCATAGGCCCAGACGCCCAGACAGCCAAACAGCACTAAGAGCATTCCGGCCACGGAAAGATAAACGGGCAGATACCATACGGGCCATCCAAAGAAGTTTAAGTTGAGATAATTTCCCAATAAGAAATGGGAGCCAAATACCGCAAAAAAATTCACATATTTCAGAAGACTCAGATAACTATTGCCCGGGATTGCAAAATATAAGATCCCCTCCGTTCCAAACACTGCCATGAAGAACAAAATAAATTTCATCAGGGAATTGCTGACAGATGCCATAAAAAAGACCACAACCGACATGAGAAATAAAATGGCAATTTTTAATACAATGAGAAGAACAATAAACTCCCCTACCGAAATGGGAAAGACGCACGCCTTATATTCCGGCACGGATTGAATGGATCTCCCCAGATCCCCCAGACCGTATCTTTTTGACGCCATAATCAGATTCGTCATTTCCAATACGACGACCGACAACAGGGAGGATATGCCGCAAACGAAAATTTTGCTCAGTCCGTGGCGGGCATGTCCGTGAAGGGTGGTTCTCGTCAAAAGTAATTGCCCCAATTCCTTTTCCCTTGTGACCATGGAAAAAACAAGATACGTAAGGAAGATAAATATCAACAGATCCGTTCCGCCAAACTGCGTAGCCATGACTATGCCCCTCACGGGATCTATCTTCGTCTCAATTTCCGGCAGGGAGCTGTAGACCTCAGCAATTTTTTTTGCGCTGCGCAGGGAAAAAGAGTCTTCCTTCTGAAAAATAGAGACCGCCTGCAAATCATCTGCCGCGCTGACAATACTTGACACGTATGCACCGTAACCCAGAATGTCCGTCACTTCCGACTTGACGGCACCCACCAAAAACAGGGTGCGAATCTCCCCTGTCTCCCCCTTCTGCTGCAAATAAGAAAGGACTTCTTCTGCTTCTTTTCCTTCCAGTTCTCCATAAACTTCTTTATAATCTTCCGGGCGGTATACCATCCCCTTGCTCTCTTCCCAGGAGTGAAACAGAACGGCATTAGCAATGCATAGAATGACAAACAGAGACAGCGTGATGGGATTCCAAAATGTTTTTTCACATTCGTTTAAAAAAATTCTCATTTCGCTGTCTCCCTCTATTCAAAGTAATGCATATAAAGATCTTCCAGGTCAGGGTTCACAATAGTATGCTTATAGTCGAAGGGCTTTTGATCGGAAAGTACTCTGACTTTGATCCTGTCGCCGTCCCGGAAAATATTAATGACCTTAAAACGCTGCATGACCTCCTCGAAACCGTGATCGTCAGTCTCTATTTCAAAAACCTTCCCGTGGATCCTGGAACAAAGCGCACCTGATTCTCCGGCGTCAATGATCCTTCCGCTGCCCATGATCAATACTTCCTTAGCGATAAACTGAATGTCTGGAACAACGTGCGTAGCGATCAGAATAATGCACTCAAAGCCAACGCGGGAAATGAAATTTCGCATGCGGATCCTCTCCTTGGGATCCAGACCCGCGGTAGGTTCATCCAAGATAATAACCTCCGGCTTTCCAAGCAAAGCCTGCGCCAACAGCACCCGCTGCTTCATGCCGCCGGAGAGTTCCCCCAATCGCCTGCTCCTTACGTCCCACAGATTCACCGAAACGAGAAGACTCTCTATGCCTTCCTTCGACTGCTTTTGGCCCAGCCCCTTTAAGCCCGCCATGTACCACAGAAAACGTTCCACAGTGAAGGCGGGATAAAGGGTCTGCTGCTGGGGCATAAACCCAACTTTTCTCCGGTATTCCGCCCCCAGCGTCCGGATGGGCTCCCCATCATACAGAATTTCTCCGGAGGTGGGGCGCAGATTGTCCGTGATCAGGTTCATCAGCGTTGACTTTCCCGCCCCGTTGGGTCCTAAGAGCCCATAAATGCCCGGCGTAAATTCATGGCTGAAACCGTCCAGCGCCCTAACCTGGTTGTATAACTTTGTCAGGTGATTTGTGACCAATTTCATTGATTTAACTCCGCAATCTTCTCTAAGGTCTTCTTCATAACGGGCCCCAGCTCTTCCTGAAATTTCAGCAGTTGATTCTCAAAATCGTTGGCTTTCGTTATGTCCGTCTCAACAAAATATTTATTTTCTATGGCCATTACCTCACGACACTCCTCTGGAAGGTCCATGTACAGTGAGGGAGATGCAATTACGTGCTCCTCATAATACTGCTTCTTTTCTTCCGGGGATGCATAATGACGGAGACCGCTCGCACCACTCAGCAGTTCCGAATCGAACGTATCCACTCCAAAGATGAGCTGCCTCGCCCAATTGGCCTGACGGGCTTCCCCGGAATCCAATATCTCCTTGCCAAAGACCAATAAATTTGCATAGGAGGGATCTGTGTGGATCAACTCCAGGAAGCGGAAGGCCTCCTCTTGTTTTTGGGAATCGGCCCGAATGCCGACAGACAGGGTTAGTCTTGGACACGCGCTGCCCTTCCAGGCATACTTATATGTATTTTCTTCCGTATCGTCCACATCGTTAGTCAGCTGAATGGCACATTGTTCCCCCTTGCGTGGATCACTGGTTGCCTTGCCGTCCGCACACCATTGGTTGATTGTCCGAAGCCACCGAACACATCTCTCATCCTCAAAAGGATTTATTACGCCCCCGTCATATGAAAATAAAAGGCCCTTGTCATACACGTATCCAAAGGTCTCTGCAAAACGAAAGGCGCCCCACCAATAATACAAGCATTCCCCTTCCGGCAAATACTCCTCCAGGGAGAAAATGTCTCCATCAAATGCTTCGGCTTTTTCCAGGGGAATCTTGTCCGTGTCAAAGATGACACAAACCCCATAGTTTTGCAGTGCTTCATTGGGAACATAATAGATGTTCCCCTGATATCTGACTGTATCCCACAGCAGCTCCGGAATGGCTTCATACAGCTTGCTTTCCTGCAAAAACTCATCCAGGCATGCGTATTTCCCCGCCTCCAAGCCGGTGACTGCCACATTGGCGTTCTCAATGTCAAACCCAATAAATGCTATGTCTGCACCGCTCTTATCAAGATTGGCTTGATAATCGCTTTCATCTATTTCTACAATTTTCAGCCCATATCCGGCATCGGCTTGTTCCAGCTTGTAATTAATCTCATCCAAAGTAAGTTCCGATACAATGCATCCTTGAGGAACGGCCCACTTAATATAATAATCCTCCGGATGCACGCCAGCCTTTTTCTCTGTCGGATCCGATGCAGGTCCTTCCTCCGTTCCGTCCTTTTCCTCTTTGTTACTGTCCGCAATTTCTGGTATTATGCCGTCTGAGATTTCCTTTCCGGCATCCGGAGCGTCTCCGCTCCCATGACCGCAACCGCACAACAAATACAGGCAGAGGAACAACGCTAAAACAATACGCTTTACTACTGATCTTCCTGAGGCAAATATTTCCACTCCAAATCTCCTTTCATAAATTGCTCCTTTGGCAGATAGAAAATCCTTCCGTGTCCGTTTTCGATCTTCCAGCCATAAACCCACTTCCGGCCGATGTAGTTAAAAGTAATATCCCAATCCTCGTCATAGTCGCCGATATGCTTCACTTCTCCGGTTTCAAATTCCCATAGGTCTATGCTGCCCCCTCCATAAAGAAAAACCCCTTCTTCACCCATCGCTTGGCTTTTGTGCTGGACCGTTTCGAATGGCAGTTCACGGCTCTCTCCCGTACTCAATCTGATCAGGCGGGTTTCAGCTCCGCCACTCCCTTCCAGGTAGGCATATCCCCACCTGATAGAAGCCGTGCCCATAGCCTTCTCCTCATCCTTCACCACCAGCCTCTGTTCTTTCGTGTTCAGGTCATATGACCAGAGTTCTCTCCTGACAATACTTTCCTTATACTCATCCGTCATGTCTTCATAACTGATTTTACTTAAATCTTCTGTTAAATAATGGTATAGATAATAAAGACAGTTATCCTGCACCGTCGCTGTGCTGATTATAGCGTTGTAATATTCCGATGCAGTAATATACTCCGCCTCCTCGCTCTCAAGGTTGTAGAGGCAGATTCCCGTCTGATTTTTCTCCAGCTTTGTTCCGTCCTGTGCGTCTTGGGTATAATATGTGAAAATCAGATACCCGTCCACATAGCAGCCGGAGGAAAATATCTCGGCATTCTCCACGACCTCCAGCACTCTCCGGTTTGTGCCATCCGGATCCGCCCTATATATCTTCCTCCGAAAGAGCCCATCATCGGGATCACGGCTGACGTAATACAGGGCATCCCCTATGATGGCCACGCAGGACGTTTCCTCGCTGAGACACGCATCGCATGTCGGATTCGTATTTCCCCAGCTATAACCCTGATGCGAACAGTTGGTCTTGACGCACAGGGGAACCTCCCTTTCGCTTACGGGGTCAAAGAAATAACTCACTCCCTTGTGCTCGCCCTCCTGTCTGGTCTGAAGGACTCCAAGATCACTGTAATTTTCGGTGCCAAACCAACAGATGGAATACAGATCCTCCTCGATCTGCTCTTCTTTTACTCCTGTTGCGCCCGGTTGCACTGTCTCGTCCGGCTTCCCGGAACAAGCGCTGAACAACAGCATGAAGGTAGCCAGGAAAAGTAAACGATTTTTTTTCATACGCATCCTCCCGATTCCTGTTTAACTGCCATGGGCCTTATGTGTTAAGGCCCATGGCCAGCCCCATAAGCTTCGCTGCACGTCTTTTTAACTTCTTTTGGTTTTTCATGTTTTTTCTCCTTTTATCTTTAGGCTGTTATAAGTCACTATTATGCATTAACGTAACTTTATTATAATTATACCAATAAACGTTTATTTTTCAATATTTTTATTATGATAGTTCGTTGCAACAAACATACTTGCCAAAGCATACCTTTTTCACTGTCTCCACTACATACAGTTGTATGACTTTGTCAGATGATTTGTGAGCAGTTCATTGATTTAACTCCGCAATCTTTTTAAGGTCTTCTTCATAACGGGCCCCAACTCTTCCTGAAATTTAAGCCGCTGATCCTCAAAATCCTTGGCTTCCATTATGTCCGTCTCAGCAAAATATTTATTTTCTATGGCCATTACCTCTATGCAACATTGTCAAGTGATGAGTTTAATTTTGCGCATAAAAAATCAATCAGCTCAGCTATTTCCTCGGAATAATCAAAGCCAACTAACGCTAAGTCTTTTCGTTCCTGTTCCTTGATCGCCCTGGCAAATCCTACTGTTGAGCCGCTATTTGTACCGAATACTCCCTTCAGATTTGGATATTCCAGCAGTTCCTTGGCACACTCCACCGCTTTATCTACGTTACCCTCATTGCACTTGATGTCAGGTATTATCTCCCACGAGGTCGGCGCATTTTTGCTCCAGTACTGAAAAAACCTGAAAGTCTTTCAATTATGGTCAGTGAAGAGGTCGCTCCCACTTATATCCCCACCTGTATGCTGTCGCTGTCAGAGGTACCGTTCTTTCTCAGCAAAGAAATCATCTCCTCTGCTGCATTCTAACCTGCCATTAGATTATCCGTCAAATAACATACATCATAACTGTCAATATTGGTAATGGTATCGACCAGCACGATAGGTATGTCCTTATTATAGATCTCGTCCATCTTTCCCGAAAGAAGGACGGAATTGTTGGGAGCAAGCAAAATTGCGTCCACCCCTGCAGTAACGGCAGCATCAAGAAGCTTTTCTTGAGATTCCCAGTCGGTCTCCACATAGGAACCACTGCAATAAACATTGCAGTCGAAATCGTTACCACCGTCTTTGGCGCCATCAATGATTACCTGCCAGTAGCTGCTATTTTTAATGATTTTCACGATCAGGTAGATATCTTTACGTCCCTCTACGATTTCGTTCAAAGGTACAAAATCAGGCACAGGTTTAATACTTTGTTCGTCGTCTGTGTTTTTGCACAGCCCCACAGGAATAAGCATAAAAAACACTCATTAAAATCGCAGCTATCCGTTTCGTTTCCGTTTTGCTCCCTTCGCATAATATACATATTAAATAAGCAATCATCAGCACCTACACCGGACTACGAAACATAATACTGTGCCTGAGCAGCAAACATTTTCGCATAAATCCCTCCCTCTTTGCCAACCAGTTCCGCATGGGTTCCATACTCCTTGACACAGCCTCCGTCGAACACAGCTATATGGTCGCAGAACTGACAGCTTGAAAGACGATGTGAGATGTAAATGGCAGTCTTGCCGGATACAAGCTGTTCAAATTGCTTATAAATTTCATATTCGGCCAATGGATCAAGAGCAGCCGTCGGTT
>JAFLRO010000083.1 GCA_022511425.1 Acetatifactor sp.
AGATCGCAAAGGCTTCCGATAAGGTGAGAAAGGGCGCAGGCGAGAAGGTGAACCTGGATCCCGCTGAGTCTGTTGACTACATTGTAGGCAAGTTGAAAGAGAAGCATGTCATCTAATGATGCAGATAAATTTATAAGACCGCCGGAAGGAACGAAAGTTCCCGGCAGAAGGAGAAGAAACAATGAATTTAGAAGAATATAAAGGTGTATATGTCTTCGCGCAGCAGGTGGACAATGTGATTAACAATATCGCCTTTGAGCTCATCGGCAAGGGTAAAGACCTGGCTGAAGATCTGGGCACAGAGGTAACTGCTGTTTTGGTAGGAAGCGGCGTTAAGGGTCTGGCTGACCAGCTGGCTGAGTACGGCGCTGACAAGGTAATCGTGGTGGACGACCCTGAGCTGAAGGAGTACAGAACCGAGCCCTACGCACATGCAATTTCTTCCGTGATCGAGAAGTATAAGCCTGAAATTTTCCTGGTAGGTGCAACCGCTATCGGCCGTGACTTAGGTCCCCGCGTTTCAGCGAGAATCCATACCGGCCTTACCGCAGACTGTACACAGCTGGATATCGGTGATTTCCCGCTGGCTCCTGTTCCTGGTAAGGAGCAGAAGCACAACCAGTTGCTGATGACCCGTCCTGCATTTGGCGGAAACACCATAGCTACCATCGCGTGTCCTGACTTCCGTCCTCAGATGGCTACCGTACGCCCCGGCGTTATGCAGAAGCGCGAGAGAAAAGCGGGCGTAAAGGCAAACGTGGAAGAGTTCAATCCCGGATTTACTCCTGACAACAAGTATGTAGAGATCATGGAGGTAGTAAAGGCTGTTGCCAATACCGTGGACATTATGGATGCCAAGATTCTGGTATCCGGCGGACGTGGAATGGGAAGCCCTGAGAACTTCAAGATGCTGGAGGAACTGGCAGAGGTTCTGGGCGGTCAGGTGAGCTGCTCCCGTGCAGTGGTTGATGCAGGCTGGAAGCCCAAGGATCTGCAGGTGGGTCAGACCGGTAAGACCGTTCGTCCCAACGTATACTTTGCAATAGGTATTTCCGGTGCCATTCAGCACCTGGCAGGTATGGAGGAGTCCGATATCATCGTTGCGATCAACAAGGATGAGACTGCTCCCATCTTCGATGTGGCTGACTACGGCGTGGTCGGTGACCTGAACAAGATTGTCCCCGCGCTGACCGAGAAGTTGCGTGCAGAGATTACTAAGAACAATTAATTATATGTTTTAATAATTGCCTCCACCCGTTTTGCAGGTGGAGGCAATTATGTTGTTCGTCCAGTATGGTCATAATTTAGTTGATGAAAGTCCGTAAAGTATACTGACTCATGTGTGCTCTTATTTTTCTGTTTACATTTCCTGTTCAAACTGATATACTGATTCTTGTGAATACAATTTGTGACATGCCAATCCGGCAGTCAGACAATTCCGGCATTTCGCCTTATTTCACAGTTTTGATTGTAACCCGTTAACACTTGTTGTAAAGAAAGGAATGAAAATTTGTATGCAAGAAAAAACTATGCAGCAATCCGCAGTTTACGATGGCACAAAGCTGTGGGATGAGATACTCAAAGCCATTGTCAGTGCCATGCCCTCCCAGCTTTTACCGCTATTCAAAGAAGTTTATGGGAAGGAGTATTCGAAAGACACGCCAATTGTAGTGCTAGGCTCGGAGACTTCTTCTTTTCAGGAAGACAGTAAAGAGCCGCCTGACTCCACCCTTATGGACATTGCCCTACTGGTGGATGGTACGGATTATTATCACTTGGAATGTCAGATGAAGAATGATAAGGAGATGGTTATCCGGATGTTTGCCTATGATGTGCGGTTCGCCATCACTCATTCAAACACCTCGGACAAGGACACCGGAGAGTTCACGCTGTATTTTCCGCATTCTGTAGTGATCTACCCTGAAAAGAACAGTGCTATTCCGGAGCACTTGAAATGCCGTGTGATCTTTCAAGACAACAGCGAACACATCTATAAAATCCCAACTGTTAAGATTCAGGCTTATTCCTTAAAGGAAATCAAAGAGAAACATCTCACTCTTTTTATCCCCTACACCATTTTACGCTTGCGGCCAGAGCTGAAAGCAGATCGGAAGTACCCATTGACACAAAAAGAATTGACAGAGTTTGTGGATGAGGCTATATTTGTATTGAAGGATGAGTTATCCAATGGGTATTTAACGGAGCGAGAGTATCACAACTATGTAAGGCTATTCCGCTTCGCTGCGGACAGAGTGCTGGCGAGATACCCGCAAATGCGAGAGGAGGTAAATCAGATGACAGAACCTTTGATCAAACTTCCCAGTATGATTGAAGATGAACTATGGGCCAGGATAGAAGTTCAGAAAGCCGAGATAGAGGACCAGAAAGCAGAGATAGAGGACCAGAAAGCCGAGATAGCAGATCAGCAAGCTATAATTGCCAACCAGAAGACGCAGCTTGCTGGTAAAGATGCAGAGTTACAGAGTAAAGATGCGGAAATCAAGCGTCTACAACATTTAGTTGCTCAACTGTCTTCAAAATGAGTATATGGTCAAGTATTTAAGCTCCCTGTTAAGCAATTGCTAATATCTGCAATTGTTTGAAGGGGACTTTGTCATAGGTTCAGCATATACATGATTGAGTTTATGTATTTCGGAAAAAGGACTTTAGGAAAGCTAAGTTGCATATACTGTAAAGAAAAAAGTCCGGGGTACGTATATGAAACTTAACATTAAGAAACCAGATATCGCAATGCCCGACATCGGAAACATCAATATTAAAACGCTGGCAATCAGTGTGGCCATCAGTCTTGGAGCGGGAATTCTCAGTGCATTTCTCACGGGAGGCAGCATACGTGAGTACGCGGATATGTATAAACCGCCTCTGGCGCCACCGGGATGGTTATTTCCCATTGTCTGGACCATTCTTTACATATTGATGGGAATAGCGGCATGGCGCGTCTATGAGTCCCAAGGTGCTGACAAACGGCTTGCATTTTCCCTATATGGAAATCAACTCCTTTTAAACATTGTCTGGCCTCTGCTTTTCTTTAACTTGAAGATTTATTTCTTTGCTTTTGCATGGCTCTTGCTTCTTTGGCTGATGATCTATCTGACCATGCGGCAGTTCGCCGTACTGGATCAGAAGGCCGGTATGCTGCTCGTTCCCTATCTAGTGTGGGTGACCTTCGCGGGATATCTGAATCTGGCCATTGCTATACATTATCTCTGATATGCTCATTCACTCATCCGGGTATCCGGTGGTAATTTTGAATAACCGGAATTTCAAATAAGTATAGTTAAATTGTATTGAGCAGGGTGTGAAAAATAACGAATAGTTATTTATATTGAGAAATTGATAACAAAATGTAGAATGAACTCACTAGATATGGTATACTGTAAGGGCAGGACGTTTTGGTGTTCTGCCCTTACAGTATATCATATCCATGTTTATAAAAGAGGACAAGATGGCAAAGCAGAAAGAAATCAAGACCAACGCCATGCGGATCCTGGAGACCATGAAGATTCCCTATAAACACCTGACCTATGAGTGCGATGAATTTGTGGACGGTATCCAGGTGGCGGACATGTTGGGTATGCCTTATGAGAAGATGTACAAGACCTTAGTCACTGTGGGCAGCAGCAAGAATTATTTCGTGTTCGTGATTCCTATCGCCGAGGAACTGGATCTGAAGGCTGCGGCCAGAAGCGTGGGCGAGAAGAGCGTGGAGATGATCCATGTGAAGGATATTAACAGTGTCACCGGCTATATCCGGGGAGGCTGTACTGCTGTGGGCATGAAGAAACAGTATGTGACAAGGATTCACAGTGCAGCAAAAGAACTGCCGGAAATCATAGTAAGCGGTGGGCGCATCGGTTCCCAGCTTGTGTTGGCACCGAAAGATCTGGCTCAGGCGGCTAAGGCGGAATTTGCAGATATCGTACGGCATTGAGTATTTAAAATTGAGTATTTATAAATGGGGTACTTTAAGAATTGAGTATTGTATCGTATCGGGGTAAAAAAGAATGAAAAGCAACGACGAACGAAAGACTATTCTGGACTATGACACCGTGACTTTGGATGAGGCACAGAATGCGGTAATTATTATCGATCAAACACTGCTGCCGGGAAGGACGGAGCTGATTGCCTTAAGGACAGCTCAGGAAATTTGGGATGCCATCTATCTTCTGAAGGTGCGGGGAGCGCCGGCTATCGGTGTGACCGCAGCTCTGGGCATCTATGTTTTGTCCCGGGAGATTGACACGGATGATTTTAGGATTTTCTACGGGAAATTCCGTGAATATAAGGAATTTTTGGATTCCGCCAGACCCACAGCAGTAAATCTGTCATGGGCTTTGAAGCGGATGGAACGGGCTGCTCTGCAGGCCGGACGGGAGGAGAAGCGTCCTGTGGCGGAGGTGAAAGAGATCCTGCGCCGGGAAGCCATACGCATCCGAGAGGAGGACATAGAGGTCTGTCGGAAGATAGGAGAGTACGGCCTTACTCTGGTCAAGCCTGGAGACGGTATCCTGACCCACTGCAACGCAGGACAACTTGCGACTGTCAAATATGGAACAGCCACTGCCCCCATCTACCTGGGACAGGAGAAAGGCTACGGCTTTAAGGTCTTTGCGGATGAGACAAGGCCTTTGCTACAGGGAGCAAGGCTCACTGCTTTTGAACTGCAGTCCGCAGGGGTGGATGTGACGCTGATCTGCGACAACATGTCTGCCAGCGTTATGGCCAAGGGCTTGGTACAGGCTGTGTTTGTGGGATGTGACAGAGTGGCGGCAAACGGAGATGCGGCGAATAAAATCGGCACCTCTGTAGTGGCGGCAGTGGCAAAGCATTACGGAGTGCCGGTATATATCTGTGCGCCCACATCCACCATCGACATGGCTACTCCCACGGGCCGGGAGATCCATATCGAGGAGAGGCCAGCACATGAGGTGACGGAGATGTGGTACAAGGAGCGGATGGCTCCTGAGGGAGTGAAGGTCTATAACCCGGCCTTTGATGTGACGGATCATGAATTAATTTCAGGAATCGTGACAGAATATGGTGTAGCCAGGGCTCCATACACAGAAAGTCTGCGGCTGATCATGAATCAGAAAGGCAAGATACGAAATGAAGCGGAATGTGAGCCTGTCTGAAATCTCCGACGGGAGACTGTATGGTGAAAATGATATGGTGAAAGCGGATTGTCACGGCTGCCAGGGCTGTTTTCAGTGCTGCACCGGAATGGGCAGATCCGTCATATTGGATCCATATGATGTATTTCGGCTACAGAAGGAGTTGGGCTGTGGCCTGTCTCAGCTTCTGGCGGAGGGGAAAGTAGAACTGAATGTGGTTGATGGAGTAATTTTGCCGAATCTGCGGATGACGGAAGAGGACGAGCGCTGCTCTTTTCTGAATGAGGAGGGAAGATGTGCGATTCATGGCAGCAGACCCGGGATTTGCCGGCTTTTTCCGCTGGGACGTTTCTATGAGAACGGTGATTTCAAATACTTTCTTCAGACTGGCGAGTGCAGGGAAAGCCGTCGCACCAAGGTGAAGGTATCAAAGTGGATTGACACGCCGGAGCAGGGAAGATATCATGAATTTCTATGTCAATGGCACTATTATCTGAATGATTTGGAGGAGAGGGTGGCAGATGACCCCGACGGCGAGGAATCTAAGAAATTGAACATACAGTTGCTGCAAAACTTATATCTGACGCCCTACGACACGCAGCAAAGCTTTTATGAGCAGTTCAGTGAGCGGATGGACATACAGAGCAGGTTTTGAGCGGATTCATTGGCAGAGGTTTAAAGAGAAAAAAGAGGAAACAAAAGAGCGAGTATGGAAAACGAAGAAATCTTACAGGACCTGGAAGTAACCATTCGTATGGATGATGAAGATGAAGCGGAACGGGAGCAGCGACTTCAGAGGAAAAAGCGTATTGAAGAAATGAAGCGCAGAAAATATCGGGCACAGCTGATGCAGCGATGTGTGACTGTTGTGACTGCAGTGCTGCTATTGGCGGTTGGTGTGGGAACTGGCGTGCTGATTCGCACCGGTCTGAGGCAGACAGCGGAAGCACCGGATAAATTAGAAAAAAACTTTCACGGTGGTATCCAGGGTATTCTTCAGGGCGGTGATTTCGGGGAGCTTAAGGATACTCAGGATAACAGCGGCATAGTCGCTGAAGGACAGTCGCAAGAACGGCCGGAGCAACCGGAACCGCAGCTCTCTTCCCCGGCGTTTGAAGCATCCTCCACGTCGATTACCGCCGGTTTCGACGAGGAGATTGTCAGCGAGTATGGGGTCCTGATTGATGTGACGGATCAGACGGTTCTGGCGGAGAAAGGCTATAAAAACCAGATCAGTCCTGCATCCATGACTAAGATTCTGACGGTACTGACTGCGGCGGAAGCGTTGGGAATTACCGACGGAACGGAAGATGTCTTAAATGATACATTTACAATGACCATAGAGATTACCGATTACTGCTATATAAATGACTGCAGCATTGCGGGTTTTTCGGTGGGAGAAGAGATTTCGGTCAGAGATCTGTTTTACGGAACAATTTTGCCGTCGGGTGCAGATGCGGCAGTGGGACTTGCAACTTATGTAAGCGGCTCTCATGAGGTCTTTATGGAACTGATGAATGAGAAGCTGAGGGCTTTGGGGATTTCTGACTCTACACATTTTACCAACTGTGTAGGTCTTTATGATGAGAACCATTACAGCACGGTTTACGATATAGCGATTATTTTGAAGGCGGCATCGGAAAATTCCTTTTGCAGGGAAGTGCTGTCGGCTCATACTTACAATACCTCGCCTACAGAACAGCATACGGAGGGGATACTGTTGTCCAACTGGTTTCTGCGTCGAATAGAGGACAGGGATACTCACGGCGAGGTAATCTGTGGAAAGACGGGTTATGTAACTCAGTCCCGCAGTTGTGCAGCCAGCCTGGCTGTGGATGTAAACGGCAGGGAGTACCTGTGTGTGACTGCAGGATCCAGCAGCAGCTGGCAGTGCATATACGATCAGCACAGGTTGTACGAAAAGTATCTGCCTGTGGCGGAGTAGGAGTCGGAGAGGAGAGATATATGGGCTTACATTGGAGAAAACGTTGTATGGCTCTTGGCTGTGCTCTGGGTTTGCTTGTGTTGACGGTCGCTGCATGCGGGCAGATGACACCGGCTGACGGGAGTAGGGTGGAAAAGGCAGAAAGTGGCAGGACTGTGGAGACGGAACAGTCTGCGGAAAATGATGACAGCCAGGGTGATGCCGGGTTGTCAAAGAAAGACTCTCCGCTGCATGATGAAAATACAACTAAGTCGCAAAGAGAAGACAGCGTGGAGCCCCCTGAAGAGGAGGACGCTGCAGCAGGTACCTACCGGAGACCGTCTGTGGGCAAAGATCTCCCTGCCCTGGCTGTGGAAGGAACTCAGCTGGTGGACGATAAAGGCAATTCCGTTCAGTTGAGGGGAGTCAGCACCCACGGACTGGCGTGGTATCCCGGCTATGTGAACGAGGATTGTTTTGCTCAATTAAAAGAATGGGGAGTTGATGTGATTCGCTTGGCTATGTATACCGGGGAGAGCGGCGGCTACTGTACCGGCGGTGATAAGGACAGTTTGAAGAAGCTGATTCGTGACGGTGTGGAGTATGCGACTAACTGCGGATTGTATGTGATTATCGACTGGCACATTCTCTCCGATGGGAATCCAAATACTTACATAGAGGAATCCAAAGCATTTTTTAAGGAGATGTCTCAGGAATATGCGGATTATACCAACGTGCTCTACGAGATATGTAATGAGCCAAACGGCGGTACCTCCTGGAAAGATGTAAAGAAATACGCAGAGCAAATCATCGATGTGATCCGTGAGAACGATGACAACGGTATCATATTGGTGGGTACTCCAAACTGGTGCCAGTATGTGGATCAGGCGGCAGCGGACCCTATTCAGGACTGTGAAAATGTGATGTATACCCTGCATTTCTATGCGGCCACTCATACGGATTCTCTGCGGAATGCTATGGTGGACGCCATCAATGCAGGACTGCCCATATTTGTGTCGGAGTATGGCATCTGTGATGCCAGCGGAAACGGTGCCATTGACAGGAAACAGGCGAATCAGTGGATCAGTGTTATGGATCAGTATGGGATCAGTTATGTGGCATGGAATCTCTCCAACAAAGGGGAGACGTCCGCTCTCATTAAGAGCAGCTGTAATAAGTTAAGCGGTTTTGCGGCGGAGGATCTCAGCGAATCCGGCAAATGGCTGTATAGTGTACTGACAGGCACCAATCCGGAGCAGGGGGGAGCATCCTGGTCCGGCGGCAGCAGTTCAGGAAGCCAGGGCAGCGGAGGTCAACAGGGGCAAAATGCCGGACAGGGCAGCCAGAATAGCGGAAGCCAGCAGGGACAAAATGTCGGACAAGGCAGTCAGCAGGGGGCAGGCAATGGAAACGGAAGCGCAAAAACGCTCACAAATGCGGACGGTCTGGAGATTTCTGCGTCAGTGGTGAACTCTTGGGAGCAGGACGGACAGAGCTGTTTCCAATACAGCTTAACCATCAGCAATCCCACAAATACTGACTGCGACAGCTGGATTGTGGTACTTAACTTTAACGGAAGTATTACTCTTGACGGCAGCTGGAATGGAAATTATCAGGTGAACGGTAATAAGCTTACTATCTCCTCCGTAGATTACAACGGCGCAATCCCCGCAGGAGGAAGTGTGGGGGATGTGGGCTTTATTGTGAGGGGAGAAAAGGGATTGGGGCTGTGAATAGTAGCTCTGTAGCTATTTTAAAATGAATGAAAGGGGATTTATTATGTTAAAGGAAAGAGGATTTTACAAGGGGGTAAATCTGGGGGGCTGGCTTTCCCAGTGTGATTACAGTGAGGACAGGCTGAACAATTTTATCACGGAGCCAGATTTTGCGGAGATTGCCTCCTGGGGACTGGACCATGTGAGAATCCCTATTGATTACAATATCCTGGAAAATGAGGACGGCGGTTATAAGGAAGAAGGGTTCGCACGCATTGAAAATGCACTGAAACTAGCTGAAAAATATGGTTTGAATGCCATTGTTGACCTGCACAAGACTGCGGGATTTTCCTTTGATTTTGGTGAGCAGGAGAGTGGCTTTTTTGAAAGTGAGAAGTATCAGGAGCGATTCTATAAGCTGTGGGAGCAGATTGCAAAGCGCTTTGGAGACCGGCCTGACAAGGTGGCGTTTGAGTTGCTGAATGAGGTGACGGATCAGCAATTCATCCATGTGTGGAATCGGGTGATTCACGAATGCATTAAAAGGATTCGCGCTTATGCGCCCGATACATTGATCCTGGTGGGAAGTTATTGGAACAACAGCCCCGAGGCGGTAAAGGATCTGGAAAAGCCTTACGACGATAAGGTAATCTACAATTTCCACTGTTACTCTCCGATTGAGTTTACTCATCAGGGCGCACCCTGGGTACGAGAGATCGACCAAGATGCAAGATACCGTTTCGAGGATTTGGACATCTCCCCGGCTTTTTTTGAGAAACTGTTTGCTGAAGCTATTGAGAAAGCAGAGAAAAGCGGCACCACTGTCTACTGCGGCGAGTATGGGGTAATTGACAGAGTTCAGCCTGAGGATGCCCTGAAATGGTTCAAGGTCATCAACAGCGTCTTTGAAAAGCACGGAATTGCAAGGGCGGCTTGGAGCTATAAGGAAATGGATTTCGGAGTGTCGGACAGCCGGATGGATCAGGTGCGGGATGAACTGGTGAAATACCTTTAATTGTTCTCCGTAACAGTAAGAGACTTGGGAAAACATTTTAAGTGTTTTTCATGTTTTTAGATGAGAAGATGAGAGCAGCTGAGTTGAGAAAGGGAGAACGAACAGTGAAGCTATTATTGACGGTTCATGTCACAATTATTGATTCTTGTGCGGTCAACAACGGAACTAACGGTGTTGTGATGATTCCCTTTACCGGCTATGCGGAAGGCGATTTTTTCACAGGAGAGATCGTGGGAACCGGGGTGGATACCCAAAAGATTGAAGGGAATCAATTGATAAGCCTGTCTGCCAGGTATATGCTGGCCGGTAAGGATTATACGGGAAAAGAATGCAAGATTTTCATTGAGAACAATGGAAGCAGCCTGGACAACTGTGTTCCCACCATCGTGACAGACAGTGAGGCTTTGGCATGCTGGCAGCAAGCTGACCTTGTGTCGAAGGTAATTCCGACAGAGAAAGGCGTGCTCGTGCAGATTTTAGACGCAGACGGAAATGATATTACGGATGGGAAGAACTGATACTGAAAAGCTTTATAAAAGGAAAAAAGAACCAGTTGTGCTATGTGCGGTTGGTTCTTTTAAAATTTGAGAAAAAATTGAGAATTACGTGGTATGCTAATAGCAGGGGTGTTTATCATGGCATATCGTATTTTAGTTGTGGACGACGAAATAGAAGTAGTGAATATGCTCCAAAGCTTTCTGATGCGGAGCGGTTATCAGGTCAGCTGCGCCCTGGAGGGAGCGGAAGCGGTTTCCAAGGCGAAAGAGCAGCCGGATCTGATACTGCTTGACATCGGCATGCCGCAGATGGACGGTATCGAGGTCTGCAGGGAAATCCGTGATACGGTTACATGCCCCATCCTGTTTTTGACGGCCAGGAATCAGGACATGGATAAGGTAGAAGGCTTTGCGGCGGGAGGGGACGACTATATTGTAAAACCTTTTTCCCTGGCAGAATTGGGAGCCCGCATTGAAGCGCACCTGCGCAGGGATCGACGCAGCAAGGAAATCCAGAGAAAGGTCTTTGGAGACATCACCGTTGACTATTCTGCCAGAGAAGTATCCGTCCGGGGCGAAAAGATTCATTTTAACCGCAAGGAGTTCGACATTATCCAGCTGCTCTCCTTAAACCGCGGACAAACCTTTGATCGTGGAAAGATTTATGACAGGGTATGGGGACTGGAAGGTGACGGGGATGACGCTGTGATCATGGAGCATATCCGTAAGATACGTCTGAAATTCTCAAACGCAGGATGCGAACCCTGCATTGAAACAGTATGGGGGATTGGATACAAATGGATCGGATAAGAAAATGGGTACGCAGGGTGCCCATCCCCGCCGCATTTATCATCTGCGGGCTGAGCTGTCTTCTGGCAGCTTTAGCTCTCACAAGGGCGACGGTATGGTTTGCACAGAAGAACATGAGTGAGATTGCGGAAGAACATGAAATGCAGTTTGTTCCTGTGGGAGGAACGTATCAAATTTTGCAGGCCACTCTGATGGGAGAAGTAGATCAGGATATTGATGGGTTTCATGAATATGAGAGGGGCTCAGAGGAATTTGAGGAGGCTCTTAAAGAACAAGATTCCCTTCAGGCGGAGAGTGCAACAATAATCCCCTTAGAACCGGCGCACTTTTACGAAACTCAGTTGGGGGAACCTGTTTCCTATGATCACAGCACAGTTTACTATGATGGTTTCAATTTTGTCGGAATGGACAGCAATGACACGGAACTGGAACTAGGTGTGTATGTGATGAGTGTGGGAACCGTGAAGAAGGAAGATCAGTCAAAGTATGATTTCTTTGCAGGACTGAATGGCATTGCAGCAGTGCTCTGGTATTCAGTCTGTCTGTGCCTTGCGGCGTTTATCTTTTACCGGTGGAAGCTTAAGAAACCTTTTCGCGCTTTAAATCGGGCGGTACAGAAAATATCGGAAAATGATCTGAATTACCGGCTGGAGTATGACGGA
>JAFLRO010000084.1 GCA_022511425.1 Acetatifactor sp.
AATACCTTCATATATATACTTATATCAGTATATGTTTGGAGGTATTTTTTGTGGAACTGATCAGGAGAAACATACATATGGACCGCATCAGAGCGGAAGCGGTCACCCAGTTTACCCTGGAGGACGATGTAAACATACCTGAGAATAAGCCGGATGTGAGTACACTGAATCTGGAGAAAGGGGAGCTGGTTATCGATGAGATCAGACCTGGCACGGATTCTGTTACAGTCAGGGGCCAGCTGTGCTATGTGGTTCTGTATCATACCATGGAGGATGGAGCAAACCTTGTAGTGCTGGACGGAAAGCTGCCCTTTGAGGAGAAAATCAATATTCAGGGAGTTATGCCTACGGATACGGTGGTTGTAGAAGGCGAAGTGGAAGATTTGACGATGGGAACCATCAACTCCCGCAAACTGAATGTGCAGTGCCTGGTCACCATGACAGCCAGGGTGGAGGAACTGTATGATGAGGAGGCGCCCATCGCCATTCACGGAGAAGAAAAGGCGGAGTACAGACAGATGCCAATCAATCTGGCTCAAATTGCCATCTGCAAGAATGACATTTACCGACTGAAAGAGGAAGTGGTTCTGCCTTCCAATTACCCAAATATTTTCCAGATTCTTTGGAGCAATATTTCCCTGGGAGATGTAGAGTTCAAGGCTATGGAGGAAAAGCTCTCCATATCGGGAGATGTGCATCTTTTTGTACTGTACGAGGGAGAGGGAGAAGAGCATCCCATTCGTTCTTTTGAGACGACTCTGCCCTTCAGCGGCGCTTTGGAATGCCATGGATGTAGAGAAGGGATGCTTCCTGATATCCGCTGTCGCTTAGGGCAGCAGGAGCTGACAGTGCGGCCGGATTTCGACGGTGAGGAGCGCAGTATCGGGCTGGAATTGGTGATGGACATTTCCATTCGAATTTATGAGGAAGAGAAACTGGATATTATATCCGACATTTACGGTGTCTCCAGCGAGATTAACACAGTGACACACCGGGCGAACCTGCGGAGGCTCCTTGCCAGAGTGACTGGAAAGACAAAGGTCACAGACCGCATCCATGTCACTGACGGAAGCGTGCTTCAGTTGCTTCACAGTGAGGGAAGTGTGATACTGGAGCAACAGAGTACGGTGGAGAACGGCATCCTGCTCCAGGGAAGCATGACAATAAAGGTACTGTATATCACCGGTGAGGACGATTCCCCTTATGGTTGTACTCAGGCACAGATTCCCTATCACTATACCCTGGAGGTACCTGATATTGCATCGGAGGATTTGGGAAAGGTTCACGCGGAGGTGGAACAGCTTCAGGTGACCATGTTGGACGGAGAGGAGATGGACGTAAAAGCGGTGCTCTGCTTCTCCACTGTGGTATTCAAGAACATTCCTGTAGACATGATCAGTCAGGTGACCGTCTCTGAACTGGACAGTAGCAAGATGAGCAACCTGCCGGGAATGGTAGTGTATGTTGTAAAGCCGGGAGATAACCTGTGGAATATCGGCAAGAAGTATTATGTACCGGTAGAAACTCTGCGGGAACTGAACTCCCTAGAGAGCGACGAATTGATGCCGGGTCAGAAACTTCTGATTGTGAAGGGCGGCTGATGGTCAGACACTAAGAAACGGAAGTACAGTGCTGAAATATATAAATGAAAAAGGCTTCCATCCTTAGAAAGGATGGAAGCCTTTTATAACGTATGTTTTTACAAATGAGATGATGGCTTACTTGGTCACATCTTCTTCCTCAGCTTTTGCTGTGGTCTTCTTGGCATCCTCAGCCATCTTGTCAAATTTCTCCATCACGGCATCATAAGTGCGTTTAGAGATGTCAGGCAGGGAACCGCCCCAGGTCTTTTCAGCCTGTGCATACCCCTTCTTAAATGCCTCGCGCATCTCCTCGATCTTATCGGGGTCTCCGCCGGTCAGCGCATTTGCAAAATCAATGATCCTGTCAGAAGTCTGCTTAACGCCCCAGTAGCCGTCATCAGCAATGTCAGCCTGAGCCTGCAGCTTGGTAGCAGCGTCTACGGTATAATTTCCGGAGCGCAGGAACTGCCAGATATCGTTAGCCTTGCCATAGGTGTTTGCCTGTCCGCTCATCATCTTTTCAACCAGGCTGCGCAGCTGTGCGGTACGTGTCTCGGCATCTGCCTTCAGCTTGTTGATCAGATTGGTGTCAGGGGTATATGTCTTCTTTGCAGAGGAAGCAGTCTTAGATTCTGTGGAAGGCTCATATACAACGCCGGAATTTTCCTGGGCTGACTCTCTTGTATCGGTAACCTTTGCGTCCTCAGGAACCTTGTTTTCGTAAGTGGTATAGCTGTTGTAGGCAGATGCTGCCTGTGTTGATGTAACTCCGTTTACACTCATAATATCCCTCTTTCTGGCGATATACGCCGTTCCTACCCGTTTCCGGGCGCAACATCATCCATGATTGTATCATTTATTTCGGCTGGTAAGACCGAAAAGTTTACCCTTTATTTAAAATATTATGGATTTTTATGGAAACATTGCATTGTGAGATCATCCGTCCGCTCTCTGTCAAAGTGTAGTCAGCAGTAATCTCCATGCTATTTTCTTCCGTTCTTGATTCCACGGAATCCGTGAGAATGCCAAGACGCAGCAGCCCAAAGGGAGTAGCGTAGTTCGTCATGTGCTCGCGGCCGGGTTCAAAAATCATGCAGGTGTTGACGGAGCCTTTTTTGGTCAGTTCCAATATGTGACCCTTCCACTTTATCATGTTTTTGGTCAGGGTGCCATCCTCTGCTTTTTCCTGATAGAGGATGAAGAGACTGCCATTTCTCTCAAAGCATTCTGCCTCAGCGGACAGCTCTGTAACGGTCTCGTTGCCCTCCTGATCGCGTTGCCACCCGGTCAGGATGAGCTGTACTTGTCTATCCATTTGTGCCGCACCTTTCCGATTCCGGTTCTTCATACAAACGGTTGGAACTGTATTCTCTCAGTATTCCTAGGTTTTCAATATTCCTCGATATTGATAGCTTTGGCGGAGAGAATACCGTACTTGATGATGGAGTTGGCGAAACGGACAAACTTTTCCGCTTTATCGCTGACATAAAACTGATATTGGTTGCTTCCCAGACCGGGGGCCTCGTCATTTAGAAGTCCAAGCGACTGAAGCATACCCTTCAGCTCCAGAGCCGTCTCATAGGCCGGGTTGACCAGAGTGACCTTGTCTCCCATGATTTTTCCCAGCGTGGAGCGAATCAGGGGATAGTGGGTACAGCCCAGAATCAGGGTGTCAATGTCGATATCAATGAGTTCTGACAGGTATCGTCTGGCAATCTCGTCTGTGACGGGATCCTGTAAGAGCCCTTCCTCCACAAGAGGAACAAACAGCGGACATGCCTTGCCGTAGATGGTCACATCCTTGTTCAGTTCTTTTATGTACTCGGTGTAGATCTGACTTCCGATAGTTGCCTCCGTGGCAATCACACCGATGCGCCCGTTGCGTGTCACTTCCGCAGCTACCTTTGCGCCCGGTTTCACTACGCCGATAATGGGGATGTCTATGTCTTGTTCCAGTGTGTCCAAGGCATAAGCGCTGGCTGTGTTACAGGCCACCACAATTGTTTTTACCTGGAAAGTGCGCAGGAATCGCACAATCTGTTCAGAGTATCGTGTGACTGTCTCCTGTGATTTGCTCCCATAAGGAACCCGGGCAGTATCTCCGAAGTAGACAATTTTTTCATTGGGGATCTGTCGCATGATTTCCCTGACTACGGTAAGCCCGCCCACACCGGAGTCGAACACGCCGATAGGAGCAGTTTTCAGCAGCTCTCTATTTATCTCCATTCAATGCCTCCCAAAGCGTACTGAAATCCGTAAGCAGTTTGCTGCGGAAAGATATCTTGCCGGGACCGGCATTCAGCAGATCCCAATAAATACTTCCGTCAAAATCCCATGTCAAGGGGTGTTTCCGCAAATTTCCACTGTCATCCTTCATTTTAAGTACAACAGTATCCGGCGTCAGGGAAAGCTCGGGGTAGAGCAGACCCCACCAGCCAAGAGCGGCACACAAACTGAACAATACTCGAATTCCAAGCCATTTTTTTTTCATGCAATAACCTCTTTCTCCCTCCGTTTACCGTTGGGATAGTCAGGATTATTGCCAGGGTATTTCCATTTTATTCCAAAAGGTCAGGAAAAATTACTCAGAGGCTCTGTCCAGCCTGATCTGCCGGATAATTGCTTTTTTCTGGTTGTCAATATGAGTTCTGGCCGCTTCTGCTGCCGTCTCCTTGTCTTTCCGTACAATGCTTTGATAGATGATTCTATGTTCTTCCACCAGTGTTTCATGCTGGCTGCTATCCTTGATATATTCAAACCGATAACGGTACATCTGCTCGGACAGATTGTTTACCAGCTGAATCAGCCGCTGGTTGCCTGTGGCCTGCACAATAATATCATGGAGGGCTACATCGGCCTGGGCAATTTTTTTACTGTCCTTGGTCTTGACGCATTGCTCAAAATTGTCACAGGCAGCCCGCAGATCTTCAAGGCCTTCTTCCGTGATACGGTCACATGCCAGCTCCACGCAGAGAGCGTCCAGTGCCCTGCGAACTTCCAAGACGTCGTTCATGCTTTTCTCTGTGATCTGGGCCACCTCCGCACCACGCCTTGGCACGATGGTAACCAAACCTTCACGTTCCAGCTTGTGAATGGCCTCCCGGATCGGGGTACGGCTCACACCAAGCCGGTCTGCCAGGTGAATCTCCATCAGCCGCTCGCCGGGCTTCAGCTCGCCGATTAAAATTGCCTGACGCAGTGTGTTGAACACAACATCCCGAAGCGGTAGAAACTCGTCCATATTTGCCTGAAATATTTCTTGCATAGTCACCGTCACCGCCTTTCTAGGTGGGGGTGGTCAGAAAGACCTGTATTGAAGAATTTTCAGCCTTGAGCTGTTCGCAGGCGAATTCCGCAGCCTGTTCCGACAAAAAAATGCCAAATACAGTGGGACCGCTGCCGCTCATCAGACTGTTTATGGATCCCAGTTCTCTGATTCTTCGCTTTAGGTTATCTATAACGGGATAAGCGGGAACTGTCACTGTCTCCAGTACATTTCCCATGCGATCCAAAATGCCCTGTAAGCTGCTGGATTCAATAGATCGAACCATACCGTCAATGTCGGGATGTCTTTGGATTTTGGCGAGATCCAGATGCTCATAGACATATTTGGTGGAAACACTGATATGGGGCTTGACTACAAGAATATAAAAATCGGGGGCAGGAGCCAGTGGGGTCAGTTTTTCACCCATGCCCTCCGCCAAGGCAGTGCCGCCCAGAATACAATAAGGCACATCGGCTCCTATGGACATACCCAGCTCCATTAACCGTGGCATCGGAATCTCCAGGTCAAACAGACGGTTTATCCCCTTCATGGCAGCAGCCGCGTCAGTACTTCCTCCCGCCATGCCGGCAGCGATGGGAATGTTTTTTTGCAAATGGATGTGTACACCCCCGGGAATGTGATAAGTGTCAAACATCAGCTTTGCAGCCTTGTAAACCAAATTATCCTCCCCGCAGGACAGCTCAGGATGATCGGTAGTGAGGGTAATGCCTTCCGGCATCCTTTCCAGCGTCAGTTCATCGCAGAGTCCAATGCTCTGCATAATCATCTTTACTTCGTGGTAACCGTTAGGCAGTCGACGGATTACATCCAGTCCCAAATTTATCTTAGCATATGCCTTAATGCGATATTCGTTCATGTAGTCCTCTGCTCCCGTTTTCCAAAGATTATCGAAGATTCTATTTGATGGGTTTTGCGCCGGCCTTTTCCTGAGCGGCCTCCAGAGCCCGACGGAAACGGCTTTTTTTCTTTGCGGGTGGGGCTTCAATTCTGCCGTGCAGACCCTTTACTTCTAACACATAAAGACCGCTGACAACAGCCTTTACCTCTTTCTTCACAGGTACGGACTCAAAGATCTTGTCATCACAGATCAGAGACAGGATCTGTGGACCGACTTTGGCTTTTACAATGGGCAGTTTGGATCCCCGCAAAACCTTTGGAGTTTGGTCTAAGACAGCCTGGGGAAGCCCGGAATCCCGGAGCTTCATCCGTTTCTTGTCAATAATCAGCATGGAAACAGTCTGCTTGTTGGCCTCCATTGCTTCCTGTTGCTGGGCCTGTTTCTTCTGAGCCTTTTTTCCGAGAATGTATAACACTATAATAAGTGCGATGATGACAACTGCTATTACAATCAATACAATCATCCACGGCTTCATAAATGGCAACCTCCCGTTGTGCAATCTTGTGCTTCGATATCACTTGTCGTCACGATGGTATTTTATCACATGAAGCGGGGGATAGGCAACAAGACATTTTGTTTCTTTTGCAAAAAGATGTATCCTGTGATATAATATCCGCAAAGGGCAGAGTCAGGTGGCCGAATACACAGCTGCCGAGCTCGCTCGAGCAGTTGTGTATTTGGACATTTGACGAGCGAAGCGAACCCGGAAAACCGCAGGTTTTTCGGGTTTCTGCCCGGTTTCTGCCCGTAACTTGTGGAAATATGACATATTACCCGAAAAGGTCAGAACCGGCAGTTAAAAAGCTTGGATTTCCTGATTGTTTTACAGGATAAAGGAGAATATTATGAAAAAGAAAGCAGCTGGATTGTTGGCAGCGACGTTTGCGGCAGTGCTGTTGGCAGGCTGTGGCGGCGAGGTGAACAAGCCCTTGAGCCAGATGGATGTGGACAAGTATGTGACTCTGGGCGATTACAACAATCTGACAATTAACGTTTTGCCGGATCCTATTCAGGTGGATGAGGCACAGCTGGAACAGTTAGTATATAATGTTTATTCCGGTTATGTGACACCTGAGTCCGGTGTGGTCACTGACCGGACTGTGGAAATCGGGGACACCGTGAATATTGATTACGAGGGAAAGCAGGATGGTGTTGCTTTTGCAGGCGGTACTGCTCAGGGATATTTTGTGACTATAGGCAGTGGAGGTCTGATTGAAGGATTTGAAGAGGGACTGATTGGCGTTATGCCCGGTGAGACCGTGGATTTGAATTTGACCTTTCCCGATCCCTACAGTCCAAATCCGGATCTTGCAGGACAGGCGGTGGTGTTCACTGTGACGGTAAATTATATCTTTCCTACACCGGAGGACATGCGGGATGAAGTGGTAGCCGGAATGGAAATTGAGGATGTGAATACTGTTGAAGAATTGCGGCAGTTTGCATATGAATACCTGTACAAGATAGCACAGCAGGACTATAACCTGACCCTGGAAAATGCTGTTGTTGGAGCTCTGGTAGATTGCTGTGAATTTGAAGAACTGCCGAAGTTTCTACTGGAGGAAAGCCGTAAGACTTTTACCGCAAATTTGGAGAACACAGCAGCATACTACAGATACACGCCTGAGGAATATGCAGCTTATTATCATGGGATGAGTGTCGAAGAACTTATAGATGCCTATGCCTCAGAAGGAGCCAAGCAGAATTTAGCGATGCAGGCCATTGCTAATAAAGAGGGGTTGGCGGTAGATGATGAGGAGCTGCAGACCCTATTGGAAGAAGCTGCTGTTAATGCCGGCTATGAATCTGTAGACGCGCTCTTGGGTGAAGTTTCCCTGGAGGAATTTCGAAATTACTTTATGTTTGAGAGAGTTGTAGATTTTTTGTTGGAAACACATCATTTAGAAAAAATAAATTAAAAAATTGCAGCTGCGTAGCAGCGGAAAAGAGGGAAAAATGGAACTGACAGATATTCGTGAGCTTTATCGCAACAGACAGGATTTTATCGGAAAGGAAGTCACTGTGGGCGGTTGGGTAAGAAGCAATCGGGATTCTAAGAATTTCGGATTTCTGGTGATCAACGACGGCACATTTTTTGAACCTTTGCAGGTGGTGTACGGAGACAGTCTTTCCAACTTCCAGGAACTGTGCAAGATGAACGTTGGTGCGGCTCTGGTTGTGAGGGGAACTATTGTGGAGACGCCAAATGCCAAGCAGCCATTTGAAATGCAGGCTGCAGAGGTGTTGGTGGAAGGAGCTTCCACAGCGGACTATCCCCTTCAGAAAAAGCGTCATACCTTCGAATACTTGCGCACCATTCCCCATCTGCGTCCCAGGACTAACACCTTTCAGGCAGTATTTCGGGTGCGCTCCCTGATTGCCTATGCCATCCACAGCTATTTTATGGAGAGAGGATTTGTATATGTACACACCCCTTTGATCACCGGAAGTGACTGTGAGGGTGCAGGAGAAATGTTCCAGGTAACTACCTTGGATCTGGACAACGTTCCCAAGACGGAAGAGGGGCAGATTGATTTCAGCAAGGATTTCTTTGGCAAGCAGACCAATCTGACAGTGAGCGGCCAGCTAAATGTGGAGACCTATGCATTCGCCTTTAAGAATGTATATACCTTTGGGCCTACCTTCCGTGCAGAAAATTCTAACACAACACGCCACGCTGCTGAGTTCTGGATGATCGAGCCTGAGATGGCTTTTGCAGATTTAAAGGATGATATGATGCTGGCGGAGGGTATGTTAAAGTATGTGATCCGCTATGTACTGGATAACGCGCCGGAAGAGATGGCATTTTTCAACCAGTTTGTGGACAAAGGCCTGATTGAGCGGCTGGAACATGTGGCTAACTCCGATTTTGCACATGTGACTTATACGGAGGCTGTGGATATTCTGGCAAAGAACAACGACAAGTTTGACTACAAAGTATCCTGGGGCTGCGACCTGCAGACAGAGCATGAGCGCTACCTCACCGAGGAAGTGTTTAAGCGCCCTGTGTTTGTGACAGATTATCCCAAGGAAATCAAAGCTTTTTACATGAAGCTGAATGAGGACGGCAGGACCGTGGCTGCAATGGATTGTCTGGTTCCCGGAATCGGCGAGATCATTGGAGGCAGCCAGCGTGAGGATAAACTGGAAGTGCTGGAGCAGCGAATGGAGGAGATGGGCCTTAAGAAAGAGGACTATGATTTCTATCTGGATCTGCGCAGATACGGATCCGTACGGCATGCGGGCTTTGGCTTGGGATTTGAGCGCTGCGTCATGTACCTGACGGGTATGAGCAATATCCGCGATGTGGTGCCCTTCCCCAGAACCGTAAATAACTGTGAATTGTAAGCTGTACAGTTTATAAAAAATTAAGGAAAAAAGGCAGTTTTTTGGTGAAATCCTGTCGAAAGTGTGATATTCTTTTCCTATGAGAAAAAAAGTAAAGAAAATCATAAATTGCATACTGTTGACAAGCATGATGGTGGGTATGCTGCGTTTTGAAGCATCCCACCCTCTGACTGTGGAAGCTACTACCATGTCGGAGGTTCAGAATGAGATTGACAGACTTCAGAGGGAATTGGAAGAGAAATACGGGAAGATATCTGATCTGGAGGCAGAGCAGGATCTGATTCTGGAGAAGATGGAAGATCTGAATGCAGAGATCATCAATACCATGACCAGTATCGGATTGAAGGAAGACGAAATTGCTGCCAAGGAAGATGAGATTGCGGCCAAAGAGGTGGAGATTTCCGATAAAAAGGAACAAATCGTACTGACAGTTGCGGAATATGAAGCAGCAAAGGACAGAGAGGAACAGCAGCGACTGGATATGATAGCTCATACCCGGTTACTTTACGAGCAGGGTGATAACTCCTATCTGGATGTGTTGTTTGGAGGAAATGGTCTTGCTGACATCCTTAACCGCATGGACTATATCGAGAAAATATATGAGTACAGCAAAGTGAAACTGGACGGTTTCATTGAGGCCAAGGATCAGATACAGGATCTCTGGGATTTGCTGGAGCAGGAGAAGGCCGATCTGGAGCTGGATATGACTCAGCTGGAGGCGGACGTAGCGGATCTGGAGACTCAGAAAGCCGCTCTGGATGAGCAGAAGTCCAGTTTGGATGTACTTAAGGCCGCACTGAAGCGAGAATCCTCCAATTATGAAGCACAGATTGACAGAGCGCGGCAGGAAGCTGCTGTGGCACAAAGTCTGCTGAAACAAAACCAGGATACTTTGGCTCAGATGCAGGCAGCACAGAATGCTGCCAACGGTAATTATACTTCCGACTATGCATCTATCATTAACAAAGCTGCAGGCAGTGAGCTGGGAAAGAAAATTGCAAATTATGCCTGTCAGTTTATTGGAAATCCCTATAAGGCAGCAGGAACCAGCTTGACCAACGGGGCGGATTGTTCCGGTTTTACGCTTTCGGTATACAAATACTTTGGATATAGCCTTCCCAGAACCTCCACTGAACAGAGAAGTGCAGGGACAGGAGTTTCCTACGAAAATGCACAGCCCGGGGATTTGATTTGTTATGACGGTCATGTGGCAATGTACATCGGCGGAGGCTTGATTGTTCATGCCAGCAACAGTAATCCTTATCCAAGAGGCGGCATCAAGGTCAGCAATGCTAATTATCGGACTATTTTGGCAGTGAGAAGGATTATCTAAGGCAAAGCCGGAAGGTATTGGCTTATAAGCAGAAAAGAGAGAATGCCGGAAGTAGCTGACAGAATAAGTTTTGGGAAGATTGAGATTGACATTTTTGAGATTGATATTTTTAGAGGCGCCTGAGTTTCTTCTGATAGGAGATTCGCAGGCGCCTGTTTGTTTGTGTATTTGGAACGGGTCTACAAGTATTTCTGCAGATCTTTGCAAAGTTCCTCCTCGATGGAGATCAGATCCTTGCAGAGTCCCTTAGAGGTCTCGTCTGCAGCCTTATATTGATTCAGATATTTGTAGAGTGATTTTATTCCCATGTTGCATCCGTCTGTGACAAGGTCAGCGATGGTAGCATCACTGTTGTCCATGCCAATCTTCATGTTGGTTTTCATCCAGGACATGCTCTTGGCCATCACGCTGGGGTCCTTTTCTTCTGTGTGGTGCTCAATGAGCTGGGAATGAATCTGATTTCCCAGTTTTTCATGGTGTTCCCGGCTCTCCTGCAGCAGTTGTTTCATACTGGAGTCGGTAATCTTCTCCATCACCTCGTCGATGGTTGAAACAGCCATCTTGGATCCTGAGTCACATTCCTTGAGTAAATGGATTGTATCATTATTTGTCATAAGTCAAACCTCCGTTTTTGTTTTCAGTATTTCCGACAGAAAGTGTTTTTATGTAAAATCTTGAAAATATGTCTTAATAGGTATATAATGTTTTATGTTGGAATTTATTTGAAGCGAGATAAATCCTGGTACAAGGCAGTGGAAATCACAATATGTCTTTGGCTTTGCAACAGTTCGTTTCAGAAGGGAGAATGGGTATATATGGAAAAGAACAAAAAGTATAAAAGCTTGCGAAATTCTATCATGTTGTTGTGTGCAGGTATCGTTATTTTCGCGGCACTGATAATAGGAGGTAATGCGATACTGTCGGTTCGATCTATGACAGAATATGTCAACCAAATCTATCAAAATGCGGTGGATGAGGGATACAGGACAGAAATCAAATCGCAAGTACAAAGTACCATTGCCGTATTGCAGAGTGAATATGACAGGGCACAGGCCGGAGAGAAGACGGAAGAACAAGCCAAGGAAGATGCCAAGGAGATC
>JAFLRO010000085.1 GCA_022511425.1 Acetatifactor sp.
AGAAAGATTGGCGGAAAGTATTGCATGCTGTCAAGACCATCTGATAATGGACACACACCCTTTGGCGACATATTTATCAGCCAAAGCCCGGATATGGAGCATTGGGGCTATCATAGATTTGTTATGGGTACCGGCGGCGGTTGGTCTTGGACAAAGATCGGGGCAGGACCGATACCAATCGAAACAGATGAAGGCTGGCTGCTGATTTATCACGGGGTTGCCACGACCTGCAGCGGAATGATCTACAGTATGGGCGCAGCGATTCTGGACATAGACAAACCCTGGGAAGTCAAATACCGCTGTAAGCCGTATATTCTGCATCCTGTCGAGAATTATGAATGTGTGGGTGATGTGCCTAACGTGACATTCCCCTGTGCCACATTGTGTGATGCTGAGACAGGAAGGATAGCGATTTATTACGGTGCTGCGGATACAGTTGTCGCAATGGCATTTACTCAGGTAGATGAACTGATCTCCTACATAAAAGAAAACAGCGTCTAGAATGAAAAAATCACTGTTAATCATACATTTTGTTGATTAGCAGTGAATTTTTTAGTATCAGATTTATCTTGGTTCCATACATGGTATAATAGTTGTGCTGCACATAGAGATAAACATGGAATTTGGAGGAAATGTCGAATGTATTTTCATGCTTCATCTATAGGGGGAATTGAGATACTGGAACCTCGAATTTCAAATCATGGTATACCTTTGATTTACTTTTCAAAGAAACGGGAGAATGTACTGATATATCTAAGTAATGCCATTGAAAAGTATTGTAAAGAAACAGGATTTGACTATTCCGGGAAGTGGACTAAATGGGGCCCATACGGTTTTAATAAAGATGGAACATTGCGCATTGAAGAATACTATCCCAATGCACTGATAGATACATATAAGGGAGTATCGGGGTATATCTATGCAATCGAAGCGATAACGGATTCGGGTTTTCAATTACAGATACCGGATGCGGCTACATCAAGTGAACCAACTCCTGTAAAGTCTTGCGAGTTTATTCCTGATGCTTATGAATCAATTCTTGCCGCGGAAAAAGAGGGGATTATTACAATTCTTCGGTATGAGGACAGCAGCAAAGCACAGTTGGAGTGGATTGAAAGAACTATTCGAGAGGAATATAAAAATGCGGTGAATCAACCTGAATACCGACATTTTATAGAGGGTAAGTTTTCTTTTCAGTATCTGGAACAGTGAAGAGGGTATTCAATTATAGGAGAGAGAGGAGCAAGATTGAAAGATAAATCTTTCAATCGCAATTTGGCGCATAGATCAGCGCAGAAATGAGGGAAATTATGAGAAGATATATCCAAGAGGCTTTGGATTCGCTGGCAAAAAGCAGTGAAATCACGACAGTGAATGGGCAGGATGTGCTGTTAAAAAGATCTGACCGTGGGGAAGTTGCACATATTGATTATTATGAGGCCAACTATCAGAATACGGATTTAGTTTCATTGCCGGAAGGGGAACCTGCGTCTCCTGCTGAGGTCGTGGATAGGTTCAGAATGCTGTTTGGCTGTCACAACTATAATCTGAATGAACGTGAGATATATACAAAGTACGAAGTCCTAGAGGTCTCAGGCCGCAAGGTGGGGCTGTGGAGATATTATCTGCGCCACAGAGCGAAAAGTTCCCGGCCCTGTCTGATCTATATTCATGGCGGTGGATGGGTGGCAGGCAGCACTTATACGGTGGAGAATCCCTGCAAGTTGATTGCAGAACTGGCGGATGCTGTGGTGTTCAATATTGATTATTCCCTGGCGCCGGAGGCGAAATATCCGGCAGCGGTGGAAGAGCTGTGGACAGCTCTTAAGCATATATACGACAATGCAGAAGCGTATGGCATTGACCCTCAAAGAATCATGGTAGCCGGAGACAGTGCAGGAGGAAATCTGACCGCTGTTCTGGCACTTCGGGATCGGGATGAAGGTACGCACATGATTGCCCGGCAGTTCATGCTTTACCCTGCGGTGATCCTGGGAAAGACGGTGCCGGAAGGGTATATCTGGAGTGAGAGTGCTTACGATATCAGTTCTCAGGAGCGTGAGCGGGTGCTTCCGGCTCTCGGTCTGGGGAGACATAAGGATGGTGAAGCGCAGGATGGGATGTTGCAGTTTTACGTGTCTGACCCGGAAATGGCAAAGGAGCCATACGTGAGTCCTGCTCTGGCAGGGAGTTTTAAGGGACTGGCTCCTGCGATCATTGCTACCGCTGAATACGATGGCCTGCGCATCCAAGGGGAGTATTACGGACATCAGCTTGCCCAGGCGGGAGTGCCAGTGAGAGTGCTTCGGTATACGGGATGTTTTCATGCCTTTTTTGACCGGTTGGGATATGTGCCCCAGAGTGAGGACGTGTGCAGGGAGATAGCGGAGGAGCTGATGCGGATAAGTACTGAGCAGAGTTTGGAGGAGAAAAAAGAACATAGATGTTGAGGTGAAAATGTGTCGTACAAACTGTTGATCGTGGATGATGACCAAGCGCTTTTGAAAATGCTGGAAAGCTATTTCACCATTAAGGGATATGAGGTATGTAGTGCTGTTACGGGTGAGGAGGCTATGGAGAAATGTCGGAATCGGACGGATCTGATTCTGTTGGACATCAGCATGCCGGGGATGGACGGTTTGGAGGTGTGCAGGCAGATTCGGAAAGAGGTTTCTTGTCCTATTCTATTCCTGACTGCAAAGGTGGAGGAACAGGACAGGGTGAATGGCCTGCTGTCGGGTGGGGATGACTATATCCTGAAGCCATTCAGTCTGAAGGAGTTAGAAGCCCGGATCATCGCACATCTGAACCGGGAGGAGCGAAGGCGGGTAAGTTCGGAGTATCGGTTTAGGGACGGACTATTGATAGATTACACCACCAGGGAGGTCAGACTGGATGGAAAAGGGATTGAGTTCACAAGGACGGAGTATGCTATCATTGAGTTCCTTTCTAAGCATCCGGGCCAGGTGTTTGATAGAGAGCGGATTTATGAACATGTCTGTGGCTATGATGCTGAGGGTGATAGCCGTGGCATCACAGAGCTGGTTCGACGGATTCGGAAAAAGTTTGCGGAGCATGGGGAGACAGAGTTTATTGAGACAGTATGGGGAGTGGGGTACCGATGGATAAATTGAAGAATCTGTCGATCAGGAAAACAATCATTCTATATATATTAATCAGCCTCTTTCTCAGCTTTGTGCTGTGGGGAGCAGCGTATAATGTGGCTTCTATGATTCAAGCAAGTCTTGCGTGGAAATACGCATATAAAGAAATCAATAATGATCCCTTGTATCCGGTACACCCGCCAACGGGTAGGGCTAATGTGCATTTGATGTCGGATGGAGACAAGTTTCTTATGGAGTTTTGCGACTTTATCCTCACCTATGGATTGCTGGTGTTTGCCGTACCGGGCATTTTGATTGCTGTAGCGCTGTTTTATCGCAACAAGATTCGCATTCCCTTGAAGGAGCTTACCACTGCATCACGGCGAATTGGGGAAAATGACCTGGATTTTCAGATTACCTATCAAAACAGGGATGAGCTGGGGCAATTATGTGCAGATTTTGAAAGAATGCGGGCGGAGCTGGAATCAAACAATCGAAAAATGTGGCGTATGGTTGAGGAGGAAAAGACACTCCGTGCAGCTCTCGCTCACGATATCCGCACGCCTCTGGCAACCCTTAGAGGGTATCAGGAGATGCTGATGGAGTTTTTGCCCCAGGGGGCACTTGGTCAGGAAAAGACGGAAGAAATGCTGCGAGAAGGGATGGAGCAGATTGACAGGCTGAACCGCTTTGTAGAGACCATGCGGAGCCTGTCCGGGTTGGAGGACAGGGTGGTAGTAAAAGTGCGGACTGGCCCGGGGCAGTTGGAAAGGAAGATACGGGAATCAGCGCGGACGCTGGAAGAAGAGTACGGAAAAGCTATGTCCATTGTCACAATGGAACATTCCGGAACGTTCATGGCGGATGAGGAATTGGTGCTTGAGGTGGCGGAAAATCTCATGTCCAACGCTCTGCGATTTGCACATGAGAAGGTGGAAGTGCATCTTTCTCTGGGGGATGATATGTTGACCTTGGAGGTGTTGGATGACGGGGAAGGATACCCCCAGGGCTTTGTGTTGCCGGAAGGAGCATATCGTCGGTGCGGTATTGAACTGGGTCAACGGGGTCAGAAGCAGCAGGAGCAAGAACAACAAAGTCAGGCGCAACAGAGTCAGGAACATCAGGAAGATCAGGAACATCAGGAAGATCAGGAACAGAACCCGTACGGTAAGCAGCATCTGGGGCTAGGTCTTTATATTAGCAAAATCTGCTGTGAAAAGCATGGGGGCAGCCTGGTCACGAGGAACCGTCCTGAAGGCGGAGCGGTGGTCAAGGCGGTATTTCGGGTAAAATGAGGATTTGATGAATTCACTCTAGGGTATAATTCAGGATTGTGAATTCAGGATAAATATTTTTTCTTGCTTTTCTTTTCTGTATATGATAGTATTTACTCAAAGCATATAATTTCTAATATTAATAACTCAGTTCAAATAATCTTATATTTCAGAAAATCTATGCTTTTAAACCAATCTAACAATTTGAAAGCAGGAGATTTTCATAAGTATCATATTTCCCATATTCTCCTGCAAAAAACAGGAGGTGCAAATGGGAAAAATAATATCATTGAAGTACGATTACTGCTTCAAACACCTGCTTCTAAATGAGAAAGTCAGGAGACATTTTATCAGTGATGCTTTGGAAATTCCGTTTAGGGAGATTCGAACCATAAGGCTGTCAAATACATTTCTCTGGAAGCAATACAAGAGACAAAAACAGGGAATACTGGATGTGTTAGTAGAACTGAATGACACAAGCAGAGTGAATATTGAGCTGCAGATTGAGTTGCTGAAATTCTGGGATAAACGGAGTTTATTCTATATGTCCAAGCTGTTTACAGAAGGTCTGCTGTCGGGCCAGGAGTATGATAAACTGAAGCGGTGCATTTGCATCAGTATTCTGGGATTTGACAGGGACGAAGATCCACGGTACAACAGAATTTACCGATTACGGGATGAGACGGGACAGGAATTTACGGATATGTTCGAAATACATATCATAGAGCTGAACAAGCCCTTAAACGGCACGGACAGAATGGACGAGTGGATACAGTTGTTCAATGCCGAAACGGAGGAGGAATTGGATATGCTTCAGACAAAGACAAAGAATGAGGGGATTTTAGAGGCAATCAGAGAACTTAAGATTATGCAGATGGGGAGAGCGTTTAGAGCGATCCGTGATGACCGTCTAAAGCAGCGCCGTGACAGGTATGCAAGAGAGGCTTATGTACGAGATGAGGGGATTAAGCAGGGGCTGGAGCAGGGTATAGAACAGGGTATAGAACAGGGTATAGAGAAGGGGGAAGACAGAATGAATAGTCTGATTTTATGCCTGATTGCGAACGGGCGTCTGGAAGAAATTGAAAAAGCTGCTCAGAATAAGAAATATCGAGCACAATTATACAAGGAATTCCGTTTGTAGGCTTGCTGTAACTTAAGTATGCTTGATGCAGGAATACTTATTACAAGACTTAGATACGATGACCTTATCAATAAAAGTGAGGCAGGGTGTAGGCTTTATCTTGGATGCCTGCTGATAATGCCGTGCTGCATAAAGATTAGGATAAGTAAAAAGGGCGTTGCAAAATCTATTGCAATGCTCATTTTTTGTTGTCTTTTTATAGTGAAATTAGCGGTACTCTTATAAAAGATGCGGGGAAAGGAGAGATAAAATGTGGTGTATTATGGCGAGGGAAATTCGGAATTATCTGAAAAATCCCCTTTTCTGGGTGAGTCTGCTTTTTATTGCCTTTATGTTGTATCAGCTGCTGAACCCTTATCTGGGAATCCATTATTTTCAGGCGGGAGAAGAACTTCCGGAGTTGGACGTGGAAAGAATGGGTGATGCGGATATCATGGATGGCTACGTTCCATCAACAGAGGAACAACGGTTAGAGCTTGCATGGATGCAGTTTGGACGGGAACTGGTGGAAATGCTGGGGCTGACGGAGGATGAGGCGGATCGGTTGAAGGAGAGCGCTTCCCGCTTAGGGCTGTCCACGGATCAGGTGATGGATTATGTGTGGGAGCATTATGAAAAAGCCTTTGAGAATGCCACAGCGGAGCATCCCATGTATGGATTGACTTTTTTATACAGAGTTTATGAAATCCATCAGGGGAGTGTGGAGGAGGCCAATGCCTATATCAAGGAGCGCCTGAAGGAGCATTCCTTCTCCTGGTATTTTTCCAGAGCATATGCGGATTACTGCGGTCTGTTTCTGGGCTTTGTCTCTGCGGTGCTGCTGGCATTTCTGTTTATTCGGGACACCCAACGGGATACTTGGGAGCTGCTGCACACGAAGCCCATTTCGGATACATGCTATATCTTTGGTAAGGCTTTAGGTGGCTTGGGGGCAATGACTCTCCTATGGGGGCTTTTGACATTTATGTTTGGCGGACTCTGCCAACTTTACGGCAAGCGTCATGGTTTCCCGGTGAATTTTGGCGATTTTCTGGTGACAGTGTCGGTCTATGTGTTGCCTAATTTACTGATGGTAGTAAGTATTTACACTGCGGTGGCAATCCTCTTTAAGAATCCGCTTCCGGCCACACCCTTTCTTTTGCTGTACATGGTTTACTCCAATATGGGCGGTCAAAATGCTCAGGGAGATTATGGTTTTTATGGGCGGCCACTGGCAATCATGGTGCGGTTCAGTGGGAGATTTTTTGAGACGGTAGCACCTATGGCAGCTGCGAACCAGAGCTTTTTGCTGCTCACGTCTGCGTCGCTGCTGATGTTTGCAGTTATCGGTTGGAAAAGGAGGCGGGTATATTGAAATACGATGCCAAGATATGTCTTCCGGCCTATAAGATCTGCTATGCCTGTCTGTATTTGATATTATTAAGTCTGGTCAAGGGGATTGCCTATTGGGAAGAAATCGGCGCTGTGCTGGATATTAATGTGTCGCTGTTGGCCGCGGTGTTCTGTGCGGAGACCTACTGTATGGAGTGGAGCGGAAGACGTGGGGAGATATTTGCCTTATACGAGCCAAGGAGAAAGAGTTGGATGGTGTGTAAGCGGCTGCTGATACAGACAGTCTTTCTGTGGCTGCTTGCCTGTGGAGGATATTTCTGTTTCCTCTGGCAGCGCCCAATTGATAGGGGGAGTGTACCATTTTTCGGACTGTATACCAGTTATGTGATTGCGGTGACAGTGACCATCCTTTTTTGGAGTCTGCTTTCAATGACAGTCTCCAATCTGGCAGGAAGCCAGTGGGGCGGAATTGGAACCTGTATCATGCTGTGGCTGGCAATGACATCCAAGGCTGGTCAGGAATTGCTGGGGGATTTCAGTATATTTGCTTACAGTTCTCAGTCATTGAATGAGTTCGGTCGGGAATGGAGATGGCTTGCAGGGAAAGCTGTAGGAATTCTGGCAGCGGCGGTTATGATAGCCTTAATTCCTTTCATTCTAAAGAAAAAAGAGAATTTAGGAAAAGTGTGAGAAATTAGGGAAAATGTAGAAACTTTTGTAAATGTATAGTGATATTAGAGAACGTGTAGCGACATTAGAAAACGCATAGTAGATTTAGGGAATATGTAGTTAGTTTAGAAAACGCGAAGAAGATTTAGAGAATGTGTAGGTGGTTTTAGTGTATATGTAGCAGGTTTGAATAATATGTAGGAATCTAGAGAATGTGCAGGTGGTTTAGAAAATATGTAGCAGGTTTGGAAAATATGTAGGAGTTTTAGAAAGGGTATTGTTACTTTAGTATAGCAGTTGTAAATTTAGAAAAAGTGGAGAGGTTTCAAAGGATATGAGTATACAGATTAACGATTTGACAGTGACATTTAAGAACGGTACTACTGCCGTGCAACATGCAAGCTTGGAGATTCCTCATGGGGTGTACGGTCTACTGGGGGAGAACGGGGCGGGAAAGACCACGCTGATGAGGGTGCTGACCACTGTATTAAAGCCAACAAGCGGCAGTGTGTCCGTGAATGATATGGTCTACGAGGAGTATAACTACGGGGAGATTCGAAAGAAAATTGGATATCTTCCCCAGGAACTGAATCTGTATCCAAATTTAAGCCTGCGTGAGTGCCTGGAATATATGGGAGGGCTGGCGGGGGTGCCAAAACAGGAATGCAGAAAGCGAATCGATTTATATTTAGAGAAGACTGATCTGACAAAGCACCAGAAAAAGAAAATGCGCCAGCTCTCCGGCGGCATGAAGCGGCGGGTGGGTTTGATCCAAGCTATGTTGAATGAGCCTGAATTTCTCATCGTGGATGAACCCACCACCGGCCTGGATCCGGAGGAGCGTATCCGTATCCGTAATCTCCTGGTGGATTTCTCTGAGAACAGAACAGTACTATTTTCCACCCACGTGGTTGAGGATCTGGCGGCTACATGCAACCGTCTGTCCATTATGCAGCAGGGCAGTTTCCTGTACACCGGAACTGTAACGGAATTGCTCCGCATGGCACAAGGCCATATCTGGGTCTGTATAACGGACAGCGAAGAAGCTGCCCGAAGGCTTCAAGTCCAATATTCTGTCACTTCAAAGCAGTACACCGAAACCGGACTGAAGCTAAAAATCATTAGCGAGACATCGCCCACTTCAAACAGTTATCAGCCGGAGGTTACTCTAGAGGATGCCTATATGTACGTTATGTTGAAAGATAAATGAATTAATTACCCAGGAAGTTTATTAAGAATGTATCCCCTGTATGGATATCTGTAATGGATCATGATATAATTCTGAAGATCTGTGTTTGCATGGTCATGCCATTGTCTGTATTGGTAAATGTAAATTTGAATATGATGCTACGATAAGTGCAACAGCACTTTATTTGCTAAAAACCTTGACTGAAAATCATATCATCTATACCGACAATCAGATGTTGCCATGCTGCGGTTTTTTTATGATTCCTAATGAAACTCTAGATAATGTAACAATTTCAGGTTGTCCTAACGGAATCGACTGGTCTGTTATACATGATGGAGATTCAATTATATTAGAATTAGAAGACGGCACAAGAGAATATGTACCTATTATTGATTATAGGAGAGTAGTTTTTGGTTTTGCAGATAAAATTGAAGCATTTTACAAATCCTGTACACCCCAAAAAGTACCGGTAGATGAATTCGCTCGCAACGGATATATTGCGTTTTGGAATGGATGGTATAGAAGACGTGGAGACAGTTAAAATGAGCATGAAGGAAAAAATACAGCAATTGATAGAACAGAAGATATCCCAATGGCAGGAAGATGATATCTATGCCATTTCACTGTATGTATTTGATGAAGAAGATGATCCTTGCCGACCGGTGGCGGTGTTAGGGTATAATACCGAAAAACATGTACAAAAGAGTACATCAGAGGCTTCCAACGAGCAGGAGGCAAGATGGAATTATGCCTTTTGGCTGCAAAATGAAGAAATGTGTTGGGGCCAGGGAGATACGGCGGAAGATGTCAAAGAGTGGATTACAGAGCAGGATTTATGGGATAGCGAAGATGAAATCACCCCAAAATTTGTTGAACTGCTTGTTGCCATTGTTCAGGACATTCATGCTTCGGGATTGTTGAAAGACAAATTTGGAAGAGAGATTCCTATTTTGATCCATGAACTGGAGTATTATGAGCAAATTGCCCAGCAAAATATTGAGGCAAACGGAGAGGCGCTGGACAGAGACTTTGTTTCATTTTGTATGCCTTGTATGCAGGAGGAACAAGATGAGCATCAGGTATCACAAAATGAAATGTCGAGGTCAGAAAAGCCTATCACAGCTCCTCAGTCCAAGGTGTTTCACGGCGACACAGCTATTGTGAAACAATCTACAGATATGCGAAAAGTAGCAGCCTTAATTATTGCTATTGTTCTCACTATGAGCTTGTTCTGGGTATTGGGATTGATCCTCAGCGGTCGCAGCAACAAGGATCATGAAGACACATCGAAGCAGCCAGAGAGTTTTACTGAAGAAAGTGAGGAATTGCCGGCATCTGTGCCTGTAGAGGGCAAAGAAGATACTTCTATGTCATCAGAGCCGAAAGAGGCTGAACCTGTAATTACAGAAACAGAAATTGTGGAGAAAAATGCAAAGAATACCGGCGAACTTAGAATCTCTACCAGCATTACCAAGCTATGGCTGAATGAAGATGAGAAAGGTGCCTCAGAGATCAATGCAGCCTTAAAAGAAATCTATGAAGCGGCAGAGGCTGAAATGGAGGCGTACAATCGAGAAATACTCGATGATTATCTGTTTGAGGATGGAGTGCTTCAAGAGGATTTGGGTGAATGGCTGGCCATTTCAACAGAAAACTATGTGGCATCTATCGAGTATGTGGATGAGAACTATATGTGTCTGAGTATGAACGGTGATAATTTTGTGGCGGGAGGTGCTCATGGATCTTATTGGAGTGATTACTATGTATTTGACAGACATACGGGACAACGTCTGTCTTTAGAGGATTTTGTGAACGATAGTACAGAAGAAATTAAGGAGATTGTAAAAGCCCGTATACTTGCTGTTGCACCATACAGTAAGGGCGAGCAGTCGGAAAATGCGTTGGAATCAAACCGTTTCTTTTTGACGGTAGAAGGACTGGGTATTCACTATGATGTCTACGAGATAGGCGATTATGCGTCCGGTTCCTGTGATATAATTATTCCTTTTGAATTGTTTGATATGAAAGAAGACATGTGGCCGGGAAGAACAAACAACAACTAGGTGACCGTTGAATTTTGTAAAATAAGAGAGTATAATAGGGTAGTAAAAATACTCAGGGTGCGATTATTGTTAAGAAAAAGTATTCGGTGAAAGCAATATCAATATATTATTTGGAAAGGTAGGATTGTTGTATGGATATTAAAGCACAGATTACCGCAGTGGTAGAGAAGATTACGAAAGACCCGAAGCTGCAGGAGCAGTTCAAGAAGGAGCCGGTCAAGGCTGTTGAGCAGGTTCTGGGGGTGGATCTGCCCGATGATGTGATTAACAAAATCGTGGACGGCGTGAAGGCAAAGCTTACCGCAGATAAGGCCTCCGGTGTAGTGGATTCATTAAAAAAGCTTTTCTAGTTTATATATTACAAAACAATAGAATGCGCACTCCGCAAACGTTCTATCGTGAGGAATTATCAAAAACTATGAAAGCCAGACGGCTCAGCGTCCGCCTGGCTTTTTTTGTTCGTGAAAGTTGTAGATGGTGGAGGTATGTGATAAAATCAAAGGCAAGTTCACTTACTATAAATTAAGATCTTTTAAGGACTTGCGGACTTATTGAAGATAAACTATAACAGCTATTATAAATGATAAGAATTTTGTCTTTTCAGAAATCCGTTTTTTTGAACAGATACAATAATTCTTTAATGAATATTGAGATAAACGAGAATTCAGCAACTGAAATCAAGATAGTTTTCCCCCAATTATGTAAAATTACCATAGAGCAATCAAAAGTGAGGCGATAAGAGATGGGCGAATGGGAAAGA
>JAFLRO010000086.1 GCA_022511425.1 Acetatifactor sp.
TTTAAGACCAGAAGAAATAAGTTCAGTTATCAAGGATCAGATCAAGAGATATGCCTCTACGCTGGATGTATCCGACGTGGGTACTGTGATCCAGGTGGCGGACGGTATCGCTCGTGTACATGGACTGGAAAATGCCATGCAGGGCGAGCTGCTTGAGTTCCCCGGCGAAGTGTATGGCATGGTGTTGAATCTGGAGGAGGATAATGTGGGCGTGGTGCTGCTGGGCAGTGCCAAGAACATCAACGAGGGTGATACGGTGAAGACCACCGGACGCGTGGTCGAGGTACCCGTTGGTGATGCTTTGTTGGGCCGCGTAGTCAATGCGCTGGGACAGCCTATTGACGGCAAGGGACCCGTCCAGACTAGCAGTTACCGAAAGATTGAGCGTGTTGCAAGCGGCGTTATCACCAGAAAGAGTGTGGATACCCCTCTGCAGACCGGTATTAAGGCTATTGACGCTATGGTACCTATTGGAAGGGGCCAGCGTGAGCTGATCATAGGCGACCGTCAGACCGGTAAGACGGCTATCGCAATCGATACAATCATCAACCAGAAAGGCCAGGGCGTAAAGTGTATTTACGTTGCTATCGGCCAGAAAGCTTCGACGATCGCAAACATAGTAAAGACTCTTGAGGAGCATGGCGCGATGGCGTACACTACCGTTGTGGTATCCACCGCCAGCGACCTTGCGCCCTTACAGTATATTGCTCCTTATTCCGGATGTGCTATCGGAGAGGAGTGGATGGAGGCAGGACAGGATGTGCTGGTGATTTACGATGACCTGAGTAAGCACGCTACCGCATACCGTACCCTCTCCCTGCTGCTTCGTCGTCCACCCGGGCGTGAAGCATATCCCGGCGACGTATTCTATCTGCATTCCAGATTGCTGGAGCGTGCAGCAAGAATGAGCGAGGAGTATGGCGGAGGTTCGCTGACAGCCCTTCCCATCATTGAGACCCAGGCGGGCGATGTGTCTGCTTATATTCCTACCAACGTGATTTCCATCACGGACGGTCAGATTTATCTGGAGACCGAGATGTTCAATTCCGGTTTCCGCCCTGCAATCAATGCAGGTCTGTCCGTTTCCCGTGTGGGTGGTGCTGCACAGATCAAGGCAATGAAAAAGATTGCGGCGCCTATCCGTACCGAACTTGCCCAGTATAGAGAGCTTGCATCCTTCGCACAGTTCGGCTCCGAATTGGATGCCGACACCAAGGAGAAGCTGGCGCAGGGTGAGCGAATCAGGGAGGTATTGAAGCAGCCTCAGTACAGGCCCATGCCCGTACAGTATCAGGTTATCATTATCTATGCAGTTACCAATAAGTATCTGCTGGAGGTGCCTGTGGAGGATATCACCAGATTCGAGACTGAACTCTTTGAGTTTCTGGATACTAAGTATCCGGAGGTTCCCAGGAATATCGCAGAGGAGAAGGTGATCTCTGACGCTACCGAGGAGACACTGAAGAAGGCGCTGGAAGAGTTTATCAAGCAGTTTGTACGCTAAGGGCCGGAAGGCTTTTAGAGAAATGAGGACAGAATATGGCATCAATGCGTGATATAAAGCGCCGCAGAAGCAGTATTCAGGGAACCCAGCAGATCACAAAGGCAATGAAGCTGGTATCTACCGTCAAGCTGCAGCGCGCCAGGGCAAACGCAGAGCGCTCCAAAAATTATTTCACCTGTATGTACGACACGGTGAACAGTATATTAAAGCGCGTGGGACATGTGGAGCACAAATACCTGATACCCGGAGCTTCCAAAAAGAAGGCAGTGATTGTCATCACTTCCAACAGAGGCCTGGCGGGCGGCTATAACTCGAATGTGATAAAGCTGATCACCAGGAATCCTGAGTGGAATAAGGAGGATCTGGTAGTCTATACGCTGGGAAACAAAGGCCGTGAGGCTTTTATGCGATATGGCTATGAGGTGAAGGTGTGCAACAGCGACATAGTGGAAAGTCCGGTTTACGCTGACGCAATGGCTTTATCCGGGGAACTGCTGCGGTCTTTTGCCGCTGGCGAGGTGGGTGAGATTTATCTGGCATACACTGCGTTCAAGAATACGGTGAGTCATGTACCCACACTGCTAAAGCTTTTGCCCGTGGAGTATACCGGGGAGGAAGATGAGAAAGCCGGCAAGGCTGAGGCAATCATGACCTTTGAACCGGAGGATGTGGAAGCTCTGGATCTGATTCTTCCCAAGTATATGACCAGCCTGATCTACGGCGCGCTGATGGAATCCGTGGCCAGTGAGAACGGAGCACGTATGCAGGCTATGGACAGTGCTACCAGCAATGCGGAGGAGATGATCGATGATCTTACGCTGAAGTATAACAGGGCACGTCAGGGATCGATCACTCAGGAACTGACGGAGATCATTGCTGGTGCGGAAGCTTTAGGCTAAGATGAAAAGAAGTAAACATATGCCCGCGTGAGCGGGCAGGAAAGAGGTTGAAATGGCAGGAGAAAACAGAGGTAAGGTTACCCAGGTCGTGGGTGCGGTTCTGGACATCCGTTTCGACGAGGGTAAGCTGCCTGAGATCAACGAGGCGATCAAGATTCCTACCAGGGATGGCGGCGAGCTGACCGTGGAGGTGTCGCAGCATTTGGGCGACGATACCGTGAGATGTATTGCTATGGGCAGCACTGACGGACTGGTGAGAGGAATGGACGCGATCGCGACCGGCGCTCCCATCTCCGTTCCGGTAGGTGAGAAAACGTTGGGACGTATCTTCAACGTGCTGGGGCAGCCCATAGATAACAAACCGGCTCCTGAGGATGTATCTTATGAGCCCATCCACAGACCTGCGCCCGAGTTTGAGGAGCAGGCAACGGAGACAGAGCTGCTGGAGACCGGTATTAAGGTCGTGGATCTGCTCTGTCCTTATCAGAAGGGCGGAAAGATTGGTCTGTTTGGCGGCGCGGGTGTAGGAAAGACCGTGCTGATCCAGGAGCTGATCAGAAATATTGCTACTGAGCACGGCGGATATTCCGTGTTTACCGGTGTGGGCGAGCGTACCCGTGAGGGTAATGACTTGTACCACGAGATGACAGAATCAGGCGTTATCGACAAGACCACCATGGTGTTCGGGCAGATGAACGAACCCCCCGGAGCAAGAATGAGAGTGGGCCTGGCGGGGCTTACCATGGCAGAGTATTTCAGAGACAAAGGCGGCAAGGATGTGCTGCTGTTCATCGACAATATTTTCAGATTCACTCAGGCAGGTTCCGAGGTGTCAGCTCTGCTGGGTCGTATGCCCTCCGCAGTGGGTTATCAGCCTACTCTGCAGACAGAGATGGGCGCCCTTCAGGAGAGAATCACTTCCACCAGAAGCGGTTCCATCACTTCCGTACAGGCGGTATATGTGCCTGCGGATGACCTGACAGACCCTGCGCCTGCTACGACCTTTGCTCACCTGGATGCTACCACTGTACTTTCCCGTTCCATCGTGGAACTGGGTATTTATCCGGCAGTGGATCCGTTGGAGTCAACTTCGCGCATTCTGGATCCCAGAATTGTAGGTGAAGAACATTACCGCACAGCCCGGGGCGTGCAGGAGATTCTGCAGCGCTACAAGGAGCTTCAGGATATCATTGCTATCCTTGGTATGGATGAACTCTCCGAAGAGGATAAGCTGGTGGTATCCCGTGCCCGTAAGGTGCAGAGATTCCTGTCTCAGCCTTTCTTCGTAGCAGGACAGTTCACCGGTCTGGAGGGTAAGTATGTGCCTATCAATGAGACCATCCGTGGCTTCAAGGAGATTCTGGAAGGTAAGCATGACGATATCCCTGAGAGCTACTTCCTGAGCGTCGGCGGCATTGACGATGTACTGGCAAAGGTAAAATAGGGAGGCTTAGCGTATGGCAGAAAAGAACACCTTTCTTCTGCGCATTATCACTCCTGAGCGGCTTTTCTACGAAGGCCGGGCGGAGATGGTAGAATTCAACACCACCGAGGGAGAGATTGGAGTACTGCCCGGTCATGTGCCCCTCACTGTGATCGTGAAGCCGGGTATTCTGGTCATCAGCGAGCCCGAAGGTGAGAAGTTGGCTGCGCTCCATGCCGGATTTGCGGAGATTCTTCAGGATCAGGTGACCATTCTTGCAGAAATTGTCGAATGGCCCAATGAGATTGATCAGGATCGTGCCACCGCAGCTAAGGCCAGAGCGGAAGAGCGGCTGCGCAGCAAGACTCCCGAGACAGATATTGCACGGGCGGAGACTGCACTTCAGAGAGCAGTTGCCCGGATAGAAGTATTGAGGTAAACATAAGCGTCCGATTCAGTGACTGTGTAACATTTGGATGGAAATGCGCATATGCTGTATAAAAGAACTGCAAGGTGCGCATATGGAATTTCACTCTAAATTGACACAGCCGCTGCCGGACGGTAAGGCAAGGGGCTGCTGGAATGGGCCCCTTCCTTTTTATATGGCCTATCCGGGATACTTAAGTCCCAGACAGGAGGCTATGGTGCTCAAAGATTTGGAGTACCTCCAACAGCTCTACCCGGGCGACGTGAAACGTTATAACCGCAGGGTGGCAGAAATTCTCGATAGGACCGATTACGAGGGAAGTATGATCTATGATGAGTATCCCGACAGATATAGCCTGCAATATTTGGCGAGGACAATCTGCGGGATATTGGAAAAGGAAGAGGAAAATCCACCGGGAGAAGACCTGATTCAGGTGCTCCTGTTTAATGAGATATATAAGCGTAGACACGGCGGACAGAGGGCGGTAACCTTCTTCTAAGTGCTGGTGTAATGGGATGGGTATGAAGGAAATACAGGATTTGTTTCAGCAGACGCTGAACCGTGATTTGATACAGATGACACTCAGCAGTACAATGGATCCGGCCAGGGCGGAGAAGGTGAAAATCCGCCCTGTACTGATCAGAGGCGAGCTGGTATTTCAGGAGACACTATACCGGGGTAGTCAGGTGTTTCATACTAACTTTGGCTCTGAGGAGTTAGCAGTCCGGCTTACCGGATATATGGGAACGCTGTTTAAACAAGCACAAGTCAGAAATTATGCACTGGAAGCAACAGTGCTGGTGAGTAAAAAGGGGAAAATAACAATCCGGCGGAAACAGAAGTCCTGCGTTACAGAGATGGACAAGCCGATGCCCAACCTGAACCACAATCGTTCCAAGGAATATATCCTGAGGGAAGGCGAGCCTGTGGACTTTCTTGTGGGCTTGGGTGTGCAGACTCCTGATGGCCGTATCGCTAAGGCACGTTACGACAAGTTCCGCCAGATCAACCGTTATCTGGAATTTATTGAAGATATACTGGACCAGCTGCCGTCGGACAGGTCTGTCCGCATTATCGATTTTGGGTGTGGGAAGTCTTATTTGACGTTCGCTATGTATTATTATTTACATATTCTTCAAGGCCGGGACATACAGGTCACCGGTCTGGATTTAAAGGCTGAAGTAATTAAAAACTGCAACGCTTTGGCAGAGCAGCTTGGTTATAGCAGATTACATTTTGAGCAGGGTGACATCAGTAGTTATCAGGGCGCAGACAGAGTGGATATGGTGGTTTCCCTTCATGCCTGCGATACGGCTACAGATTACGCGCTGGAGAAAGCGGTAAAATGGGGAGCTGATGTGATTTTGGCGGTACCATGCTGTCAGCATGAGCTAAACGGCCAGATTCACTGCGATACCTTGAAGCCCATTCTAAAATATGGCGTTATCAAGGAGCGCATGTCGGCGTTGATCACGGATGCGCTGCGTGCGGACCTGCTGGAGCAGCAGGGCTATGACACACAGATCTTGGAGTTTATCGACATGGAGCATACTCCCAAGAATCTGATGATACGGGCAGTGAAGAGGAAAGGAATGCGGCCTAAGGCTGAATCCATCGAGAAAGTAACGGAATTTTTGCAGGTAAATCCTGTACTGAAGGAGCTGCTATGAAAAAGAGCATAATAAAGCTGATGGTCTTTGCAGCCACCTTCGTACTGGCACTGGTGGTCATCAGCAGGGTGATGAATCAGGGACATGACAATCTGACTATGGATATGGCGGGAGCATCCTTTCCGCTGGTGTCTATGGAGATGGAAGGAGTGGAATATAACCAGCTGCACGGTTACAGCTCCCCCATGGATGTTTCCTTTCAGCGGGATACGGTGACAGTGCTGGGAGAGAGCAGGAATACGGGTTTTGTGGTGGATACCTACGGACGGGATGTAACGGGGATATCCATCCAGGTGCGCAGTGCTGACGGTTCGCGGCTGATTGAGGATACAGAGCTCACAGAGTATCAAGTAGAGGGAAATCAGATTTATGGGAATATTGCCTTAAAGGATCTGATCGAGAAAGATACGGATTATTCCCTTACTATTGTGCTGCATTTGGATGAAAGTATCCAGATTTATTATTATACAAAGGTTATTTGGAGCGACAGACTGAATGCAAAGGAAAAGCTGGATTATGTACTGGACTTTCACCAAAGACTTTACGATAGGGAGGCAGCCCGGCAGCTGACAAAGTATCTGGAGACTAACGCGCAACTGGAAGACAATAGTTCTTTCCACAAAGTAAATATTCACAGCAGTTTCCGCCAGATTACCTGGGATGAACTGCCTGTGAAAGAGGAGACAGAAGTCTTGGTACGTTTGACAGAGATTGCCAGTCAGACAGCATCTTTGTTGGTGGATTACGTGGTAAGTACCACAGGTGAGAGTGGTACAACGGTCTATTATATGGTACAGGAACACTTTCGGATACGCTACACTCCGGAAAGGATGTACCTGCTGGATTATCAGCGGACTATGACCCAGATTCCTGACACTGAGGAGATGTATGCCAATGATAAGATCCTTTTGGGCATCACTGCCACGGACCTTCCCATGATGGAGAGCGAGGATGGAAACATAGTAGTTTTTCAGGTGGCAAACCAGCTGTTCAGTTACAACATTACTTCCAACAAGCTGACGGTTATTTTTAGCTTTTATGATGAGGAAAACGCTGACTGGCGTACGCTCTATAACCAACATGCCATCAAAATATTGGATGTGGACGAGGGCGGCAATGTACAGTTTGCTCTATATGGTTACATGAACAGGGGACGTCATGAGGGCGAGGTGGGAATCCAGCTGTATACTTACAATAATAGCCTGAATACCATTGAAGAGCTACTGTATATTCCCTATGATAAAACCTATGCGGTACTGGCGGCGGAAATGGACAGTCTGCTGTATTTGAACCGAGATCAAAAGCTATACCTGGAACTGGAAAACATGGTATATGAGATTGACCTTGCAGAAAGGGTATGTTCTCCCTTGATTCAGATCATTCAAGACGGGAGCATGCAGGTATCGGCCAATCATAAAATCCTGGTATGGTCTGAAGGTCAGGATATCTATCACAGCTGGATTTTAAATATCAGAAACTTAAGCACCGGTACCAGGCAGAGCATAAAAGTTGACGCAGATGAAGCCATCCGGCCTCTGGGATTTATGAATGAGGATATCATATATGGAGTGGCCTTACAGGAAGATATACGGGAAGAGAATTCCGGACGTATTTTCTTTCCCATGTATAAGATTTGCATCAGCAATTCCTCAGGAGAACTATTGAAAGAGTATAAGCAGGAGGGACTCTATGTCACAGATATTCAAGTGACAGGAAACCAAATCACCCTTCAGCGTCTGGAACGTATGGAGTCAGGGAATTACCAGGAGGCATCTCCGGATCAGATCATGAATAACATGGAGACGCAGACCGGTAAGAATGTGATTGTGACGGCGAATATAGATGTTTATAAGCGTTATGTGCAGATTCAGACAAAGAGTAAGATCGATAGCAAAACCATTATGATCCTGAATCCCAAAGAAGTGGTATACGAGGGCGGCAGGGAACTTCAACTGCCCGAGCAGGAGAATATGGAGCGCTATTATGTATACGGTCCTTATGGGGTCAACGGCATATATACTTCACCTGCGGGAGCTGTGAACCAGGCTTACTCTATTGCGGGCGTGGTGGTGGATGAGAGAGGTGAGTGCATCTGGCTACGAGGCAACCGCTCTGCAAGAAATCAGATTTCCGCTATTCGGGAGACCGATGTGGACGAAGGCGAGACCAGCCTCGCGGTATGTCTGGATACAATTTTTGGTTATGAGGGTCTGGTGCGCGATTCAAATTATCTTTTAAGCCAGGGAAAGTCAGTGATGGAGATTCTTGAGGACAATCTGGAGAATGCTCAGATTTTGGATCTGACGGGGTGCAGTATGGATGCAATGCTGTACTATGTAAACCGCAATATTCCCGTTTTGGCGTTGATGCGGGACGGGGAAGCAGTTCTGATCACTGGATTCGACGAATATAACGCTATCCTGCTTGAGCCTGCCATAGGACGACTTTACCGGATGGGGCTTAACGATTCGACGGAGCGGTTCAGTGAGAATGGCAATTGTTTTATCACTTATATACGTAAATAATAAATGCGCGCTCCTCGAATTTTCTATAACCTAGAATAACAAAAGGCGAGGCTTCATAAGAGAAGCCTTGCCCTTTTCATACGCTGCTTTGTGATTCATGCTTGAACAGATTATATATTTATTGGAAACAGATGGCGGCGGTAATGGGATAGAACCTGAAATAGCAACAACCCCAGTATACCGCAGGAAATAACTTCGCCGATTCCTACAGTCAACATAAAATAAGGAATAGTGCCTTCTATTTGATAAACATAAGCCAGCACAAAAGGAACAATCAGTGTATTGGCCATAATGGGGGGGAGCGGTGCGAGCCGTCTCTGCCATGGTGTTAGTACGGGAAAAGATGTGTTGTCTGTTTTTTTCAAATGTGTCAAGTAGTAGGTGCCGAAAGCTCCAAGCAGGGTAGCGATACTGCCGAAGAGCACGTCCAATGGAACGCATCCGGTCAGCAGATTGGCAAGGATACACCCCACAAACAGACCGGGTATGGCTGCGGGGGTAAACACAGGTAAAATAGTGAGGGCTTCCGAAAAACGGATCTGGATTGCTGAACTAGCCAGACCAAGAACTGCACTGGCTTCGGTCAGCACAACGTAAAGAGCGGCTATGATAGCCGCATGAGCAATGTAAAGCACTTTCTGATTCATATTTCTTCTCCTTTAGTTTTGTTTTAGGTGAGGAAGGTTTCGAACTCACCGCTTTACATGCATGATATACAATGCAGCCCTAAAAGAATAGCACATAAAAATAAGAAATGCAAGGCCATTTCACATTGAGTTTTCCTTTCTTTCCATCACTGGATTTGGAGTGCTTTGCAGTTATTTGGTAACATAAGTTGTGTGTTTTGGCGCAGGTCCGGTGGAACTTCTGACAATCAGGGGCGCCCGCAAGAGTATGGAGCCGATCGGCAGATTGTTCAAAAGGCATGTTATGGCATAGAAGCCGCATTTTCCGAGACCGATTCTATCCTGCCGTATAGTGGTCAGGGGCGGTTCCGTATAAGCGGTCATTGGCAGGTCATCAAAACCGATGATACTCAAGTCCTGAGGGATTTGTATGGAGCGGTCCATACACTCCGTTATGGCAGAAATAGCACGAATGTCATGAGAGAAGAGGATAGCTGTGACTCCCTGATCCATAAGCTTTGGTATGTATGTGCGGGTGGACTCGGACACATAATAGCCAAGACCGATGTTGTCTTCATTGACTTCCAGTCCGTATCTCCTTATGGCATTGATATAAGCATTGTACCTTGCACGCAGGATATAGGAATCGAGAGGACCGGAAATCAAACCGATCTTTTTGTGCCCTAAATCAGTCAGATGGCGGACTGCCAGATCAAACCCTTCCTGACTGTCACAACCCACAGAAGCAATACAGGGATTATTCTTGATATAGTTATCATAAAGGACGGTAGGTATCTGGCAGACCGGAAACTCGTCCATCCAGGGATCCAACAGGGAAAAACCCAGCACAAAAGCCGCTTGATAGCCATGCTCCAGCATGAACACACGGTAAGGCGTCAGTTTCTCAAACTCTATAGTCATGGGAACCACATCGACAACCCATCCCTCCGGTTCAGCCATCTGTTGGAACCCCTTTATGATATCATAGCCGAACTGGTTTGGTGTCTCATAATCCATATTCTCAATCAAGATACAGATCTTCTTCACGGCTCCTAAGCTGCGGCGGTTGGTGTAGCCTAATTCTACAGCTGTCTCAAGAACTTTTTTGCGCATATCCGCACTGACATCCGTAGCATTATTGAGCGCCTTGGAAACAGTGCTCTTCGATATCCCCAGCTTTGTGGCAATGTCTGCTATGGTAGCCATGAACCTTCCTCCAAAAATTCGTGAAAATTTACAATGAAAACGTTTTCATAACAATCATTATATCAGGGCAAAATCAAAATTACAAGGAATTTTACTAAACTTGACGTTTTTCCCTATGTGAGTGGTCTTCGCGAAAGCCCGTATTATCTGGATTTTTATTCTTTTCAAAACGAAAACTCCAAAAACAAAGTTTCGAAACAAAAGCATTTTATTAAGAAATAAAAAGTGCATTTTGCACAAACGAAGATGAAAAAAGGATGTTTTTAGAGGATATAGTAACAAAAAAAGAATTGATGAATCAGGTTTGTGTATAGACATTAGTTTAAAAATCTGATACAATGTAATAGGTTAACAGGAAAAACAGAGAGTTTCTGTCCAATTTTCACACTGTGAAAATGAAATCCTGTAACACAAAATTAAGGAAGGGAAAAGATTATGAAAAAGAGAAAAATTCTAGCAATCTTTTTGTCAGTAGCAATGCTACTCTCAATGGGCGCCTGCGGTAACAACTCCGATGACGGGGGGGCAGGCGATGGAGCAGATCTGGCAGGCACCTATGATGTTGTCATTTGGGCACCTGAGGCTGCCATAGCCCTCACCCAGCAGCAAGTCGCTGATTTCAACAGTTCCAACACCGACGGTATTACAATCAACGCTACCGTTGAGCTGGTCAGTGAATCCGAAGCTGTTACCACCATGGTTACCGATGTAGAAGCCGGCGCTGATCTGTATTTCTTCGCACAGGATCAGTTCTCCCGTGCTGTACAGGCAGGTGCTCTGGCCAAGCTGGGCACTTCTGCTGCAGCTGCTGTTACCGAGGCTAATGACCCCGGCGTTGTGAGTGCCGCTAAGTCCGGTGATGAGCTGTACGCATATCCCCTGACATCCGACAACGGCTACTTTATGTATTATGACAAGAGTGTCATTCCTGATGCGGATGTGGACAGTCTGGAAAAATTGATTGCTGACTGCGAAGCTGCCGGCAAGTACTTCTCCTTTGAGATGGATACTTCTGCCTGGTATCTGGCAAGCTTCTTCTTTGCTACAGGCTGTGTTTCCGAGTGGGTAACAGATGATGACGGTCAATTCATTTCCGTAAATGATACCTTTAATTCCCCTGAGGGTCTTATTGCCGTAAAGGGAATGAAGAAGCTGGTTGATTCCCCCATGCATTTGAGCTCTTCTTCAGGTGCTGAGTTTGCCAGCGGCGCAGCTATCGTAGTTACCGGTACCTGGGATTATACTA
>JAFLRO010000087.1 GCA_022511425.1 Acetatifactor sp.
CTACCGGGCACATTTCTTCAACTTCCTTTGAATAAATCATGTGAAATCTCCTTTCAATATGTATATACGCTATTATTTCATCATTGCTTTTGACAAAATAATATCATTCGCGTACATTTTCTCATATTTACACCAAAAAATCCAGTATATTTTAGAAATTTGAAAAAATAGTTTTATAGAATTGTATGTTCATTTATTCCTTCTTCACTATATGCTCCTTGTCCTTAAAAATATGCCCCTCGGGAATCACTCCCCGAACACAGGAGGTGGGGTAAATATTGCTGTTTTTTCCAATCACCGTACCGGGATTCAGCACACTGTTGCAGCCAACTTCAACATTGTCTCCCAGCATGGCTCCCATCTTCTTTAAACCAGTTTCAATGACACTATTGTCATTTTTTATAATCACCAGTGTTTTATCGCTTTTTACGTTGGATGTAATAGAACCCGCTCCCATATGAGCCCTATATCCCAGTACACTGTCGCCAACATAATTATAATGAGGTACCTGAACCTTATTGAACAACACAACATTCTTAAGTTCTGTAGAGTTGCCCACTACGGCTCCCTTTCCCACAATGGCATTGCCGCGAATAAAAGCGCAGTGGCGTATCTCCGCCTCCTCATCTACGATCAGAGGGCCATTTAAACATGCTGTCGGCGCTACCTTTGCGCTCTTTGCAATCCAGATATTCTCACCCTTCTCCTCAAACATGTCTTTGGGTAGATTCTTTCCCAACTTAATAATAAAATCATGAATCTTTGGCAGTACTTCCCAGGGATAAATCGCTCCCTCAAAAAGCTCCTGCGCAATTGTTTCCTTCAAGTCATATAAATCCTTGATAGTAATCTCAGCCATAAGCTGACCTCCCATTAATCATATTATATATTTTCAACATAACATATCCTGCAACAGCACTTTATAAAACATAATCCGTCACGGCATCTTATAAACATAATCTGCTGCGATATTTTATCTAAGATTATTTATAATTTGTCGAAGCCGCCTGAAATTGCTGATACAATGTTCTCTGATTGTTCAGCTGTTTCACATACTCCGTCCGTCTGCCCACAAAACCTGTTAGCTTAGTCATGTATTCATCAGAAGTAATGCTTCCGTCTGCAACCATGGTCAGCCCTTTCTCCCAGCTGGCTGTCAGAGAAGGGTCCAGCAGCGCACGAATGGAACTTTCCACCACATCATAAATCATCTCTCCCATCAGCGTGGGCGTCAAAACCTGGGTCTTTTCGTTCAAGGCAAGATATTCAATTTTTACAAGCTTTCTTAATATCTCTGCCCGGGTAGCACTGGTTCCGATGCCGCTTCCCTTGATCTGAGCACGCAGTTCCTCATCTTCGATGAACTGCCCAGCATTCTCCATGGTCAGAATAATACTTCCCGATGTGTAACGCTTGGGCGGCGAGGTCTCGCCCTCCTTGATCTCGTATCCAGCCGGCTCTAACTTATCGCCTTTCTTTAAGGCAAGCAAAAGCTTAGTCATCTCCTCGTCGCACTTTACCTCAGTCTCCTCGCCTTCCCCATCCTTTTTCTGTTCTTCGCCATCCTTATCACTGACATTTCCGTTATCTTTCGCACCGGTATCCTTGCGACTGTTTTCTTTCTTAAAAGAGTACTGAGTCACCTTCAGATACCCTTCCTCTTCCAGCACCTTAAAGTTAGCAAAGAAAACCTCACCTTTAATACGCACACCGAGAGCAAATTTCCGATATATTGCCGCCGGATAAAAAATACTTAAGAACCTGCGGACAATGACCTCATAAACCTTTTTTGAAATATCCGGCAAATTGTTTAAGCTGCCCATCCCCTGGCCTGTCGGGATGATGGCATAGTGATCCGTGATCTGCTTGTCGTTCACATACCGGGTTTTTGAAATTCCCTTGTAGCTCCCGTTTCCCAGTACTTCCGCCGCAAAAGTACTTGCCGGTCCATAGCCCTTTAAGCCGCCAATGTTCTTATGGATTTCCTTTGCTACGGCGGTGGAAAGAACCCGGGCATCCGTTCGGGGGTAAGTCACCAGTTTTTTTTCATATAATTCCTGAACAATCTGCAATGTTCTGTCAGGGCTTATCTTGAACAGCTTGGAGCAATCGTTCTGTAGCTCAGCCAAATTATACAGAAGGGGCGGATTCTTGTTTTCCTTCTTCCGCTCTATACTCTCCACAGTTACATCACCCACAGGCTCCTGTTCCAGCTGGGCAATCAACTGCTTTGCACTCTCTTCCTCCTTGAAGCCATTTTCCTTATAAAGTTTCGGCGACGCATACCAAGAGGAACCTTCTACCGCTTTCCACTCTGCCTGCAAAGGTTTCCCAGACAGACGGAAGTTACCCAGTACCCGGTAGAAAGGAGTCTTTACAAAGGAACGTATCTCCCGCTCCCTGTTCACAACAATTCCCAATACGCAAGTCATCACTCTGCCAACGGAAATTACCGCCTTGTCGCGCTTTAGATAGTCCTTTACCGTACGGCCATATTTCAATGTCAGTACCCGTGAGAAATTGATTCCCATCAGGTAGTCCTCCTTAGCGCGCAGATATGCCGCGTCACTCAGGTTATCATATTCCGACAGATCCTTTGCCTCCCGTATACCCCGCAGGATTTCCTCTTCCGTCTGGGAGTCGATCCAGACACGCTTTCTCACTTTGCCTGTGACCCCAGACATCTGCTCTACTAGACGGTATATGTACTCGCCCTCACGCCCGGAGTCAGTGCAAACATATATAGTTGTCACATCAGGCCGATTCATCAGAGAGCTCACAATAGTATACTGTTTTTTTGAGCTCTCGATAACCTCATATTTAAATTCCACCGGCATAAAGGGAATGGTATCAAAGCTCCATCTCCGGTATTTCTCGTCATAGACCTCCGGATAGCTCATAGTAACAAGATGACCCACGCACCAGGTCACGATGGCATCCTGGGACTCCAGATATCCATCCCGGGAGGTAGTGCTTATTTTCAGGGCATTGGCAAATTCCCTTGCCACGCTCGGTTTTTCTGCAATAAATAAACTCTTACCCACAGATGTCTGATTCCCTCCGTTCGCACATCGGGCAGCCCTACACCAGGCTGCCCGCAAAGATCTTTTCTACTTCAACCGGCGGCAGAGGCTTACTGAACAGATAGCCTTGTATGATGTCGCAGCCGATAGCATTCAAATATTTATACTGTTGTTCCTCTTCCACACCTTCTGCAATGGATTCAAAGCCCAATGCCTTTACCATGTTCAGGATGGATTCAGTGATCACTCTTGTGGAGGGATCCGTCATGACAGTATCTATAAAGGATTTGTCAATTTTTAAGGTGTCGATTGGAAGCTTTTTTAAATAGGACAGTGAAGAAAATCCTGTTCCAAAATCATCCAAAGAGATTCGGATGCCATAATTCCTCAAAAGCTTTAACTTTTCAGATACCGCCGCAAAGTCATCGATCAGCACACTCTCCGTAATCTCCAATTCAATCTCCGAAGGCCGGACCTGATATTGATTCAGAACATTCATCAGAAAATCCACAAAATCTTCCTTCTTGTACTGAAGTGCGGAGATATTGATGGACATGACAAAAGGAAATCCAAATTGGTTTCGCCAGTATGCGTACTGCTTTACGCTCTCTTCCACTACCCACTTACCGATGGGTACAATGCTTCCGTTCTGCTCCGCAACCGGAATAAAGGTTCCGGGACTGATCATCTCACCGTTCTGACCCTGCCAACGCACTAACGCCTCCACACCTCTCAGTCGGCGGGTGCCAGTGTAGTACTGGGGCTGGTAAAACATGGTGAAATCTTTATTTGTCACCGCCTGTTTCAGCCTGGTCTCCAACTCTACTGATGACATGAAATCATCCAGAATCGGCGCATTAAAATACTGAATACTGTTGCGCCCCGAAGCTTTCACACGGTAAACCACAAGCTCCGCATAATTAATCAGCTCCAGAGCAGAATGGGAAGCCTCCGGATACTCTGCAACACCCACACTGACCGTAATCCATATTTCAGTGCCGTCGCTGAGGCGGAAAGGCTCCTTGATCCTCTTGCGGATTTCTTTATAGATATGCTCTGTGGTTCTGGTGCCTGCCGGATCATAAATAGCCATGCTGAACACATCGCTGTGCAGATGACAGGCAATCACATTATCCTGACAAAACTCTTTCAGGAACAAACCAAACTGCTGCACCAACTCGTCTCCTAAGACAAGTCCCAGTTTGTCGTTTACCTTATTGAACTCATCAATATCAATGTTCATCACACTGACTACACTGCGGGACTCTTCCGCATTTCTGACATACTCAGTTAAAAGTCGAACAAAATAATTGCGGTTATATAACCCCGTCAGGCTGTCATAGTAAGCCATATAGAGCAACTCTTCATCCTTGTACCGCTGCTTGGTGATATTTGTGATGTGAACCACCTTGTCGGTGGGATTTCCGGAATGATCATAGTAGACCCTAACCCGGAACTGGAGCCAAATACGGCGCTCCTTGATCAAACATTCCACCGAAGCAGAATCATTACCTGTTTTATCAAGAAAAAGTGCATTCTGAAGCTCCAGTTGGTAAGGCTCATCAACTTCATCTAGAAGTCTCTGCAGGTCCACAGTATCCCTTACGTCAAAATCAAAATAATCCCTCCAAAGTCCAAGAGTGGATATCTGATTTTTATCATAGGAGAAATAGAGAAATGCACTCTCGGCGGAATCACAGACCATGTGATACATTCTCTCTTTTTCTGTTAGCTTTTGGTTCATTGCCTTTAACAGATCCAGCTGATAATTCAGTTCACTCATATGACCACCTCACCAACCGATGTTTAACACTCAAGCTTTTCGAGTTATATACCCCTGTGCTTTCAGGAGCTCTGCACATAAAATGGCACCTCCTGCAGCTCCTCTCACTGTATTGTGGGAAAGCCCTACAAATTTATAGTCAAAAAGGGTATCCTCTCTCAATCGTCCCACACTGATTCCCATGCCGTTCTCATAATCTACATCTTGTGTAATCTGAGGCCTATTGTCCTCCTCCAGATATCGGATGAATTGTTTGGGCGCACTGGGAAGACCAAGTCTCTGGGGCTCCCCGCTAAAGGAATTCAGCTTTTCAATCAACTGCTCCTTTGTTGGCTTTTTCTCAAATCTGACGAATACAGCAGCTGTGTGGCCGTTCAGCACCGGGACCCGGATACATTGACAAGTAATCAGGGGACCGTCGGCGGGTACAATCTGACCATCCTTTATCTGTCCCCAGATGCGCAGAGGCTCCTTTTCGCTTTTCTCCTCCTCGCCGCCGATGTAGGGGATAATATTTTCCACCATCTCAGGCCAGTCCTTAAAGGTCTTGCCCGCGCCGGAAATTGCCTGATATGTTGTGGCCACAACCTCTGTGGGTTCAAACTCCTTCCATGCAGTAAGCACGGGTGCATAACTCTGGATGGAACAGTTGGGTTTTACGGCAATAAAGCCTCTCTCTGTGCCAAGACGTTTTCTTTGATATTCGATAACATGCATATGCTCAGGGTTGAGTTCCGGCACAACCATGGGTACATCGGGGGTCCACCTGTGTGCGCTGTTGTTGGAAACCACAGGAGTTTCTGCCTTCGCATAGTCCTCCTCGATCTTTTTGATTTCGTCCTTTGTCATATCGACGGCGCTGAAAACAAAATCCACCTGGGAAGCCACAGACTCCACCTCGTTTACATTCATCACTATGATCTTTTTTACTGCTTCCGGCATAGGGGTATCCATCTTCCACCTGTCTCCCACAGCCTCCTCGTACGTCTTGCCCGCTGAACGAGGACTGGCTGCGATAGTAGTCACCTCAAACCAAGGGTGATTCTCCAGCAGAGCAATGAATCTCTGCCCTACCATGCCGGTTCCGCCTAAAATTCCAACTTTCAACTTATCACTCATAATCTCCTCTTTTCTGCGCCGTGCCATGTGCATTCTTCTCCTGCCGACGCTCAGTGTATTTAGCTTTTAAATGATATACTTTCAATTCTAAAATTGTTCAAATCAGATTTATATATCTGCAGCGTCTTCTTCATAGACTCCGACCCCGGAGCGCCTATAGTCAATCGCTTCTCAACGCAGGTCTTCAAAGACACTGCGTCAAAGACATCTTCTTCGAACATATCGCTGATGCCCTTAAGCTCCTCCAATGATAACTTATCGATGGAGGTATTTTTTTCTATGCAGTACAGCACCAGCTGACCAATGATACCATGGGCATCCCTGAAAGGCACTCCCTTTCTCACCAGGTAATCAGCAGCATCCGTTGCGTTTGTAAACCCGTTCATCGCACTCTCCGCCATCCGCTCCTTCTTGAATTTCAAAGTACGGAGCATGCCGATAAAGAGCGTAAGACAGTCAGCCACCGTGTCCATGGCATCAAAGGAAACTTCCTTGTCTTCCTGCATGTCCTTGTTATAGGCTAATGGAATCCCCTTCATGGTAGTGAGTAAGCTCATCAATGAGCCGTATACACGTCCTGTCTTTCCCCGCACCAATTCTGCTATGTCCGGGTTTTTCTTCTGAGGCATAATGCTGCTTCCAGTGGAGTAAGCATCATCTATCTCCACAAACTGATACTCATTAGAATTCCAGATAATGATTTCCTCACTGAAACGGCTCAAATGCATCATAATTGTGGACAGCGCCGCCAGAAATTCAATCAGGTAGTCCCTGTCTGAGACAGAGTCCATGCTGTTTAAAGTGGGGCCTGCAAATTTCAGCAGCTGTGCCACGTACTCCCGGTCTAACGGATATGTAGTGCCTGCCAGGGCTCCCGCTCCCAGCGGACAGTAATTCATTCTCTCATAGATGTCCGTCATACGCAGCCTATCACGTTTGAACATCTCAAAATAAGCTCCGTAATGGTGAGCCAGAGTGGTGGGCTGTGCCTTTTGAAGATGGGTAAAACCCGGCATGTAGGTTTCAAGATTTTCCTCCATCGTTTCTATAATCACAGCCAGCAGTTCCTCCAAAAGGCCCGCTGTCTCAACGATGCGCTGCCTGGTATAGAGCCTCATGTCCAAAGCCACCTGATCGTTGCGGCTCCGCCCCGTATGAAGTTTCTTTCCCGCCTCACCAATTCGTTCCGTCAACACTGCTTCTACGAAGCTATGTATATCCTCATACTTTTCGCTGATTTCAAGAGTACCCTTCTCCACATCCTTCAGAATTTCTTCCAGGCCTGCAGTGATAGCATCCTTCTCTGTTTCAGTGAGGATTCCCTGCTTAGCTAACATCTCAGCGTGGGACATGCTGCCCTCTATATCCTGACGAAACAGGCGTTTGTCAAATCCAATGGACGCATTGAAATCATAGACCAGCTTGTCTGTCTCCTTGGTGAAACGTCCTCCCCATAATTGTGCCATGCCAATTCTCCCGTAATGATAAGGCATTTTGCTCTTTGCCACAACATTCAAAGCTTAATGCGTGGACAGAGTAAGTGCAATAGAATCTTACCATAAATGGAAGGATAGTGCAAGTAACTCCTTGCCTTTCTGCCACATATGCTAAAAGAAAAAAGGAAATGAAACCCATGCCAAATATTCTGGAATTAAAAAATATAGGCTACTCCTATCATAACCTCCACGGCGAGACCAAGGCTCTGGAAAGCATTTCCTTCGGTGTCCGTGAGGGGGAGTTTGTTGCCATTGTGGGGCCCAGCGGGTGTGGCAAATCCACTCTCCTTTCTATCATTGCCGGGCTTCTCACACCGGAGCAGGGAACTATTCTGGTGAACAATCCGGACGGTTCCACCCACTATCCCCGCATCGGTTATATGCTCCAGCGGGATCACCTCTTTGAGTGGCGCACTGTCTATCGGAATGTAACTCTTGGTCTGGAGATTCAAAAACAACTCACCCCAGAACGTCTGCAAATCATAGACCGCCTTCTGGAAGAATACGGATTGGATAAATTCCGCGACAAGCGTCCCAGCGAACTTTCCGGCGGCATGAAACAGCGCGCTGCATTAATCCGTACCCTCGCTCTGGAACCCCAGCTGCTTTTACTGGATGAACCCTTCAGCGCCCTGGATTACCAGACAAGACTTATGGTGTCGGCTGATATCTGCCGTCTGATCCGCGAAGCGGGTAAGACAATGATCATCATTACTCATGATCTGTCAGAAGCAATCAGCCTTGCAGACCGGATCATCGTACTCTCCGGCCGTCCTGCCCAGGTAAAACGGGAAATGCCTGTGAAACTGACATTGACGGACGACTCCCCGCTGGCAGCCAGAAACGCACCCGAGTTTCAGGATTATTTCAACAGACTATGGGAGGATTTGACACATGAGAACTAAATCAAAAAAAGAATTGACAAGACAGGAAGAATTCATGCGCAAACACAGGCGTCATCATCACCAGATTACACTTTGGCGGACAATGGTATTCCTATTGTTTCTGGCTCTGTGGGAGGTCAGCGCGAATTTGGGATGGATTGACAGCTTTTTCTTTTCCAGCCCCAGCCGTGTAGTATTATGCTTTATTAAACAGGTGCGGACTAATTCTATGCTATCCCACATCGGTGTGACATTGTTTGAGACCATAGTAAGTTTCTTTCTTGTTTTGCTCTTTAGCTTAATAATCTCTACACTGCTCTGGTACTCATCAAAGCTATCGGAGGTACTTGAACCTTATCTGGTAGTGTTGAACAGCCTTCCCAAGTCAGCTCTGGCACCGCTTTTTATCGTATGGCTTGGCACCGGGTCCACTACTATCATCGTGGCCGGCATGTCCGTGGCGGTCTTTGGTTCCATCATCAGTTTTTATACCGGATTCCGTCAGGTGGATGAAGAAAAAATCACACTTATCTATACTCTGGGGGGAAGCAGACACAATGCTTTTACAAAAGTGGTGCTTCCCGGCTCCGTTCCCATACTGCTCAGCACTGCCAAGGTAAATATCGGTCTGGCATTGGTGGGTGTGATCATCGGAGAATTCCTTGCTGCCAGAAGGGGACTCGGGTATTTGATTATCTACGGTTCACAAGTGTTTCGTCTTGACATGGTAATTACCAGTATTATTGTGCTCTGCATTATAGCGCTTTTGTTCTACAAAACCATTCAGGTAATCGAACATCAAATTAAAATACGTTTCAAAATGTAAAAGCGTAAAGAATTGAAAATATGCTCTGCATACTCCAGAACTCAAAAAAGGCCCAAAAGCGTTTGCTTTCAGGCCTTACATAAGCTGAAAATAGTAAATTATCCAAGGGAGTCTCTTATGCTTTGTTACTCAGGTGGCTCGCTTAATTTTATTATTACCATTCCATTGTACATCTGTACACAGTCCTCCGCCGGCCACTCAGCCATATTTTCACTATATGTAAGTGCCTCTTCCAATCGATCCATGGATACCGCACTATAATTCGCACCTAAAACATGCAAAAAACCCACTACTCTCCTCGTACTCCAGTATGGTATCGGCGCCACGGAAGCATCCCAGTCAAAGATGGACTGTCCCATCACCTGACCTTGAATACAACTGTTATTGCGCTGAAAAGGTCTGGTTCCAACTATAACCACAGGCAGAGAAGTCTCTTCCCGATCAAATATTACCTCCAACCGCTGAATAAGATCGTTTCCCAATGTTACATCCTGCTCATAACGAAGTTGATCCGTATAGTAAAAGCCCCATGTGATTTTTGTTGTTCTTGCTCCGCCAAGCAGACCCAAAAACATGATTCCTGCCAAGATCACCCGTCCTGCCGTCTTGGCAGAAACAGTAAGATCCTGCAGTAGCCACAGACATAACATAGCCTGTAAGCCGGTCATGGCAGGCAATATCAACTGTGATCGCAGCACCGGCTCACCGCCCTGTAAGAATGTCATTATGAAAGGACTGCTCTGAAGAGCCAAATAAAAAAAGCTCACGGTAATACAACCCGATTTGTTTTTCCGTCCATATTGATGTAGATACGCTGCAAACAATACCACGGAACAAATCAGAAAGCAGCCGTAAAAAGGACTGTAAAAAATCGGACTTCGCCCCACAAGCACTGATAAGATATGACCGCAAATGCTCCAAATTATTTTTCCTATCGGAGCAGTTCCCCAAAACATCTGCTCGGACAAGTAACCGGAATTGTCGAAAAACAGCTCTGTGATCACCGTGTTTATCAAGAAAGCCGTGATAAATACCACAAAATAACCACCTGTTCGTGCCAGAGCGCCGACTGCCATTCCCTGTTTCCCTCTCGAAAACTCCCTCAATGTTTGAAAGAACAGTACAGATACCGCCCCGAAAATATAGAATGCCACAAATGCCTGATAGATGGAAAATGTTATAATAAGCAGCGCAGCACTTGCACCAAAAGCCCACAGGCATCGCTTTTTCTCTATCCACAATGAAGTCAGATACAAAGCCGCAGCTGTCAGCAAAAATCCCAAGGCAATCTCAAAGCTCTGTAAGGAAAAATAAAACTGCTCCGTGAGTATCGGGTGTGAAATCCAGAGTAAACCGCCTATAATCCAAACAATAAAGAGCTTCTTTACTCCTCCTGCATAGCTCCACAAAAGAAAGAATGCGGATACCGCTAACGGAAAGACAAGCAGCGTCAGCACTGCTGAAAAATAAGGATTAAAGTAAATATTCCGGAAAAGATATTTTAGCAGAACCAATCCCTGTCGTCCTGTGTTGAGCCAGCCTTGATAGAACTCCTTTCCTCCGTAAAATATTAATGCCTCCGTGTCAATTCCTATAACACTTGCATTCAGTTTCACCCCATGCACCAAAAACATTATCAAAACCATTACCTTGATATGCTTATTATAACCCTTTGCTATTTGTAATCCGTTCTTAATAGATTCCATTCTTTTGTCCTCCAATAATTCACATTATACCACTTAACTTCCATTTTGGATACTTATTTCTTCCATTTTGGATACTTTTTTCTTCCATTTTGGACAATAATTATCTCATAACTTATTTTATTGTGGGGTAAATACAATGGCTGAGCGGATCAATCAACACCAGAATCCCCTTGTAGGAACTAATATACGGCGTCTTAGAAAAGAACGTAAACTAAAAGCAATAGATGTTATTGCCAAATTACAATTAATGGGTGTTTATATGACCACAGGCATATTTAGTAAAGTAGAAAACGGTTACAATAACCCCACCGTGGATATGCTGATCGCACTGACTGAGATTTTTCACTGTGACTTCAACGAGTTTTTTAAACAAAAAAGCTGAAACTAGTTATTGCAAGTGTTTCAGCTTTTTCTCTTATACAAATTTGTTTACGTACACAAAAATTAATTTTCCGAGAGGACGCGATCCCCCTGTTCATATGGTAGACAGCTTACCATAGCGCAACTCCTTCTACAACAGTCAAAAGACTGGACTATTTATTATTACAAAAAAAGTACCTTTCCACCAGCCAATGCTTGTGGAAAGATACCCATAGTAAGCTGAAAATGGGACTCGAACCCACGACCCCTTCATTACGAGTGAAGTGCTCTAC
>JAFLRO010000088.1 GCA_022511425.1 Acetatifactor sp.
TGGACGATTCCAACGTGGGACGCTTTGCAAAGTATCTGCACAAGCTGACGAAGAATACCCAGTTCATTGTCATTACCCACAGGAGAGGTACTATGGAACAGGTGGACAGGCTGTATGGTATCACCATGCAGGAAAAGGGCGTGTCCACGCTGGTGAGTGTAAACCTGATAGATAAGGAATTGGATGACTAGGAGGTTCCCAGACAGCATGAGTGAAGGAAACGGCAATCAGACAAAGCTGATCAGAAACAATATCTACAGTGTGGAAAAGGTCGAAGTGGAGGAGACGGAGAAAAGAGGTTTTTTCGCCAGACTGAAGGCAGGCCTGACTAAGACGAGGGACAACATTGTCAAAGGTATTGACTCCGTGTTCAGCGGCTACTCCGACATTGACGATGACTTTTACGAAGAACTGGAAGAAATCCTGATCATGGGGGATATGGGCGTGAGCGCCACCACCCGGATCATCGATAGGCTGAAGGAGCAGGTGGAGGAGCAGCACCTAAAGCAGCCTTCCCAGTGCAAACAGTTGCTCATAGAGAACATACGGGAGCAGATGCGAGTGAATGATACCGCTTATGAGTTTGAGGATCGCCAGTCCGTCATTATGGTGATTGGCGTAAACGGTGTGGGAAAGACCACTTCTGTTGGCAAACTGGCGGGAAAGCTTAAGGATAAGGGCCGCAAGGTGTTGATTGCGGCGGCGGACACTTTCCGTGCAGCGGCAGGTGACCAACTGGCGGAATGGGCAAGGAGAGCGGATGTACCCATGATTGGCGGAAATGAGGGTGCGGATCCTGCAAGTGTGGTCTTTGACGCGGTGAACGCTGCCAAGGCCAGAAATGTGGATGTGCTGCTCATTGACACGGCGGGTCGTCTCCACAATAAGAAGAACCTGATGGAGGAGCTCCGCAAGATGAACCGGATCATCGATAGGGAATACCCTGACGCTCACAGGGAGAATTTGATCGTGCTGGACGGTACCACGGGTCAAAACGCGATTCTGCAGGCTAGGGAGTTCGGGGATGTGACGAACTTGACAGGCATTGTACTCACCAAGATGGACGGAACTGCAAAGGGAGGCATCGCAGTGGCTATTCAGTCGGAACTGAATGTGCCGGTAAAGTATATTGGTGTGGGTGAGACCATCGAGGATTTGCAGAAGTTTAATTCGGATGAGTTCGTGAATGCGTTGTTTGATATCCCTTCAGAGGTTGTTAGCTAAGAGGAACTATGAAATATATCGTTTTTAAGCGGAGGAAAAGAGGAAGAGATGGACGAACAGATGCTGACATTGGAAAAGTTTGAAGAGGCCTATGAGACAGTGAAGAAAGTGACGCTGGAGACAAAACTGGTATTCAGCGACTATTTCAGTAACCTCACGGGAAACAAGGTATATATAAAGCCTGAAAATATGCAGTTTACAGGTGCGTACAAGGTGCGGGGAGCATACTACAAGATGAGTACCCTGACTGAGGAAGAGCGGGCTAAAGGCCTGATTACCGCTTCCGCCGGAAACCATGCACAGGGCGTGGCATACGCGGCAAAGTGCTACGGGGCAAAGGCAACCATCGTCATGCCCACCGCCACACCGCTGATGAAAGTCAACCGCACCAAGAGCTACGGCGCGGAGACGGTGCTGTACGGAGATGTGTACGATGAGGCCTGCACAAAGGCATATGAGCTGGCCGATGAGCACGGCTACACTTTCATCCATCCCTTTGATGACTTGACGGTTGCCACTGGACAGGGAACCATTGCCATGGAGATTATCAAGGAGCTGCCCCTTGTGGACTATATACTGGTGCCCATCGGAGGAGGTGGGCTTGCCACCGGCGTCTCTGTGCTGGCAAAGCTTTTGAATCCCAAGATAAAGGTCATCGGCGTGGAGCCCGAGGGGGCAAACTGCATGCAGGAGTCCTTAAAGGTAGGAAAGGTGACCACACTGCCTAAGGTGAATACCATTGCAGACGGAACCGCTGTCAAAACACCCGGGGAGAAGCTGTTTCCTTACATACAGAAGAACTTGGATGACATCATCACCGTAAAGGATGAAGAACTGGTGGTGGCATTCCTGGATATGGTGGAAAATCACAAGATGGTGGCGGAAAATTCAGGACTTCTGACCGTTGCAGCGCTGCGTCATCTGGACGTGAAGGACAAGAAGGTGGTTTCCATCATCAGTGGCGGCAACATGGATGTGATTACCATGTCTTCCGTAGTGCAGCAGGGATTGATCATGCGGGATCGCATCTTTACTGTTTCCATTCTGCTCCCCGACAAGCCCGGCGAGCTTCATAGAGTCTCAGGACTGATCGCAGATGTGAACGGCAATGTAATTAAGCTGGAGCATAACCAATTCGTATCCATCAACCGCAATGCAGCCGTGGAGCTGCAGATTACTCTGGAGGCTTTTGGGCCGGAGCACAAGCAGCAGATCATGGATGCCCTGGAGGAGGGCGGGTACAAGCCGAAGCAGGTGAGGACGATTATTTAAGGTTTTGCTAAACGGAATTATATATTGATATATTGATATATTGATATATTGAATGGTAAGAGCAGGGCAAAGTGTGTGCCCTGCTTTTTTTGGAATATTGCAGCAATTCATTGGACACCTGACATGAAGTAAGTTGGCTGAATATAATATATAGTGTCATGAAAAATGTTGAAAACTAAAATAATATTTGATAGAATTTATAATAATTAAATTGTAAGCTTGTAGTATAAAGGGTATTTTATTTTAAAAAATTAAAATCCAATTTAAGAATATTAAAAAGATTTCATAAAAACTATACATTAAATGAAAATAAATAATATGTTATAATGGATGTATTAGGAACGAGGGTGAAGGATTGCTATATAGACGGTACAAAATATTATCAATCCTGGCTCCGCAAACAATGGACCGCGGTTATGGGCGAATACGGAGCTACATTAAATTTTGAGTATAGCACATGCGACGAATACTTTTACAACGACCGCAAAGTTGCCGAGTTTGCATACGCCAACTATAAGGCGGGATATATATATCCATATTTTGAGCTAGATCGTTTATTAGTAAAATAATGTTAAAATGTATGAGGAATGGTGAATTGTATGCATTATTACGACGCTTTTATTTTGACAGGGGTCTATGTTATCATAGTGCTACTGGATCTTATTATTGAGGTGGGATTCAGAAAGATGAGATTCAGGCAGGTGAAGAAGACGGTCAAGCCGTGGAGGAGGGCGATTGTGATTGTTCCTGTAGTATTCACGGTTTGGCTTGTGTGGGATGTGCGAACGACAAGAGAACTGAGCCATTATGAGGATATTCTTAAAGCTGACCAGATCACCATAGTGAATGGGAACAACGTGGAGAAGATAGATTTTAGCTTCGATGATTTTGCGTTGATGTGGAATTTGGGACAAGCTCCGATTTACGCGGATGCGGATGATTTTACTATAGTCTGCCAGCTTGAATTCAGGCAGACGGGGGATAAAAGCGGGATATCCATGAGGCTTTGCAGGTTGGATAACACGAGCCCTTATCCAGACGGCGTGTACTTTCGTTTCGAGGTCACCGATTACTGTTTTTTGTCCGACCAGTTCCTCTATCACGACGCCTTTTACCGCTTGAACGGGAATCATGCAGGGAAGGTCATTGAGGCGGTCATGGCGCACATCGGAATTGAAAGCTAACCCGTATACACTAAGCACATAATTATTACTGAACAGATTTTGAATGATTAGATGAATTACAGTGGATAAACTTGCTATCGTTCTATCTGAAAGGGAGTACTGCCTTTACTATGAGGGTCAGGTTGGCATTGTATCCAGATTTATCTGGATGAAGGAAAGTGTGGCGAAGAAACCAGCAAGAAGCTATATATTCAGTTGATGGCTATCGGACAAAAAAATAGGATGGTAGAATCCTGACAAAAATGATATAATATAAAAAAAGAAGTGAAGTAGTTCGCTGATTAAATCCGCATATTAAGTTATGCGGATTTTTTCTGGTATGGACGAACAGGGTGAAAGGAATATCCATATGACTAGAAAAACTATAAGAAATACAGAGCAGGAGAAGGAGATACGGTACGAAGCCAGAAAGACGTTGAAACGCAGGGTATGGGATTATATGGTCATTACTTTGGCTTCTTTTATTTACGCGATGGCAGTCAGTTTTTTTCTTGACCCCAACTCCCTGGCGCCGGGCGGTGTTACCGGTATCGCCATCATTTTAAACCGCATCACCAGCTTGGAGACCGGTACCTGGATGCTGATCATCAATATTCCCATCCTGGCGTTGGGTACATGGAAGTTTGGCTGGCGGTTCATTCTGTCCACCATGTACTGTACGGCGTTGACTTCTCTGTTTACAAACTGGTTCACCCCCTACGGGCCTTTGACTGAGGATTCTCTGCTGGCGGCGCTGGTAGGCGGTGCGCTGATTGCTGTGGCACTTGGTCTGGTGTTTAAGGCAGGAGCAACCTCTGGCGGAACGGATATTATCATAAAGCTGTTGCGGCTTCGCTTTCCCCACCTGAAGACAGGCGTCCTGTTCTTGGTCACGGACGCGCTGATTGTGACGGGATCTGCGTTTGTGTTCAAAAATATTGATGTGGCTCTGTACGCGGGGCTGGTAGTGTTAGTGAACTCCCTGTTGCTGGATATGGTACTTTATGGCAGAGACGGAGCGAAAATGTTTTTTATTATCAGCGACTGTCCAGAGCGGATTGTCGAAAGAATCCTAGAGGAACTGGATATAGGTGCCACCTACATTTCCGGAAGCGGTGCCTATAGTGGCAAAGAGAAGAAGGTAATCATGTGTGTGGTCAAAAAACAGCTCTCTCCCAAGGCGGAGGAGGTGGTGCGGCAAGAGGACCCTCAAGCCTTCCTGATTATCACAAGCGCTACGGAAATCTTCGGAGAAGGTTATAAAAGCATTTTTAGTGAAAAAATATGATCTATGGTGTAAAGAAAAAATACTTGACACCGGCTGCAGCATGTAGTAAGATACTCGAGGTGCATGCAGCATAAGGTCTTGTGGCACCAAAGAGAGAAATATGGATAAGATTTATGAACAGACAATGCTTTATGATTTTTACGGGGAACTGCTGACCGACCACCAGCGCAGCATCTACGAGGATGCGGTCTACAACGACATGTCGTTGGGAGAGATCGCTGAGGAACGGGGGATCAGCAGGCAGGGCGTACATGACTTGATCCGGCGATGCGACAGGATTCTTCAGGGTTACGAGAACAAGCTCCATCTGGTGGAACGGTTTGCCAGGACAAAGGAGACTGTCATGGAGATTAAGCGGCTGGCCGCTATTGCGGAAACCGAGGGACAGAATTCGGAGTGTCTGCAGCGTATTGGCAGTCTTGCTCAAGGGTTGATGGAAGAATTATAAAATGTTGTAAGAAGTGATATAAGGAGTTACAGGTGGCATTTGAGAGCTTAACCGATAAATTACAAAATGTATTTAAAGGCCTGAGAGGCAAGGGCCGTCTGACGGAGGAGGATGTAAAAGCCGCCCTGAAGGAAGTGAAAATGGCGCTTCTGGAGGCGGATGTGAACTTCCGGGTGGTGAAGCAGTTCGTCAAGACCGTGGAGGAGAGAGCCATAGGTCAGGATGTGATGAACGGCTTAAATCCCGGTCAGATGGTAGTCAAGATCGTAAACGAAGAGATGGTCGCCCTCATGGGCAGCGAGACCACCGAGATTGCCATGCAGCCCGGCAAGTCCATCACAGTCATCATGATGGCGGGTCTTCAGGGTGCAGGTAAGACAACGGCTACAGCCAAGATAGCGGGAAAGCTGAAGACAAAGGGCAAGAAATCCCTGCTGGTGGCCTGCGACATTTACAGGCCTGCGGCGATTGAGCAGTTGCAGATCAACGGAAAAAAACAGGAAGTAGACGTGTTTTCGTTGGGCACGGATCACAAGCCGGTGGAGATTGCAAGAGAAGCCATTGCCTTTGCGGAAAAGAACGGCCATAATGTGGTGATCCTGGATACCGCCGGACGTCTGCATGTGGACGAGGATATGATGGCCGAGCTCCAGGAGATCAAGTCAAATGTATCCGTGCACCAGACGCTTTTGGTGGTGGATGCCATGACCGGTCAGGATGCGGTCAATGTGGCAAAGGAGTTTGATGAGAAGGTTGGCATTGACGGCGTGATTCTGACCAAAATGGATGGCGACACTCGAGGCGGTGCGGCACTTTCCATCAAAGCTGTGACGGGCAGACCGATTCTCTATGTGGGTATGGGCGAAAAGCTCTCCGACATGGAGCAGTTTTATCCTGACAGAATGGCAAACAGGATTCTAGGCATGGGCGATGTATTGTCGCTGATTGAAAAAGCCCAGGAGAGCATAGACATAGATGAGGAAAAGGGCCGTGAGATGGCCGGCCGCATGAAGAAGGGCAAGTTCGATTTTGAGGACTACCTGGAAAGCATGAAGCAGATGCGGAACATGGGAGGGCTCGCCAGTATACTGGGAATGCTTCCCGGCTTAGGGATAAAAGGCGCGGATATCGAGTCCATGGTGGACGAGAAGCAGCTGAAGCACATAGAAGCCATTGTGCTTTCTATGACAAAGGAGGAACGTCGCAATCCCAAGCTATTGAATCCCCAGAGAAAGCACCGAATTGCCAGAGGAGCGGGCGTGGATATCGCGGTGGTCAACCGTTTTATCAAGCAGTTCGAGCAGAGCCAGAAAATGATGAAGCAGTTTGGCGGTGGCAAAAAAGGCCGTGGCATGTTTGGCGGTTTCCCGGGCATGGGCGGCGGAAGGTTTCCTTTTTAGCTCTACCGGATAGATATTATGCCTGCCGCGGCTGTATTGGATTTGCTAAAGCTGAACCCGACAGGAATGGTTTCCGTGACGCGGACATGAGGAAGTTGAATATGGATAACAGGCTGAAAGGTTTCGTTTATCCTTTTCATATTTAAAATAAACAACAGAGTGCCGCAAAGAGCGGCGGAAAGAGGTAAGAAAATGGCAGTAAAGATCAGACTGAGAAGAATGGGACAGAAGAAGGCTCCTTTTTATAGAATCATTGTAGCCGATTCTCGTTCCCCCAGAGACGGAAGATTTATCGAGGAGATCGGTACTTACGATCCCAGCACCGATCCCAGCACCTTCAAGATCAACGAGGAACTGGCAAAGAAGTGGCTGGCAAACGGCGCACAACCTACAGAGATGGTTGGCAAGATCTTCAAGGCAGCCGGTATTGAGAAGTAAAGATTCGTCAATTAAGATTCTGATTCTTAGGAGGTAGCCTAATGAAGGAATTAGTGGAAGTAGTTGCAAAGGCTCTTGTTGATCATCCCGAAGAGGTGGTCGTGACTGAAAAAGCCGAGGGCAAGAATGTGATCTTAGAGCTTCATGTAGCGCCGTCCGATATGGGCAAGGTCATCGGAAAGCAGGGCAGAATCGCCAAAGCAATCCGTGCCGTAGTAAAAGCCGCATCATCCAAGGATAATAAAAGGGTCGATGTGGAAATCATGTAGACGCGGCTTTGCGAATGGCGCGTGCTGAACGTCACTATCAACACAACCAGTGGGAGGAACAACTTTTGTTCCTCCTTACGTGTTTTTGATTCTCTTTCATCAATGAGGAAACATCAACGAGGAACCATAAACTATGGAAAATTTTTTTCAGGTGGGCATTATCACAGCCACCCACGGCGTGAACGGGGAGGTAAAGGTATATCCCACCACAGACGATCCCAAACGTTTTAAACGCTTGAAGGAGATTCTTCTGGACACAGGCAAAGAGCGGCTTACGCTTACAATTCAAAGCGTCAAATTCTTCAAGCAGTTCGTGATACTGAAGTTCCAGGGAATTGACAATATCAACGATGTGGAGCGTTACCGGAAATGTTCGCTGCTGGTGCCCCGGGAGAATGCAGTAAGGCTGGGGAAGGACGAATATTTTGTGGCGGATCTGGAGGGCCTTCAAGTGCAGGATGAGGAAGGAAACCCTATCGGTGTGCTGAAGAGCGTCATGGAGACCGGCGCTAACGATGTGTATGTGATTGAGCTTTCCGACGGAAGGGAGCTTCTGCTGCCGGCAATCAGGCAATGTGTGCTGGAGGTGGACGTGGAAGCTGGATTTATCAGGATTCATATTTTGGAAGGGTTGTTGGACGAGACATGACGACATTTCATGTGCTGACACTGTTCCCGGAGATGATTGTTCAGGGGCTGACTCCTAGCATCATCGGCAGGGCTGCGGAGAAAAATATCATTAAACTAAACCCGGTGAACATCCGCGACTATACTCTGGAAAAGCACGGAAAAGTGGACGACACACCATACGGCGGCGGAGCGGGAATGCTCATGCAGGCACAGCCGGTCTATGATGCTCATAAGGCTGTATCCGGTGACAGAAAATTGCGCACTGTCTATGTGACGCCCCAGGGGCGTCCCTTTGACCAGGGACTTGCCAGGGAACTTGCAAAGGAAGAGGAGTTGATCCTTCTCTGCGGCCACTACGAGGGTATCGACGAGAGAGTCCTGGAGGAGGTAGTCACGGACTATGTCTCTATAGGCGACTATGTGCTCACCGGTGGAGAACTGGCGGCTATGGTGATTATCGATGCAGTGGCAAGGCTGATTCCCGGTGTGTTGGGAAATGAGACCTCCGCCCAGGAGGAGAGCTTCCACAATTACCTGCTGGAATATCCCCAGTACTCCCGGCCCGAGACCTGGCATGGGAAACAGGTACCGACCGTACTTTTGTCCGGTAATCACGCTGAGATTGCCAAGTGGCGGCTTGAGCAGTCAAAGGAGCGAACAAAGCGGGTTCGCCCCGACTTATATGAGCATTACGAAGCAAGACAGCAGTTGATTAAGCGTCTCTCAAAAGATAAACGGAACAACATTCATATAATGGAATGCCTGGCCAGAGGGAATGGAGAGATTCTGTATGCCCAGGGAGAGGACATTGCCGTTTACCATCGGGAAAGCAGCACGTGTATGGTGAAGGCATCATCGCCGGAAGGCGGGAGGCGGCTCTTGGAAAATTGTCCTGATAACATTGGATGGTATGTGGTCAGCCAGGAATATATGAGAGAGCTTCTCAAGGAGTTGGGATACAAGGAATTCTGTGAATGCAGTCAATTGTTGTATACCCGGAGGGAACCTCTTCCGGTGGGCCATAAGGACATCCGAAAGCTGGGATTGGAAAGTTTGGAATATGTCTGCAGTCATTATGACAAGGGAAGTTCTGCATATGTGAGAGACAGGCTTCTTGTCGGGGTGATGTACGGAGCTTTCGTAGAAAATCGTCTGGTGGGCTTTATCGGCATGCACGACGAGGGCAGCTTAGGGATGCTTTATGTGGAGGAGTCCTACAGGGGGCGCGGATTAGCCGCTTCACTGGAAGCCTACAGCGTAAACCGCATGCTGGAGCGGGGGGTTATTCCCTACGGTCATGTGATAGCGGGAAATGAGGCCTCCATGAAACTGCAGGAGAAGCTTGGATTTTATCAGGCCAAGGATACTTTCTGGTGGATGGAGGGCATGGCTGAAATGTTATGAAGGAGAAATAATGGATAAATTCATGTTTTCCCATAAATATTTCATAAAAATATGTTTGGCGGCAGTGATCATGATTTCCGTATTACTTCTTTTGACCGGCTGTATCCCCAATAACTATACTGCTGAGGAGGAAGCAGCTTTTCTAAAGGAGGCAGGAGCGGTGATTTCGGACTATCTTGAGGTCTGTTATGAAGGCGCAGAGGTAACGAAAATCCAACCGAAAACATCAGTTGACGAAGGTGGATATATTTTGACTTCGTTTGCTGACGGGCAGTTTGTCTGGCAGAATCAGGCCTATGATTTTTTGGTAGATGTGGAGACGGGGGAGATATTTACCTCTATATATCTTGATGAGATAGTAAAGCGTCTGCATGAGGAGATTTTGCAAGGCTTTGGCATAGATGTTCAGGAGGATATTGTATGGGACTATTCAATCCGTTATTTGCAGGGCAGTAAATTAATTAGTGACAGCACTTCTTATTACAATGTGTTTCCCGAAGGAGAGACGGCAGATGAACTGATACAAAAAGTATTACAGAATCTGGAAGAATATAGATTTTCCATGAGGATTCAGTATAAGGGGCAAGAGCTTCCGCAGGAAATTATGGACCAGGAGTCTCCTATTCCGACTCTGTCCAATGTAACCTTTTATCATGTCGCAGAAGAGTACTCGCTTTACGAAGGAAAATATGAATTTTCAGTCCTGCCAAGTCTGTCGGAGGAAATCCTGGAGTTTTCACAGGACGCTTCAACGTATATCAGAAATCAGGTATTAGAACGGGATGGTCTTCTGTTGGTGTACAATGCATATGAAAGGACGAGAAAAGATGGCGTTATTACGGAGCGTGTGATTACAGAAGAAGATATTAGCCTGACGGTGACAGAGGAATCCATTGCTCTGGAGTGCGATAAGGATAATTATTCCATGTATCTTTTCGCTGCGGATAAAAAAACGGCGGAGAAATATCTCTACACCCTGGACCACTGGATTAGGAAAAGCGGGGAATTTGAGAATGGGAAAGGAATGTGGTATGCCTTTGAGGACAGATATGTCTTTTCGGATAGTATCTATGTTGAAACACCTCATAAGTTCAATAAGATTTATTTCGAGCAAAATACTATCTATACAAAACGGGCGGTCAAGGAACAAGTTAAGGATGTGATAGTCCGTAAGCGAATCGGTAAGTTCTTTGGCGGAATTTTTGCGAATTTGGAGGATGTGTCAGTCCGTGAATTTACCAGAGGGTTCTTTGAGGGTGTTGTGTTGCATAGGTATTCCGACAACATATATGTGTATCGTTGAACTGTTGTTGCTGTTCACTTGTCAGCCAGTTTCAGGCATTGTGTGGAGGGTGTGCTCACACAAACAATTCAGCGGAGCGTTTGTGTGAACAGTAACAAACGGTTACGATCTGCAGAAGTACCTTGAAAAAATACTTGCAATTTATGTAACTATATGGTAAAATCTGAATGTTGCGAAAACGAGATGGTCCTCTGTTACCAGTGGAGCTCATTGGAAGCGTCCATGCAAGTATTAAGAACATCCATTTTTAAAAAGGAGGCTCATTATGAGTGACATCATCAAGGAAATCGAAGCTGAACAGCTGA
>JAFLRO010000089.1 GCA_022511425.1 Acetatifactor sp.
TTAACGCTGCGTTGCCACTAATATAGAACGAGCAGCAAAAACATACCATCAATTCAGTGTTTCTAAATGTAAACTTCAGGTTGCGTCACCCAATTTAAGTTTATTATATCACAATAATATAACTTTTCTACGATGCATGAAGAAGGCGCCGCATTGGAGATTCATTTCAATCAGTTCTTCATGTCCTGCTTATATTGTGTTATAATTTATACACAGGAACTGTAAAGAGTGGAAGTAAGAGGTAAATAAGATGTCCATAAAGGGAGAAACAAGAGAAAAGACAAGAATTGACATACGGGAGCCAAAGCGCTACCGGGTAATCATGCATAACGACGATTTTACTTCCATGGAGTTTGTGGTTGAGATCCTGATGGATATTTTCCACAAGAATGCAATGGAAGCGGAGCGCCTGATGCTGATGGTGCATGAAAGCGGAAAGGCCGCAGTAGGTTCATATTCCTATGATATTGCGGTTACGAAGATTCAGGCGGCAACGGCAAGGGCAAAGGAAGAAGGCTTTCCCTTCCGATTGACAGTTGAGGAGGCATAACAGTGCAGATATCGAAAGAAGTGGCGGAGATCCTCAATATTGCATTTTCTATGGCGAAGAGTGCTCATTTTGAATACGTAACGCCAGAGCTGGTGTTGTTTGTTATATGTCAGAACAAAGTGTTTGCACAGGCATTTGAGGATTGCGGCGGAAATATAAAGGAGTTGGATTTCCAGTTAAGAACATACTTGGAACAAAATAGGGAACCGGTGTCCGCAGAGTCAGAGAGAAATTCAGAGTTTTCTATTGGGATGGGCGAGGTGCTGACAGCTGCCTGGATTTCCGCACAGAGCAGTGGACGTGAAGCGGTGGAGCTATCCCACATGATACATGCTTTCTATGGATTGGAGGAAAGCTATGCGGTCTATTACATGCGCCTGCAGGGAGTGGAGCACGCGGAGCTTTTGCAGGAATTGACCATTGCCTATGAAGAAATGGCATATGAGAACAGTGTAGAGAGTGGCAATAGGAAAAGTAGGAACGCAAATCAGGACATTGACGGCGATGACGAAGCAAACGGCGAAGTCGGAGGGTCCGGAGAACTCGAAGAAACGGAAACCCCAGATGGCAGTACTCAGCGCGGCTACTGGCAGCGGTACGCCACCTGCCTTAATGATGGGCTGGAAGGGGTCAACCCTCTGATCGGCAGGGAGGAGGAGCTGGAGAGAACCATGCAGATTCTCTGCCGCAAGGAGAAAAACAATCCCCTCCATATCGGAGAGCCCGGTGTGGGCAAGACCGCCATCACATACGGACTTGCCAGGCTGTTGAATGAAAAGAAAGTACCTAAACCTTTGCAGGGCGCAAAAATTTTCTCGCTGGATTTGGGCAGTCTGCTGGCTGGCACTCAGTACAGGGGTGACTTCGAGAAGCGCTTTAAGAAAGTCATGGACAGCATCAGCCGCGAAGAAAAGCCCATTGTTTATATTGATGAAATCCATAACATCATTGGTGCAGGAGCGGTCAACGGCGGAACCTTCGATGTTTCCAATATGCTGAAGCCTTATCTGGCAGCAGGCCATATCCGTTTCATCGGTGCAACTACTTATGAGGAGTACAAGAAGCACTTTGAGAAAAGCAAGAGTCTGGTAAGACGTTTCCAGAACATTGACATTAAGGAGCCTGATATTCAGGAATGTGTCCAGATCTTAGAGGGGCTTAAAAAGAATTATGAAGAATTTCATGGTATCAACTATGAAGAAGGTGTGCTGCAATATGCAGTCGAGATGAGTGCAAAATATATCAATGAGCGTTACCTGCCGGATAAAGCCGTTGACTTAATAGACGAGGCAGGGGCTTACCGACGCATGCATCCCCTCGACCAGGAGGTGCAGTCGGTGGACAGGGAGCTGATCGATGAAATACTGTCAAAAACCTGTCATATTCCCAAGCAGATGGTGGAAAGTGATGAGACAGAGAAACTTGCCACACTGGAAGAGCGGCTTAAGGGCAGAGTGTTTGGACAAGATGAGGCGATTTCCCAGGCGGTCAATGCGGTGAAGTTTTCCCGGGCAGGACTCCTGGAGGAAGGAAAGCCCTTGGCCAGTTTGTTGTTTGTGGGTCCCACTGGTGTGGGAAAAACCGAGATAGCAAAAAGCCTGGCGGAGGAGTTGGGTATTAAGCTGGTTCGCTTTGACATGAGCGAGTACGAAGAAAAACATGCGGTAGCAAAACTGATTGGTGCACCGGCAGGATATGTGGGCTATGAGGAGGGTGGACTTCTCACGGAGAAGATCCGAAAGAACCCTCATGCGGTCCTTCTGCTGGATGAGATCGAGAAGGCGCACCCGGACATCTACAATATCCTTTTGCAGGTGATGGATTATGCTACACTCACAGACAACCAAGGCAGGAAGGCTGATTTTAGAAATGTGATCCTTATCATGACATCAAACGCAGGAGCGAACCGGATGGGAAAGCATGGAATCGGTTTTGTGGAACAGGATGTAAAAACGGATGTCATTAAGGAGGAAGTCAAGCGGATTTTCCAGCCGGAGTTCCGTAACCGTCTGAACAGAATTGTGATTTTTCACGGTATGAATGAAAGTATGGCGGAGCAGATTATCGATAAAAAGCTGGGTGAGCTTCAGAAACTGCTGCTCAAAAAAGATGTAAAACTTTCCGTGGATGCAAAATCCAGGGCATTGGTAAAAAAGAAAGGTATCAGCGCGGAATTTGGAGCAAGAGAAATCGAGCGTGTAATCCAAAGCGAGATCAAGCCGCTTCTGGTGGATGAAATTTTGTTCGGGCAGCTGAAAAAAGGCGGAAAATGCAAGCTCACTGCGATCGATGAGCAGTTTCAGGCAAATATTTCCGCTCCAAAAGAGAAAGGATAAAAACCATGCCGTTTTATCGTTTGAATGAGAATGAAATATCTTTTCCGGATCCTACCCTTGCCTGCTCTGACGGGCTGCTTGCCATAGGGGGAGATTTGAGCGTGGAGCGTTTGATGTTGGCGTATACCCACGGAATTTTTCCATGCTATAACCCCGGAGAGGAAATATTGTGGTGGTGTCCGAAAGAGCGCTTTGTGATTTTTCCGGAAGAGATACATATCTCCCATTCCATGAAAAAATATTTGAAGAAACATGAATTACGGGTAATGTTGAACCGGGACTTTGCAGATACTATGCATAGATGTCGAATCAGAAGAGAATTTGATGGAGGTACTTGGATCTCTGATGAGATGGAAGAGGCATACAATCGCCTTTATGAAGCCGGATATGCTATAAGTGTGGAAGTGACGGAAGACGGTGAACTTGCAGGCGGATTTTATGGAGTATCTATTGGAAGATGCTTTTTTGGAGAGAGTATGTTCTCGGAGAAGGAGAACGGTTCCAAGACAGCGTTGATCGCCTTTGCAAGATTCTTAGAGCGGAACAATTTTTTGTTTATTGACTGTCAGTTCCACACGAACCATCTGGAGAGCATGGGCGGCAGATATATTTCCTGGGAAGAATATGATCGGATGCTGCAGGAAGGAACGGGGAGAAAGAGGAGCAAAAGAAACTAATATAGCAGTTAAGAAAGGAGCAAGAAATGGAAATCATTAAAATCAACGAAAACACATGGAGAATTGAAGATGGGGGCGTAAGGTTCTTTTTGTTGGCCGGGGACAAAAAGGCACTGCTGATTGACAGCGGTATGCAGATACATAATGCAAAGGAAATTGCGGAAGGTCTTGTGAACCTTCCGATTGAACTGCTGAACACACATGCCGACAGGGATCATGTGGGAAGCAACGACGAATTTGATTCTTTTTATATGAACCCTGCTGAAGCCTCTAATTATTATAATACCAACAAAATGACAGGGATCATCATTCCCGTCACCGACGGGGATATCATAGATCTGGGAAGCCGGGAGTTGGAGATTATTACCCTCCCGGGTCATACCCCGGGCAGTATTGCGGTGCTGGATAAAAATAATCGGGTACTGATCAGCGGGGATCCCATTCAGGACGGTGACATTTTCATGTTTGGCGTCCAGAGGGAGATGCATGCCTATCTGCTCAGCCTGGAAAAGCTGGAGAAATACAAAGAACGTTTTGACACGATTTATCCTTCCCATGGTACATTTCCGATTGGACCGGAATTCATTGACGCCTTACATAAAGGAGCAAAGAGGGTTTTAGCCGGAGAGATTGAAGGAACTGATATGGAATTTCATGGAACCAAGATAAAAAGATATGATGTGGGAGTGGCAGGATTTCTGTGTGATTGTTCCCGCGAGCAATGAGTTAAGCAGCCATGCTTGCACGGATATTCATGACAATGGAATTAATTCTATATGTAGAAAAGCTCTTTATTCATCAAGTTGCATTTTAATGAAAGAAGAAATCATGTATAGAAAAGATATTTTGTCCTATGTAAAAAAAGAATATGACACCATGCCAGAACATTTATGGAAATCTTATCCCGAGTATGAAGTGCTACGCCATAAACCGCAGCCGGGGGAGAAAAAGTCGAAATGGTACGGTCTAATCATGAACGTAAAGCGTAATACGCTTGGACTGGAAGGTGAAGGTGGGATTGATATTTTAAATGTTAAATGCAATCCTGAAATGATGAGTCTGCTCCAAATGTCAAAGGGGTATTTACCCGCATATCACATGAATAAAGCCAATTGGATCACAGTGCTTTTGGATGGAACCGTACCGCTTGATAATATCAAGCAGCTGATTGATGAGAGCTATTATATGACTGCCAGTGCAAAGGAGAAAAAGAAAAAGGTACGCTCTGGACCAAGGGATTGGATCATTCCTGCCAATCCCAAGTATTATGACGTAATACAGGCTTTTGAGGAAAAAGAGGTCATTGACTGGAAGCAGAGCAGTGATATCCGTGTGGGGGATACGGTCTACATGTATGTGGGAGCACCTTATTCTGCAATCATGTATAAGTGCAAGGCTGTTGAGGTTGATATTCCTTATCACTTTGAAGCAGATTATTTATCGATAAAGAAATTGATGAAAATACAGCTGCTCTGTAAGTATGGCTCGGATTTTATGACCTTTGAACGAATGAAAAAAGAGTTTGGAGTTTATGCTGTCCGGGGGCCCAGAAGCATGCCCAACAGCCTGAAAGAGGAGTTGAATGCGTATGAGGGTGAAATGTAGTAAACAATCTAAAGGATAGTTACTGTTTATAGTTGTTTCCGAAAGTGACGGCATCATGCGGTGGATATGCCCCCACTCACGCGGCAACGCTCCGGTGAACTAACTGCCAACTTCGACTAGGGCGTGGAAGGTCATCACGCCTAAGTCTACGTAGGCAGTGGATTTCACCTCCGTCTAAGAACGCCGCTGAATTGTTCGTGGGGGCATACCCACCACATGATGCCTGAAACTAATTTTTGAATAGTAACAAAAGCAGATTGAAGTGAAAACTGGTTCTTGACTTTACAAAGAGGTGCTTTTATACTAAGAGCCAGAAGCCAAAATATACTTTGGCAAAATAATAAGAAAGGGCCATGCAGAAAATACTGCGTGTACGGTGACACGGGATGTTGATTCAGTAACCTCTGACAAATGGAAACGATCGGGGAGACTTAATGAAAGTGCGTTTTACGTGAAGCGGAGTCTCCGGGTTTGTCTTGGTTACGATAAACATTCATGTGTTCCTGTATGCAGGAGCATTTTGTGCATGGCTTTTTCTATGTACAGCGAAGGAATGAAAAGTCTCTCCGATCTTTGTGCCGGGCGATAGCACCCATCTGTCTTCAATGCTGGGAGTTATTGCTTGGCTGTGAAGACAGGAGGGATTTTATGTTGTTATTGAGAGCAGAGAGAATTAAGAAAATTTATGGTGACCGGGTGGTGCTGGATATTGAAGAGCTTTCCATCTATACGGGAGACAGGATTGGTGTGGTAGGCGCAAACGGTGCCGGAAAGACTACCCTTTTTCAACTGTTGGCCGGAGAACTGGAACCTGAGGAGGGCAGGACAGAGCGATATGGAGCAGTGGCATATTGCAGGCAGTTTGAATCCAATTCCCTGCAGATGACGGAAAAAGAGAATGTTGCATTGCAGGATACCGGCAGAGAGATAAGCGTCTGGCAGGTTCCAGAGCGAATGAATGCGGATGAAATCAGTGGCGGAGAGTTGATGCGCCGGAAGCTGGCGGAAGTCTTTGCTGGGGAGGGTCATGTGCTTTTGCTGGATGAGCCTACGGCAAATTTAGACAGTCAGGGGATACAGATTTTATTAAATCAGCTGAAAAATGTTGAGACATTTTTGTGCATCAGCCATGACAGAGCGTTGCTGGATGAGGCATGTACCTCTATTCTGGAAGTGGCGGCAGGCAAGGTAAAGCTGTATCCTGGAAATTATCAGGAATATGAGCAGCAAAAAGAGGAGGAAAGACAGAAAGCACAGAAGGATTACGAGGCCTATACACAGGAAAAAGAACGTCTGGAAGCCGTTTACCGACAGAAACGTGAAAGCGCTGAACGAATGCGGAAAATCCCGGCAAATATGTCCCCCAGAGAGGCGCGATTGAGGGATTTTCTGACTTCCACGGGGAGAAACAGCAGTGGAAAACAGAAGAGCATGGATCGGGCGGCGGACAATGTGAAAAAACGTCTGGAGCACATGGAGGTAAAGGAAAAGCCCAGGAAGGATATATCTATGCGGTTGGATTTCAAGCGGACAGATCCACCGGAGAGCCGTCGGGTTCTGGAGGTGAAAGAACTGGATTTTTCTTATGGGCAAAGAGTTCTGTTTGAGAAAGCGTCTTTTAGCCTGACCAATCGAAAGAAGACCGCCTTGCTGGGCCCCAATGGCTCAGGAAAAACTACATTGCTCTCGCTGTTGAAGGAGGCAGACCACGAGGAAAGACCGGAAATCCGGCTGGCACCAAAATCTCGTCTGGGTGTTTTGGCACAGAATTTAAAGCAGCTGAACCCGGACAAGACTGTGCTGGAAAATGCCATGGCAGAAAGCGTACAGCTTCCGGCAGTGGCAAAGAATGTGCTGGCGGGGTTACTGTTTGGACCGGATGACTGGCAGAAAAAGGCGGCGGTGCTAAGTGGCGGCGAGCGGATCAAGCTGGGATTTGCCATGCTGCTTTTATCCCATGCCAATGTGCTTTTGTTGGATGAGCCCACCAATTATCTGGACCTGCCTTCCATAAAAGCTTTGGAAAAGCAGTTGATCCAATACGAGGGAACTGTGCTTTTCGTATCCCACGATCGTGCTTTTGTGCAGAATACCGCTCAGGAAATATTGCAGATTGAGAACAGGGAGATTCTGAAGTTTTCCGGAACTTTAACGGAATGGGAATCGGAGAAGATACGGCGCAGGGAATGGGAGACGCAGGGCAACACTGCAAATGGCGGAAAGGCGGACAGCAGAAAGAACGTGAGAAAGGATGAGGAGGAAAGGATGCTCCTTGAATTACAACTCGCCCGTCTCACAGGCCAGCTTGGACACGCACCGTCGTTACAGGAAAAGGAACGGCTGGAAGCAGAGTATTGGGAAATTACTGAGAAGCTGCGTCACCTTAAGGGATAGAAAAAATACCTCTTACGCATCAGGATTAACCTGTGGTGCAAAAGCTATTTACAGATTTTTATGATTCGATATACTGAGGCTGTAGCGAATAAACCGTGTTCATACCTGAATGCCAGAATACAGAGAACGACCATGGATAGGCATTTGTTGCCCAATAAGATCCAGATAGGAACGCCATTATTAATCTTGGGTACAGAGTCGCAATTTACGTTGATTAGGGTCATTTTTATGTTATAATCTTATTACAGTCAGTCAAGTGGTCGGACTGGTGCAGCGTTCGACAAATAATTGAACCAATTACACAGAATGCTTTTTAGAGGGCAAGTGATTTGGGATAGTTATTTGTGAAACGCTGTACGGGGAAACGATGGGTTGACTATGAGTGCAAAATAAGGAGGAGACATAGGTATGGCAGCATGGAAATGTAGTGTTTGTGGTTACGTGTATGAGGAGGCAAAAGAGGGAAGACCTTTCTCTGAATTGAAGGAATGTCCTATGTGTAAACAGCCGGCATCGGTATTTGAACCGATTACATCCGGGGAGTCGGAGCCGTCCGGTAATGTTCAGGATCACAAGGCAGCGAGCGGTTCACAGGGAAATCCTCTGGACTATCCGGCAGAATATGTCCGCAGAGATGAGTCCTGCCGGTACATGAAGGAAATTCACCAGATGGCAGTGAGCGGCAAGCCCATCATCGAAGCTATGGGAACCAAGATGAAAATGCCCTCCTGGGATGATATTCTGATTCTGGGGGCACAGCTGAATCCGCCGCCACTTATGGAACATGATGAGGTGGATACGGAGACTGTCATCGGAAAGCATGCCAAGAAGCCCATGTTGCTTAAGAATCCCGTGTATATTTCCCATATGTCCTTTGGGGCTCTTTCCAGAGAGACAAAGGTGGCATTAGCGAAGGGAAGCGCTATGGCCGGTTCCGCTATGTGCAGCGGCGAAGGCGGTATTTTGCCGGAGGAGATGGCTGCAGCGAACAAGTACATATTTGAGTATGTGCCTAATAAATACAGCGTGACACCGGAAAATTTGAAGAATGCGGATGCCATCGAGATCAAGATCGGACAGGGCACAAAGCCCGGTATGGGAGGTCATCTGCCCGCAGAGAAGGTGACACCTGAGATTAGCAAGATCCGCAATAAGCCTATGGGACAGGATGTGATCAGTCCGTCTAAGTTCGAGGATATCAATAGCAAGGAAGACTTAAAGGATATGGTGGAATGGCTGCGGGTCGCTTCCGAAGGACGCCCTATTGGAATTAAAATCGCGGCAGGCCGTATCGAAAAGGACTTAGAGTATTGCGTGTATGCCCAACCGGATTTCATCACCATCGACGGAAGAGGCGGCGCTACAGGTGCGAGCCCCAGGCTGGTACGGGATGCTACCAGCGTTCCCACCATCTATGCTCTCTACCGTGCCAGAAAATATCTGGATCAGGTGGGCGCGGATATTCAGCTGGTGATCACCGGCGGCCTAAGGGTTTCCTCAGATTTTGCAAAGGCTATCGCCATGGGTGCGGATGCAGTGGCAATTGCTTCGGCTGCGTTGATTGCAGCAGCCTGCCAGCAGTACCGTATCTGCGGCAGCGGTATGTGTCCAGTGGGAGTTGCTACCCAGGATCCCGAACTGCGCAAGCGTTTCCATGAGGAGGCTGCAGCTAAGAGAGTGGCCAATTTCCTGAATGTAAGCCTGGAGGAGTTAAAGACCTTTGCCAGGATCACAGGACATCAGAAGCTGCATGACCTGAATGTGGAAGATCTCTGCACGATTGACAGAGAGATTTCGGAGCATACAAATATCCCTCATGCCTGATTAAAAGAACCGGATACGGAAGATGTACCTGAGAAAATCGCATATACGGTTTTGCGAGGGGAAATGGACAAGTCCCTTGTATAATAAATTTAAGAAAGGAAATGTCGGGTCTGTCTGCTCGACGGATGATTATGCTGGAGAATCATATTGAAAGCAAAACTGCTCTATTTGCCGACGGCGTCCACACGGAGCTGCGTGCCCAGGAAAATCGGCGCAGATGGTTGACTATGGTGCAAGGAAATATTGCGGCAAACGGAAGGGATGAAACTGCAGGTGTAAGCGCCAGAGTATATAAGAACGGAGTGTATGGGTTCTCATCCATGGCGGAAAACTCCGGCGATGCCGCGGAAGCAGTTCTGAAAGCAGCAACAGAAAATGCGCTGTTCATGGACAGGCACATAAATAAGGGGAAAGGCATGTTCCCTGCTCTTGGAAAAGGCACGGTTTCCACCAGCCAAACGCTGCTGGATCCTGAGCAGAAGCGCTACATAGAATTTGCCAAAGAAGTGGATGCCTATATCGAAAAGACTTACCCTAAGCTGGCAAGCCGTTACGTGGTGGTAAACGTAGATTCCATGGAGAAAAGGATATACACTTCAGACGGTTACAACGGTCATGTTCTTTTGCCAAGGAGTTATGTGAACATCCTGTTAAGTGCAGAGACACCGGAGGGTGTTCCTGTGGAACTGGCTGAGCCTTTGGGCGGCAAGGGAAATTTTGATGACAATTTCACAGATCCTGCATTGCTCTATCCCCAGATTGATGCCATGTATCAGCAGCTGATGGATAAGCGGGAAGGTGTCTATGCCCAGGCGGGATATAAGACAGTAGTGCTGGGCGGAATTCTGCCGGGTATGCTTGCCCATGAAGCGGTGGGACATACGGTGGAGGCGGATCTGGTACTGGGCGGTTCTGTGGCTGGTCCTTCTCTGCACAAGCGGGTGGGATCCGATTTGGTGAACCTGGTGGACTTTGCCCATACGGCTTTTGGGAAGGAAACGCCTCTGCCCATTTATTTGGACGATGAGGGTACACCGGCGGAGGATGCGGTGCTTATTAAGGACGGATTCCTTACCGGATATATGAACAACAGGGAGACTGCAGAGCATTTTGGTATGAATCCTCTGGGCAACGCCCGTGCCTATAGCTTTTCTGATGAGCCGCTGATCCGCATGCGCAATACGGCAGTGCTGCCGGGTAAGGACAAACTGGAGGATATGATTGCCTCTGTGGATGATGGCTATTATCTGGTAAAGACCAATAACGGTCAGGCGGATACTACCGGTGAATTTATGTTTGGCGTACAGCTGGGTTATGAAATCAAGAACGGCAAGCTGGGAAAAGCTATTTTGGACACCACCATTACCGGTGTTGCCTTTGAGATGTTGAAAACTGTGGATATGGTTTCTGATGAGGTAGTCTGGGCCAGCGCCGGTATGTGTGGCAAGAAACAGCCCATGCCCGTTGGGATGGGCGGTCCTGCGCTTCGCTGCAAAATGATGATAGGAGGGCGCTGATATGACGGATTTAAAAAGTATT
>JAFLRO010000009.1 GCA_022511425.1 Acetatifactor sp.
GAAAATCATATCAGCCTACACGCGGCGTATTCTGGTAGGTTTTCATAAATATTATGCACTTTTTAGCTGTCGCCGTTACATCGCCATGAGACTAAAAACCGCAAACCGTAATTTTAACACTCTACCACCCATTCAGCCATATCTTTCCATAAATGCGGTCGGAGTTAAAATTTCAGGACGTTTTAGCACCAAATCCTCAAAATCTCTATCCCCAGTAACTAAGACATCCACATCTTCTAATATTGCAGTGTATATAACCGGATAATCTTTCACATCACGAATCTCCAACACCGCTTTGTCTATGGTTTTTGGCGTATAGACCAACTCATAACTCATTCTCCCAAGCAACTTTTCGACCACATCCGCTTTATTAGGAAATTTTCTTTCAACTACCATATGCAATTCATCAATTACATAGGAACACAACACCACCGTGTGATTTACAACAAGATTTTCAAAAAGCTTTGTCATACGCTCTGAAGGAAACAACAATGCTGAAATCAGTACATTGGTATCAAGCATCACTCTCATCTATTGTTCCTCTCTAAGCTTCCGGATCATATCGACTACATCCTGCTCATCTTTCAATCCCAAACGCTCTGCCTCTCCACTGAAAGCATTTTGTGCCTCCTGCAAAGCCATAAGTGTAGAATTTACAAGCATAACTTTATCCCCTTCCTCAATAAACAGAACCTTGTCTCCTTCTTTTATGCCTAACTTCTTTCTAATGTCTATTGGGATTGTAATCTGTCCTTTAGATGTTACTTTTGCAAGTTCCATAGCAGTATCTCCTTTTTGAATTCCTTACTTTCCTTACTGCAATATTATATGCTATCTGAGTGAAATTATCAACACTAAAGTAATAGCTTGCTCTCCTTGCTCTCCCGATTCTCCACTCTCCAGAATATAATCCATCCGTTTAATAATTTCCCTCGTCTGGTCTTGGGTTATTAGGTTTAGGATTTCCGTTTTCGTCTCTATTGATAGGAGTAGCTTTAAGATGAAACGAGATACATCCGCAAGGACATGGTCTATACATTTCATACTTTTCCTTTTCGCCTCTGTATGTAAAGTCGCCGCCGCACCGAATAACCTCACACCATGTATACATTTCCATCATTACTCTAGGGCAAATTCCCGCGGGACATTCATATGAAAAAACGAATTTGTCTCCCTCTTCAAGCCCGAGTCTACAGTGAGCCGCTTTTCCCTTAACAACAGTTAATTCAAACTCCCAGTCTTCTACACACCATTTTCTCATAGTTATAATCCGACCTTAGTATTATTTTTTCTTTCAAATAACCATATATTGCCGCCATTAATATAGTCTTTAGCCCAAATTGAGAATTGTTTGAACGTTATATGTTTTTCCAAAACTTAATCTACAAAACCAATTTTCACCCACCACAATGCCCTTCTTCCGAATACCTTCTGAGACAATCGGAATATCTTTCATTCTCTTTTAAATAAGTTAAGAATATTTTCTCTATTGAAACATTATGACCAATCATCTTTTCCAGTGAAAATTTAACTTCCCATGGACGGTAATGATTCGCGTACATGACGAAAGCTTCCTTGAAGAGTTCGACATTAGAATCGTCATCATTCGCAGAAAACAAGCCAATCAGTTTTTCGATGCTTTGTCTTGCTGTAATTACGATAAATGTCAGTTCTCCGAATAAATCGCCCGTGAGCAAATCTTTGTGTCTTTTCAGTATTTCGATTTTTTTATTATATTCCTCATCATCTTCCGTCAATAACTCATCCAAATATCCTCTGTGCATCATATCTAAAAGCAATAATCCGCCACTCCATATCACCTCTGATACCGTAGTCAACAACTCAATCATTTCTTCTTTACATTGTTCATGGTTTCGCATTTAATTCTCCCATCTCATGGTTTTAGTGTCCAACAATTGGCCGGGACTTAATCCGCTCATTTTTTTCATTTAGCACAATACTGAATATAGCAGAACCCCCAGTAGATACCAGCTACTGGGAGTTCGTCTATTCTTGATTCTTCTATCTCTTTACAACTAAATCATATCACATGTATTGAAAATGTCAAACACAATTTATTCCTCACCACTGTTCTCAGCAACCTTAGCTGCTCTCTCAGCAACCTCTCTCTCCTGCACGTCTGAAGGAGCCTGCTCATAGCGGGCGAACTCGTACGAATACTCGCCTCTGCCGCCGGTCATGGAACGAAGGTCAGTGCAGTAACCATGCAGACTGCTCATAGGAATATCCGCTTCGATGATCTGCTTGCCGCCGGCGGTGGGATTCATGCCCAACACACGGCCTCTGCGCTTATTCAGATCTCCCATGACATCGCCCGTGTACGCATCGGGCACTGTCACCTTCAGGGATGCAATGGGCTCAAGAAGAACGGGCTGAGCTTCCATAAATCCTTTCTTAAATGCCTGAATCGTAGCCATCTTGAATGCTTGCTCGGAGGAGTCAACAGGGTGATAAGATCCGTCGTAGAGCACTGCTTTCACGCCTACTACAGGATATGCCGCCATAGGCCCTCTCAATACGGATTCCTGCAGACCCTTCTCCACTGCCGGATAGTAATTCTTGGGCACTGCTCCGCCCACGACTTCCTGCTCAAATACATAGGGCTGCTCCAGATCATTGGAGGGGCTGAAACGCATCTTTACATGACCGTACTGGCCGTGGCCGCCGGACTGCTTCTTGTACTTGTACTCCACATCGGACTGTTTCCTGATGGTCTCCCGGTAAGCAATCTTGGGTCTATCCAGCTCCACCTCTACCTTGTACTCATTCAGAAGCCTGCTGACCACGATCTCAAGGTGCTGGTCGCCCATGCCGTAGAGAAGCATCTGGCGGTTGTCGGAATCGTTCACCATCTTAATAGTCAAATCTTCGTGGGTAATCTTCTGCAACGCCTGGGAAATCTTATCCACATCTCCCTTATTCTTGGGCTTGTAGCGCATATAGGTATAGGGCGTGGAAATCTCAAACTTACCGAACTTAATCGTGGTTGCCTTGGTGGAAAGGCTGTCGCCTGTCCGGGCACCTGTCAGCTTTGCCAGCGCTCCGATATCGCCTGCATGCAGTTCGGGAACTTCCATGGGCTTGTTGCCCTGAAGCACGTAGAGCTTACCGATCTTCTCTTCGATATCCTTATCCACGTTGTAAATTACGTCGTCCGTCTTCAGCACACCGGAATTTACCTTGATCAGGGAATACTTGCCAATAAAGGGATCCACGATGGTCTTCCATATGTAAGCTGACTTTGCCTTAGCGAAATCATAATCCGCATTGTAAATCTCGTTGGTCTTCATGTTGATGCCAGCCACCTGGCGGTTCTCAGGACTGGGCATATACTTCACAATGTCGTCAAGCAGCGTATAAATACCCTGGCAGAGAATATTGGAACCCATGGTCATGGGGAAGATGCTGCAATCACAGACATTGGTGCGCAGAGCCGCACGGATCTCTGCCTCGGAGAAAGTCTCGCCGCCAAAATACCGCTCCATCATCTCTTCGCTGGTCTCTGCTACTGCTTCCATCAGCGTATCCCGACAAATCTGGAGATTGGCCTTGTTGTACTCAGGTATCTCACAGGGAACCACGTCCTTGCCCTGCCAGCGGTTACCGGTCTCTGAAACTACATTCACATAACCCACGAATTTCTCGCTCTCGCGGATGGGCAAGTTAAAGGGTGCCATCTTCTTTCCGTAAAGCTCGGTCATGTCCTCCACAACCTGGCGGAAGGATGCGTTGTCCACATCCATATTTGACACGTAGACGAAACGGGGCAACTTATATTTCTCACAGAGTTCCCATGCTTTCTGGGTTCCCACCTCGATACCGGACTTGCCGTTCACCACGATGATGGCTGCACCGGCTGCACTCACAGCCTCCTCCACCTCGCCCACAAAGTCAAAGTAGCCGGGAGTATCTATAATATTGATCTTATAACCTTCCCACTCCAGGGGAATCACAGAGGTATTGATGGAAAACTGGCGCTTCTGCTCTTCCTTGCTGTAATCACTTATCGTGTTTCCGTCGGGCACCTTACCCATTCTGGAGGTGATGCCGGACAGGTATGCCATGGCCTCTGCCAGGCTGGTCTTGCCGCTGCCGCCATGCCCCAAGAGTACCACATTGCGAATCTTGTCAGTTGTGTAAACTTTCATATGAGATTCCTCCAATTTATGAATTTTAGGGTATATTGCCATATCCGCTGTCGGACTTCTCAATTCCCATAAGGATATTTTACTAAACAATTTGGGTTTTTACAAGTCATTGTTGTGGTTTTTTAACATTTTCTGGTGTAGTTTCTCCCATCGTTACCACTTGCTTTTCGCACTTTAAAGTGATATAGTGTGAGGGAAACAGCTTAAAGATTACGAGGTATGCGTATATGTCTCAACTAACCTGCGGATTTATCGGACTTGGCCTTATCGGCGGTTCCATCGCCAAGGCTCTGAAGGCATCCGTTACAGATATCAGAATTATAGCTTTTGACGTGAATCAGGAAGCTCTGTTGCTTGCCCATGAAGAGGGGATTGCGGATATAATCGCAGAAAAAATTGATGAAAACTTCTCCCACTGCGATTATCTCTTTCTCTGTGCCCCTGTTCAGAAAAATGACCAAAATCTTGAGCAGGTAAAAGAGATACTCGCACCAGGTTGTATTCTGACAGATGTGGGAAGTGTCAAAAATACCATTCACGAAACAGTGGAACATGCAGGTCTGGAACACTGCTTTATCGGCGGTCATCCCATGGCAGGCAGCGAACGGGTGGGCTATGTGAATTCCAAGGCTTCCCTTTTGGAGAACGCTTACTATATCCTTACTCCTACCTCATCCGTTCCTGCAGAAAAAGTGGAACATTTTCGCAGGCTGGTGGCGGGTATGGGAGCCATTCCACTGATTCTGGAACCTGATAAGCATGACTATGTAACAGCAGCTATCAGCCATCTGCCCCATGTTGTTGCAGCCTCTCTGGTAAATCTGATTGAGGACAATGACTCTGAGGATGGTATCATGCGTATGGTTGCAGCAGGCGGATTCAAGGACATCACCAGGATTGCATCTTCCTCTTCTGTCATGTGGCAGCAGATCTGCCTGACCAACCGGGAAAACATCTCAACCCTTCTCTCCCGCTATATCCAGGCTTTGACAGATTTCAAAGCCGCCATTGACGGTCAGGACGCTGATACACTTTACCAACTCTTTAGCAGCGCAAGAATCTACCGTGATTCCTTCGCCAATGTTTCCAGCGGCCCTATCAAGCGTTCCTTCAGCATCAATGTTGACATTGCTGACCGGGCCGGTGCCCTTGCTCATATTGTCACGTTGCTGGCAGACCGTGAGTTGAGTATTAAAAATATTGCCATCTCCCACAACCGTGAGTCCGAGGACGGTGTGCTGAGGGTGGAGTTTTATCAGGAAAGTTCCATGACGGAAGGTATAAGGCTGCTTGAGGAAGCGGGATATACGGTTCATGTCCGTAACTAAATGTAGTATCTGTGCTTACACGCACAAATACACAACAGCAATCCAAAAGCTCCCCCACAGGTGTCCAGGCACACATCTGCAAAACTGCCCCACCGTTCAGGCACAAAAAGTTGATGAAATTCATCCAGAGCTCCTGATACAAAGACCCATACTAAAATCAGTAAATACAGCCATTTCCCCCGCCGCATCCAGGGGCTCCAGATCAGATATACTAATACTCCCATGCATGCATATTCAGTAAAATGGGCTAATTTTCTGATTGGATGCTCAAAATACAGAACTAGCTCTTCAATAAACTGATGACTCCATCTGCCACCGGTAAGTGTATTCAAAAACTCAACCGCTCTCTCGGAGAAACTCATGCTGACCTGCGTAGACTGCTCGCCACTCTGGGCGGAAAACACAAAAATAACAATGTATAAAGCTGTCAGCAGTATTGCCGACGTTATTGTCACTATCAGCTTTCTCCGGAAACATTTTCCTTTACTTTTTATCATGTACCGTCTGATATACCTCTATTCTGGCAGCCTCAATCTCTGTCATGCCGATGAACAGTGCGCCGTATGAAAAACTATCACCCGTTATTTCAATCCTGACAATCTGTAAAAATGCATGAAGTACCTCTTTGGTCCAGATTGTCAGAAAGGACTCATACACCTCGCCAATCTGTAAGGGCTCATCACAGGTAAAACCGATTCCTGTCTTGGATACATCTGTTATCTCCACCGATACCTCTTTGTTGCTGCCTTTTTCGTCAAGCTTTTTGATAATCAGTGAAGATTCCATGCATGTCCGCTTATTTCTTCTTCTCTCGTTCTGCATCAGTTGTTTTCCCCCTTCCTTCGTACCTCATTGTACGACTGCACTTACGTTTCCATTTCTCCAAATAGTCAGCCTGAATTTTTGCTATTCAGCTTAAAGGAATCGTCCGTACACCAGGAATACATTTTATAATCTTGTCCTGCCATCAAGAAATAAACATCGCATCCCCAAAACTGAAAAACCGGTACTGTTCTCTCACTGCCTCCGAATAGGCATTCAGCACATGTTCTCTTCCCGCCAGCGCTGAGACAAGCATGACAAGTGTCGATTCCGGTAAATGGAAGTTGGTGATTAATGCGTCCAGTACTTTGAAACGGTAGCCGGGATAGATAAAAATCTCAGTATTTCCGCTGCCCGGCCAAACTCTGCCGCTGTCATCAGCAGCGCTCTCCAGAGTCCGGCACGCTGTGGTACCCACGCAGATGACTCTCCCTCCGGCAGTCTTCGTACTGTTGATCCGCTCTGCCGCCTCCGCCGAAATCTGATAATATTCCGAATGCATGTGATGATCCAATACATTTTCTTCCTTCACTGGCCGGAATGTGCCAAGTCCCACATGGAGCGTCACAAAAACCACCTGCACGCCTTTTACCTCAATCCGCTCCAGCAATTCCCTTGTAAAATGCAGCCCCGCCGTCGGCGCTGCCGCAGAACCCTCGTATTTCGCATAGACAGTCTGGTATCTATTCTTGTCAAGCAGCTTATGAGTGATATAGGGTGGCAGGGGCATCTCGCCCAGACGATCCAATATCTCCTCGAATATACCTTCATACTCAAAGCGAATCAGCCGATTCCCCTCCTCCACTGTTTCCAGCACCTCTGCCTTCAACAGAGCGTTACCAAAGGTAAGTCTGGCACCCGGTCTGCATTTCTTACCGGGCTTTACCAACGTCTCCCAAACATCCCCCTGTCTGCGTTTCAGAAGAAGTACTTCCACATAGCCGCCCGTACCTTCTCTCTCACCCAGAAGCCGGGCAGGAATCACCTTGGTATCATTCAATACCAGACAGTCACCGGGGTGTAAATAGTCTTCAATCTCACGGAATATGTGATGCGACACTGCCCCGGTCTCCTTGTCCAGCATCATGAGTCTGGAGGAAGATCGATCTTCCAGAGGATCCTGGGCGATCAGCTCCGGGGGCAGGTCGTAATAAAAGTCTGATTTTTTCAGCATCACAGGGCGGCCCCTTCCACAAAGGCAATATAGCCGCGGTATGTCTCGTAGACATCCGCCTTGTTGGTTGCTTCCCAGGGTGCATGCATATTCAGCACTGCTACACCACAGTCAATCACGTTCATTCCGTACTGTGCAAGAATATAGGCAATGGTTCCGCCTCCGCCCACATCTACTTTGCCCAGCTCAGCGGTCTGGTAAATGACCTTACGCTCATCCAAAATTTTTCTAAGATGCGCCTGATATTCCGCATTGGCATCGTTTGACCCGCTTTTCCCTCTTGAGCCGGTGTACTTGCTGAACACCATTCCTCTGCCCAGAAATGCTGCGTTCTTCTTCTCGAAGCAGGAGGCATAGGAAGGGTCAAATCCTGCATTTACGTCGGATGAAAGCATACAGCTGTGAGCCAGGCACCTGCGCAGCTTCAATTCGCTGTAATCACCGGCCAGATTCATCAATTCTGCTACCGCATTTTCAAAAAAGCGGGAGTGCATTCCGGTCGCGCCCACAGATCCGATTTCCTCTTTATCCACCAAAATACAGCAGGCAGTCCGCTCCGTTGCCTTTATATCCAGCATTGCCCGCATGGAGGTGAAGGCACAGACCCTGTCATCCTGTCCGTAAGCCAGAATCATGCTGCGGTCAAATCCAGCCTCCCTGGCCTTTCCCGCAGGTACGATCTCAAGCTCCGCTGAGATAAAATCCTCTTCCTCGATGCCGTAGCTCTCTTTCAAAATACCAAGAACGCCTGCTTTCATCAATCTTCTTGCCCTGTCAACGTCCGTTGGCTTGTCGGGATCATTCCCTGCTGAGGCTGCCTTATCTTCCTTTTTGATGATCAGGGGCTTATTTCCCACGATCAGATCCAGTGCCTCGCCCTCGATGACCTTTGAGGCCTTCTTTTCCAACTGCTCACCGGCCAGGTGCACCAACAGATCCGACACGAAAAACACCGGATCATCCTCGTTGTCTCCCACATTAAGTTCAACTGTGGTGCCGTCCTTCTTCACCACAACGCCATGGATAGCCAGTGGAAGTGCCACCCACTGGTACTTCTTTACACCGCCGTAATAATGGGTATCCAGATAAGTAAAGCTTCCGTCCGCGTCCGCATAGAGAGGCTTCTGCTTTACGTCAAGCCTGGGGCTGTCAATGTGTGCTCCTAAAATATTCATGCCCTCTTCCAGAGGCTTTGCGCCGATCTGGAACATGGCGATGGACTTGTTCATCCAGACACTGTATACCTTATCGCCCTTCTTTAATTTTTTTCCGGTTTTGATAAGACTTTCCAGCTCCTGATAGCCTGCGGTTTCGATAATATTCACAATTGTGTCGATACACTCACGCTCCGTCTTACCGTTGTCCAGGAACTCTCTGTATTCCTGATTCAGCTTTTCCAGTTCCTTAAGCTGCTTCTGACTGTAATTTTCCCAAAGATTACTCTTTCCCATATTGCTTTGTCATCTCCTATCTGTCCGCATCCGCGAACCTTATTTTGACTATTTCATTCTCATTTCACCCTTTAAGTCTTTTTCCAGCTGCTTGATCACACTGTTAGCACAGTTTTCAATCTCTTCTGACTTAAGAGTCTTTGTATTTGAGCCAATTGTCAACCTGACTGTGACAGACTTCATGCCCGAAGGTATCTGTGCCCCCTTGTATTCGTCAACAAAGTGGACATCCTGAAGGAAACTTTCGTTGTTCTTCTTTTTGAGAACTGTGGAGCGAATCTCCTCCCACTTGGTATTGGCATCAAAAAGCATGGATATATCATAATCAATCATGGGATATTCTGCCAGGTGGGTGAACTCATTGGTGCGGGAGCGCAAGGGTTTAAGCGAGTCCGCATCCAGTTCAAAAAACACAACCGCCAAATTTTTGATTCCCACAGCCATGGATGCTTTTCTGGAAAGAAGCGCCAGACTTCCCACCTCGGTCTCTCCAACAAAAACATTCAGCCATACGGTATCGTCCGCCCAGACAGGCTTTTCCTTTCTCCCGAAAGTAAAACTCTCCATATGGGTCATACGCGGCATATTTTCCACCACACCTTTAGCCCGGCGGAACAACCCCAGCACATTTTCGGAATTTCCCGCAAAAGCGCCGGCAATGTTTCGGCGCTGCAAGGGCAGCAACTCCCTCTCATCATATTTAGAACAATAGCTCTCATCCTTAAAAACCTGTGCTTCCTCGAATATGTCAAACTCGTTGAAATACCTCTCATTGTCAACTACTGCGTGACAAAGATTGGGCAGGAGGGAGGAACGAATATAGCTCTCATTGGGCGCGGGAGGAGTTGACAGTTTTAAAACACCTTCCGTATTCTGTAAAATAGCATTGACAAACTCATCCTGCATCCAGGGATAGGTGAATACCTCTTGCAGTCCGCAGCGAAAAGCCAGATATTCCTTAATCCTGCGTACCAGATCCGTCTCCAGCTGATTGATGGCTCCTTCAAAGCTGGTAACGATGGATGTGGGTTCGAAATTTTCATAACCGTACATCCGGGCCACTTCTTCCATAATATCTGCTTTGATGGAAACATCACCGGTGGAACGCCAGGAAGGAACCACAATATGCATAGATTCTTCCGTAAAACTTATATCAAATCCCAGCAGTCCAAGTTTTCCGGCTATCTGTTCGTTGGAAATCTGCTTGCCCAGCCTTCTGTTCAGCCAGTCAAGTTCCACATCCAGCTCTTTTCTTTCCAGTTTCTTCGGGTAGTTATCTGCATATGCAGTCACTTCCAGGGAGGGATAAATATCACGGAACAGGCTCATAGCCATGGACAGTGCAATATCACACCGCTCGGGGTCAATTGCTTTCTCATAGCGGGCAGAAGCCTCCGTCCGGTTATCATAGCGCAGCGCAGTGCGGCGCACACCTGCGGCTTCAAAATTCGCCACCTCTAAGATTACCCTTTCGGTATTAGGAAGCACCGAGTCCTTAGCACCACCCATAACGCCGGCAAGAGCCACCGCTCCTTCACTGTCCGCAATGACGAGATCATCTGTTGAAAGCTCCAGTGTCTTGTCGTTAAGAAGCAAGAGTTCTTCCCCCGTGGCGGCGTGGCGCACTGAGATATAATCGGTGATGTTGTCTGAATCGAATACATGCGTGGGCTGTCCCACTGCAAGCATCACATAGTTGGTGATATCAACCAACGCGTTGATCGGTCTCATCCCCACGCGCCAGATTCGGCTCTGCATAAGAAAAGGAGCGGGCTTTACCTGAATGCCTTCCATCTTTACGCCAATGTAACGGGAGCAGCGGTCAGCGTCCTCAATGGATACAGGAAAAGCAGTGACATCGCCCGGTTCAAAGGGTTCAAACTTAGTAAGGGGCAGATCATACAGTGCGGAAATCTCCCGTGCAATACCATAATGCCCCCACAGATCAGGGCGGTTTGTCATTGATTTGTTGTCAATCTCAAGAATAATATCATCCAATTCCAGCGCCTCTGCCAGGGGAGTTCCTGCAGGTGCATCAAAGGCAGTCAAATCCATGATCTGAGCTTCCTCATGGGCAGGAAACAGATCAGCAAGCCCCACTTCCACAGAAGCACAGATCATACCGAAGCTTGCGACTCCGCGAAGCTTAGTATTTTTAATCTCCACCGGTTCTCCCTCACCATGCCAGCGCACATACGATCCGGGGCAGGCCACCACTACTTTCATTCCGGCAGCCAAATTAGATCCGCCGCATACAATGTCATGGATCTCACCGTCAGCGATATCCACCTTGCACACACGGAGCCTGTCTGCGTTGGGATGGGGCAGGACCTCTTTGATCTCACCCACCACAATGCCGTCAAACTGACGGGCCAGCTCGGTGACACTCTCGACCTCCACAGTAGACATGGTAAGGTCAAACGCCAGTTTCTTTAAATCCATATCAGCGGGAATCTTTACATAATCTTTTAACCAATTAAGGGATACTTTCATTTCGCTCTCCTCCTCAAACTAATGGAATTGCTTTAAGAAGCGCAGATCCGCACTGTGAAAGAGCCGCACATCGTCCACGCCATAGCGCATCATGACCAATCGGTCAAGCCCGATATTCACATAGAATCCGGTGAACTCATCGGGATCAAGCCCCGCTGCGCGGAGCACGTTGGGATGAGGAGTGCCGCCGGGCATAATTTCAATCCAGCCCACATGCTTGCAGACGCTGCATCCCTTGCCGCCGCACACAAGGCATCCCATGTCAATTTCAAAACCCGGCTCCACAAACGGAAAGAATCCGGCTCTCATGCGCACAGGTACGTCACGGCCAAACACTTTGGACAGAATGCTTTTTATCATGACCTTTCCGGCCGTAAATGTGAAGTCATGGTCCACAATCAAAGCCTCATATTGGAAAAAGGCGCGTTCATGTCTGGCATCGGTAGTCTCGTTGCGATACACTCTGCCCGGATAGACAAATCGATAGGGAGGCTTGTGGGTTTGCATATAGCGCACACTTCCTCCGGTCAAATGAGGACGCAGACAAAGCTTTTGAGAAGCATCCCCCGTATCATGCCCCTCCAACCAATAGGTATCCATGCTCTCACGGGCAGGATGGTTGGGCGGGAAATTCAACTTATCGAAGGCATAGAGTTCACTGGTGATATCATCCTCCTGATAGATTTCAAATCCCATGGATCGAAAGGCGTCATCCAAGTCATAACGCATTTGCGTGATTGGATGCAGGCCGCCCATAAGAGGCTGGATTCCGGGAAGCGTATAGTCAAAGTCTGCGGGAACCTCAGCTGCTTTCAGCTTCAATTCCTCCCGACGGGAATCGATTAAGTTATTGATTTTTGTCTTTGCCTCATTGACAATACGACCCATCTCAGGACGAAGTTCTGCAGCCAGCTTGGGAATCTCCTTGAGAAGCTCTGTCAATTGTCCCTGTTTGCCCAGGATTGAGCCCTTGATCTCCTGAAGTTCCGTTTCATTTTTTGTTTTTAGTATTGCAGCTTCCCCATCTGCCAACAGTTTTTCAAGTTTTTCTTTCATGTTCTACCTCTTTCTTTTTAATCTCTGCTCATTCTCAGCCCCGAAACACTCCGTGTTTCAGGAGCGCTTTGTCCGCGCAAAAAAACGCCCCTCACTACGAGGGACGAATCTACTCCGCGGTACCACCCTGTTTCCTGTCTGCGCACAAACCGCTGGCAGGCTCTCTTATACGCATAACGTGCGCTCACGTCCTCCGCTACTGTCCGCGTAAATCCGTTTTCACAGAGACGGCTCCGGTGGGAATTTCAAGAATTCATCTGAACCTGAGGGGCTTTCAGCCGGTGGCCTCCTCTCTCTGCCGGAAAATGAACCTCTACTGTGCACCATCAATGCCTTTGTTTCTTACTAATTCTTAATATTAATAACTTGATTGCAAAATGTCAAGAAAATTATTTGTTCTCCAGACTAAAATACCGATTCAGGTAAGCGCCGATCATGATGATATACATACAGAAATACATCCAAAGAAGCACAATGATAATGATGGAAAGGCTTCCGTAGATGCCGTAGGAGTTGCCGTAGGTCAGATAAAGGGAAAATCCCCAGGAAAACACGCTCCACACCACGGCAGAAAACATTGCCCCAGGAACCTGCTTCTTGAACTTCAGCTTCAAATCCGGAACATATGCGTAAATGGCTGCAAACAAAACAGTTAGGATCGCCCACACTAAGATGAACCGGAAATTCATAATAAAGGACACCACCGATTCCAATCTGGGCATCCGATGCAGCGCAAGGGTCACAAGCTGGTTCCCGAACACCATGAGAAACAGCGAAAGAATCACAACCACCAGCATTACCACTGTATAAAAGGAGGCAATGACGCGTATCACGAAATAATTCCGGGTATCCTCAACCCCGTTGATGGCATTTAACCCCTGCATCAGGGCCATGACACCCTTTGCTGCAGACCAGATAGTTGCTATGGCGGCAATAGACAGAATCCCCGCAGAACGGTTGTATACGTCACTGATCAGGCTCACGACAAGTGAATCCACCATGTCAGGTGTCAAATCCGTAACAGCTGTTACCAAATCTTCCTCCGTCAGCGGCGTATATGGAATGATGGTACAGATCAGCATCAGCATAGGCACCACCGACAAAAAGAAAAAGAAAGCAATACTGGCCGCATATGCATTAATGTTCTGTTTCCGCATCTGTGTAGAAAACTCCGTTATGTTCCGGTAAAGCTTTTGTATCACTGCAATTCTCCTACTCATAGATATTTACAATACGACAGTTCTCAAAAAAGAACTGTAAGATCTCCCCGGTCTGGAAGCCGTTTCGCGCCATCTGGCGTGCTCCGTTCTGGCTCATGCCCACTCCATGGCCAAAACCGCCTCCAGCCAATGAATATGCTACCACATCCCCATTCTTTTTGCCAGTGGCAATCACAAAAAAACCGCTGGGCAGCATGGAGGCACTGGCCACTTTACTGCCATCCTGCCGGATCACCTTGCTTGTTCCGTTGCATAAAACATAACGTATGTTATGCTCTGAAATCACTTTGTAAGTACCGTTTTCCGCTTCAATGATCAGCTCTTCCGCTACACCTCCCTGACCCCGCTTTGCCACATAAATCTCTTTGACATCACCGATGTTGCTGACCTCTTGGCTTACATACTCTCCGTCAGCCAATGTAAGCACCAAGCTGTTATTTGCGGCATATCTGTCCTGCAGAACCTTGGTCATGTGGTCAATATCCAGCGACTCCACACTGTAAGTCCAGCGATACCATCCCTCCTCCGCCTCAAAGTCATCCTTGTTTACGGAGGTGATAAATTCTGCGAAGGCTGCCTCTTCTTGAAGTCTGGTGCCGATATCATCCTGAGGCAGTTCCATACCTCCGGCCATGGCTGCCACATATTCCGTCATGGCAGTACGGCTTAAGCTTTTCGCCTTCAGATATGGAAGATCCGGCGGATTTGCAGTTTTCCACACGGTAACATCGCTGCCTACACCGCAGGAGGTTGAGTAGTAATATGTGGACGCCAACATGCCATCCGCCGTGTACAGAAGCTGCCCATAGGTGTCCTTCACCGCTGTGGTAGTGCTTTCCTGCTCCAGAATATTGTTGTAGACCTGATAGGAGGCACTGTCATCCACATGAGCGCCGTACTGAGGATATCCCGCATGCTCCATATGTCCGTAAGCGTAAGACCTGGCACAGATAGCCTGTGCCTTTAAAGCCTCAGTGGGATAACCGGAGGGCATCTCGCTGGGCACCACACTATACAAGTATTCTTCAAGGGGCACCTCGTTGATTACCACAATCCCTTGTTCTGTCAGGAGGAGCTCTATATGCCCCCGATAAGATGGGGTTCCCTGGCTGCGGCCTACGTTTTTTAACGTCACCTTCCCTGTCAACACATCCGGTATGATTTGAACTCTGTCTCCCTGAAAGTAATTGCTGGAAGTGTCAATGACAATCTCTTCCCCTGCATTGTGAGTCTCAACCTGCCGATTTTCATAATCTCCGTAGGTTACCGTATATCCTGTGCTAGAGGTAAGAACAAGCTGTTGATGGAAGCTGCCTTTGTAATCAGCGGCCTTGATCAGAACCCTTATGTTCTCCATGGTTTCTTCCCTTACCAGAAGAATACCGCAAATCTCTCCGTTCTCCAGACACAGATCCGCATTGCTGTAACCGAAGAGCAGATCCCTTGCTCTGCTCATTTGCAGACTTCCGTAGAGCTTGTATCCCCGGTAATCTTCCGCAAGGGGAAGTCTTCCGTAGCCTTCTATTTCCACACCGCTTGTATCCGCGCTCAAAATCCTGCCACTGATCTTCTCCGTCTTAATAATTACATGTGTTATTTCTCCGTCTGTCAGTTCTACATCCGCTAGCTGCTCCCGCACGGAACCTTCCGGCTGATATGTATCCTGTATTCCGCTCACGGAATCTGTCACGATGCCATATGGATACTGCTCCCGTTGTCCTTCATGGAAAAGAAGGAGGCCTTCCTCCCCCTCTTCCAGGATCCACACGTTTTTAAACGTCTGCACTACCGGTATGTGGGGCTCATCTGACGTAACAGGCGGTTCTTGTTCATCCGACGGTTCCCTATGTACCCAGGCAGACAGCAGCTTTCCCAGGAAGAGTGCAATAATCAGCACCAACCCCAGCAAGCAGATAAACGCCTTCAACTGCATCCTCTGAGATTTATTCAAGCCCCATCTGTCTTTCAATATGATACCTCCTGTCCGCACCATATATTTCCACAAAGGTAACAATTCAGCCATAAAAGAGCAGCCCCTCAGGACTGCTCTCTTCTTCTGTCTTTATCCCCGAAATGCCGCCTCCTGTTTTTTGACTCCTAGCAATGCTAGGTGGGTCACCGCAACCAACCTTTTGCCTTCCCTTCCAATCCTCCGCGACCTAAAATAATCGCGAGAGTGAGGGCTTGACAGCCACTTGGCAATATAGGAATCCCGTTTAAAGTAAATGTAGGTTCAAAAATGAACAGGAGTTATCAAACATTTCAGGTTACTTTTATTATAGCCAATGTCAGGCAATAATACAACAGTAAAATTTAGGATTTGGACTATTTTATCAATTATCTCTCGTACCAGAGCAGATTCTTAAATCAACGCAAAGGATAAAAGGCTGGCATTTCCGCCGCCCCTATATGTAATGTAAATCGCCTGGATACCGTCAGGAATTTGAATGGGTGTGGAATACTCTTCCCATACATTGGCATACTGCACCTTGATCTTTGCCAGAGGCTCCCCATCCCAAGCGGTCTTTATCTCGAAGACACCGTCCGCATACCCTCTGACCTTGATGCGGAACTCTTTCACACCCTTGCAATCGAAATATTTGAAACCGGCAGTTGCTGAATCCTGAATATTGGCAATATACCCCGGTTCCTCATCCCCATCCCTTCCATCCTGCATGACTTTGGGAAAACGGCTGTCTCCCACATATGCAGCCTTCTCTTCACAGAACAGATTGCAGGCAATGTAAGCCGGATACTCTCCTCTTCCCGCCAAAGGTCCGCCGTTCAATCCACAGGAGGTCAACTCCGCCTGTGGAATCCTGCCATCCGACAACACCTTTATAGGCTCAGCACAGCCCTGTCTGCTGTACCAGGTGTTATTGGTGTGGCGATGGTAGAAAATGTACCACTGTTCCTTGATTTGAACTATGCTCCCATGGTTGTTTGCTCCGTATGCCATGGGTTGGGATGCAGGCTTATATGTATCAATATGCAAATCACAGTTACTGACCAGTACTCCGCCATAGGTGAAATCGGATGTAGGACTCTGGCTGACCCCATAGCAAAGCTCATGCATCACTGAAGACGAATAAATAAAATAATAAGCGTTATCTATTTTGCGTATGGAGGATGCCTCAAAGAAAGGATGTTCCTCAAAGCTGGTTCCCCGGCTATACTCACATCCGGGAACTACCAGAACCGGCTCCTCTAAAATGGTCAGCATATCCTCCCCCAGCACTGTGACCATAGAACCCTTTCTCGACTTATCCCCTCTTCCGCAAAAACCGGTATACAAATATGTCTTTGTTCCCTCTGTCAACACCCCGGGATCGAACTGGGGCTGGTCTCCTTCCCTGTCTCCCAGGCAAGTGCCATCCATATAGTGAACATATCCATAGAACTCATATCTGCCAGCAGGTGTATCACAGACGGCCACAGATACCACGGATACATGATCCAGTACATAATAAAGATAGTATCTTCCATCCGGTCCCACTGTCACATCCGGAGCATACAGACACATTTTCCCCTCTGGATTCAAAGGGTCAGAGGTCTTAGGATAGATCACTCCCTCATACCTCCAGTCCGCCAGATCGTCCACCGGTGCGGACCAGCAAACGTAATCCCCCAGACAGAACACATGCCCGTTGTACAAGTCATGAGAACCGTAGACATATACCCTGTTCCCAAACACATAGGGCTCCCCGTCAGGAATATACTCCCAGGAAGGCAGATAAGGGTTGAATGCCTGTTTTTTCATGATTAATTCCTCCTTGTCCGGTATGCTCGATTCTGTTATTATGCATTATCAATCTCTCTGTGATGCTCCTTTTTGATAGAATACATGATCTCATCCGCCCGGTGCAGTTCACTTTCCATATTAAGCTTTCCGCCCGGCTCCAGTATCACAATGCCAATACTCAGCTTTAAAGTGAATACTATATTTCTTTTTGTAATTTCCTCGGCAAGTTTTTGCATGATAGATTCCTGCATGGACTTTAAGTCCATACCCTCCATAAGCTTTCCGCCGGCAAAAAATTCATCCCCGCCAAATCTGGATACGATCCAATCCGAAGGTAATTGCGCTTTTATAGCTGCAGCTACAGTACGCAGCGCTAAGTCACCGCTTGCATGACCAAATACATCATTAATGGTCTTCATCCTATCGATATCTGCTATCATGATAGCTCCTCTGCCACCTGCATTATGCCACTCCTCCAACATCGGATAAGCTATCTTCTCACATCCAGCGCGGTTGTATACACCAGTCAGAGGATCCGTCACAGAAAGCATAGTGAGCCTTCTTGTCAATTCCGCAATCGTGATATTTCGCCGTATCTGTTCCATGCACTGATTCATGTGCCTTGTCCAGATATAGAGATAATTATCCTCAACAATGTCCATATCCCTCGCAAGCATTGCAAACCCATAATTTCTTTCTTCACTATATACCGGTACGAAAATGAATATTTGGGATTGCGGATTCTCATCGGAAACGCGAAACATTGCTTCCCTGTATTTCATAATTTGGTGGGGCCTTGGAACACCGCTTTTGAGAGCGCTTATCACATTCATTTCATCGCTGAATCCCTGCATTCGCAGATTTTCATTCATTTCCTCAATATTAAAAAACTCGGGATCAAGACAAAGCATGAAATTATCGCCCTCCATCCAGTGCGAGGTATGAAAAAGGTTGTCAAGGCTGTAATTCAGGTCATTGGCATTCTCGATTTTTTTGGTCCACATATAAAAGTGCCTGAAATGAGAATCACAGGCAAGACCGTCATTCTTATGCACAAGATAATTTCTTCTATCATCTTCCTTTGCAGAACTGTAATTACAACCGCAGCTTCCGCCGGGAATAAATCTTGTTTTCATGGTGACAACTGTATCGCTCTCCCTGCCATCCATCTTATCCAGCAAGATCTGCAGTGCTTTTGCTCCCATGCTGCTCCATTCATGATTTACGGACGCAATTGAAGGAACGTACTCCTGCCCCTGCCTGATAAAATCATACCCTGTGACCATTACATCGTCGGGTACTTTATACCCAAGTTCTGTCATCAGCTCACATACACCCATGGCCATGATATCATTGGCACAGATAAATACGTCCGGCAAATCTTTATAGCAGTCAATCCACTTGTTTACCAACTCTTTACACAGATTCTTTGCCCAGTCTCCATAAAGTATGTCCTCTTCCTGTAAGGAAAGACCGTTTTCATTGACCACATCCTGAACTGCTTTCAGCCTTTCATTGCTCTCAGAATGCTCCCGAGGACCACCTATAAACACAATATGTCTGGCATCATGTTTTTTCACCACATGCTCCACAAGCTCATACATTCCATGGTAGTTGTCAGTATTTATGGTTGTGATCCCCTCAAACTCATGCTCTAAGCTGACAGCAGGAATCCCGGTTTCTATCACTTTATGATATACATAATCTGTTTCGTCCTGCATATTAAAGGAATTTGCCATGATGATAACGCCGTCAAAATCCTGCAGTTCAGGCAGTTTAAAGATATTATATTCACTGTTATTTATATTTTTATTCTGCTCCGAAAAAGTGGAAAAATCTACAAATGAAAATAAATCCACATTGGCATCCTTAGCCACTCCATAAGCACCAGTGACAACCTCACGTAAATATTCATTTCCCCAGCCGTTTGCAAATACTGCTATTCTTTTTTTCATTTATTCCTCTCACCGCATTCTAGCTTATTCTTACTATATGTATAAATACATCTTTAGACTTATTTTATTCTTGTTTCTTTATACTATTTTACTACAAGTAATGTCTCTTTGAAATGGGAAATTAAATTTTTTTCAAAAATACAAAAAAATCTATCTGATTCCCGCAGAAACAAAAAACAGTTTGCATAAAAAAGGACAGCGGAAAATACAGGATTTCTTTTCCGCTGTCTTTTATTCTGTTACATATAATCTGTTCCTAATTACAGCTGAGGACCTGCAGCCACCAGTGCCTTGCCGGCATCATTGCTCTCATACTTTGTAAAGTTCTTGATGAATCTCTGGGACAGATCCTTTGCCTTGGTCTCCCACTCAGAAGCATCAGCATAAGTATTCCGGGGATCCAGAATGTTGGTATCAACACCGGGAAGCTCGGTAGGAACCTCGAAGTTGAAGTAAGGAATCTTCTTGGTGCTAGCCTTTGCAATGTCACCGTTTAAGATAGCGTCGATAATGCCGCGGGTATCCTTGATGGAGATACGCTTGCCGGTGCCGTTCCATCCGGTATTTACCAGATATGCCTTAGCGCCGTTAGCTTCCATCTTCTTTACCAGCTCCTCTGCATACTTTGTAGGATGCAGCTCCAGGAATGCCTGGCCGAAGCAAGCGGAGAAGGTAGGGGTGGGCTCTGTGATGCCGCGCTCGGTACCAGCCAGCTTTGCTGTGAAACCGGACAGGAAATAGTACTGGGTCTGCTCGGGAGTCAGAACAGATACGGGAGGCAGTACGCCAAATGCATCTGCTGACAGGAAGATCACGTTCTTTGCAGCGGGGCCTGCGGAAACAGGCTCAACGATCTTCTCAATGTGGTTGATGGGATAAGAAACGCGGGTATTCTCGGTCACGCTCTTGTCATCAAAGTCGATCTTTCCGTTTGCATCCAGAGTTACGTTCTCAAGGAGTGCATCGCGCTTGATTGCATTGTAGATGTCGGGCTCGGAATCCTTGTCGAGGTTGATAACCTTTGCATAGCAGCCGCCCTCGAAGTTGAACACACCGTTGTCATCCCAGCCATGCTCGTCATCACCGATGAGCAGACGCTTAGGATCTGTGGAAAGGGTGGTCTTACCTGTTCCGGAAAGTCCGAAGAAGATTGCGGTGTTCTCGCCGTTCATATCTGTATTTGCAGAGCAGTGCATGGAAGCGATGCCTTTCAGAGGCAGATAGTAGTTCATCATGGAGAACATACCCTTCTTCATCTCTCCGCCGTACCAGGTGTTGATGATAACCTGCTCACGGCTGGTGATGTTGAAAGCAACAGCGGTCTCGGAATTCAGACCCAGCTCCTTATAGTTCTCTACCTTTGCCTTGGAAGCATTGTACACTACGAAATCAGGCTCAAAGTTCGCAAGCTCCTCTGCGGAGGGCTGAATGAACATGTTCTTGATGAAGTGAGCCTGCCATGCAACCTCAACGATAAAACGAACTGCCATGCGGGTATCCTTGTTGGCACCGCAGAATGCATCTACAACAAACAGTCTCTTGTTAGAAAGTTCATCCAATGCGATCTTCTTGATCACTGCCCAGGTATCCTCGGACATGGGATGGTTGTCGTTCTTGTATTCATCGGTGGTCCACCATACGGTGTCCTTGGAATTTTTATCCATTACGATGTACTTGTCTTTAGGGGAACGTCCGGTGTAGATACCGGTCATAACGTTCACTGCCCCCAGTTCACTGACCTGACCTTTTTCATAACCTTCCAGGCTGGGCTTTGTCTCTTCCTCGAACAAAAGCTCATAAGAAGGATTGTGTACGATCTCGGTAGTGCCGTTGATGCCGTACTTGCTCAAATTGATCTCTGCCATCTCGCTTTTACCTCTTTTCTTAATATTTTTATTATGTAATCATCTGATAAGCCCTGCATACAGGACTTACATTTTTTTACATCTTTAGTATTATCTCAAACCTGCCAATAAAAGTCAATAAAGGGTTGTAAATTTATTATTATTTTAGGTTTATAAATTCGTCTCCTTCCTCAGCCACTCTGCCTCCTCGGTTGTGAGATAAGGCGACACTTTTTCATAAACCATCCTTTGATACCCATACAACAGCGCTCTCTGGGTTTCGGTCATCTGCTTTTCATCGATTGCCTCCATGTCGATGGGCACCCAGGTCAGCGTCTTAAAGTGCATGAACTGACCGTACTCGTTCTTTTCATCGTTCTCCGCCACCATCACGTTCTCTATGCGGATACCATGGCTTCCCTCGATGTAGACGCCGGGCTCGTTGGTCACATCCATACCAGCCTCAAGAACAGCCTCGCCTACACCCTCCATGTAACGCCATCTAAGGCTCTGAGGACCCTCGTGCACGTTCAGGATATAACCAACACCATGGCCGGTGCCGCACTTGTAGTCCAGACCCATATTCCATACAGGCTGTCTTGCCAGGATATCCAGGTTGCGGCCGGTACAGCCGTAGAGCCAGCGCGCCGCGGACAACTGAAGCATCCCTGCGGCCACCGCCGTGTAATGGAGCTTTTCCTCCTCCGTCAAAGGCCCTAACACGATAGTTCTGGTCACATCCGTGGTACCTCCCAGATACTGTCCGCCAGAGTCTACCAGCAACATCCCCTCAGGTTTAAGCACCGCATGACTTTCCATAGTAGCCTCATAGTGCATCATAGCAGCATTTGCCTTGTAACCTGCGATAGTTGGGAAAGATAAATCCAGGAATTCCGGAATTTCCCTTCTCTTCTGCTCCAAATAGTCCGCTGCGGAAATCTCCGTAATCTCCATCTTCCCGATATTGGTCTTCAACCAATAGATAAACTTAGTCAGGGCAACGCTGTCCTTTAAATAAATCTCCTCCATATGAGCCAATTCCACCGGATTCTTCACTGCCTTCAGGAGTTCTGTGGGGTTCTTCTTATCTACCAGTGTCTGGCGGTCCGCCAAGGTCTTGTACATGGTATATCCGGCATAGCGCATATCCAAAAGTACTTTCTTCCCCTCCGGCAGCTGCTTAAGGAACTGTATCACACTGCCATACTCCTCCACCTGTACCTTCTTCTCCTTCAGGAAATTCTTTACCTGCTCATCCAAAGCATTCCGCTGGATGAACAGCACCGCCCTGTCTTTCTCTATGTAGCCATAGGACATGGCAACAGGATTGCACTCCACATCGCAGCCCCTGATATTGAACAGCCACATCAGATCGTCCAGCTTGGTGAGCAGAAGGCTCTCCGCGCCATCTTTCTCAACCTGGGCATAAGTGCGTTCCAGCTTGCTTTCCACGCTTTCTCCCGCCAGTGCCTCATCCAACACAGTCACCTTACCTGAGGGAAATGCCGGCCGATCCGTCCAAATGCTGTCCGCAAGATCCTCTCCATAAACAAAGTGAACCTCTTTCTCTTTCAGCACAGCTTCATACTTCTGTCCGTCCTTCGCCGAGACCACTCTTCCGTCAAACCCCAGGGTCTGACCCTTCTGCATATTCTGTTCCAGGAACTCCTCAATGGTGGGCACGCCCTCATCCTGCATCCGAAACAGCGTGACTGTCGTTCCCTCCAGTTCCTTCTCAGCCTGAATAAAATAACGGCCGTCTGTCCAAAGTCCGGCACCATCCCGCCATACCAGCAGTGTGCCGTTTGAACCTGTGAACCCGCAAAAGTACTCCCTTACCTTAAAATAATCGTTCACGTACTCGGAATTGTGAAAATCCGCCGTGGGCATCATATAGAAGTCAATTCCCTTTGCCTGCATCTGTGCCCGCAGCGCTGCAAGCCTATCTTGAATTATTCTGTTTTCCATTTTAATATCCTCCGGTCTTTTCGCCCTTACACAACCCCACTGCCCGCGAAGTACCTATGCGGTCACAGCCCAAGTTGATGAACATCTCCAAATCCTCCAGCGTGGATACGCCGCCTGCAGCCTTAATCTTCACATTAGGACCGATATGCTTTTTAAAGAGTTCCACATCTTCCTTTGTAGCGCCATCAGTTCCAAAGCCGGTAGAGGTCTTGATATAGTCCGCCCCCGCATTGGTGACAGCCTTACACATAGCAATCTTCTCCTCCTCTGTCAGATAACAGGTCTCGATAATCACCTTCAGGATATGATTCCCACAAATCCCCTTCAGAGTACGAATCTCCTGCTCCACCTTATCATAAAGACCATTCTTCACGTCACTGATATTCACTACCATATCAATCTCATTACAACCCTCCGCAAGCGCCTGCTTTACCTCAGCAGCCTTCGCCTCTGTGACACTGTAGCCCAGCGGAAATCCCACCACAGTACAGATATTGATCTTATCTCCATAGGTATTATGAATCCGCTTAATATAAGCCGGCGGCACGCAGACGCTGGCAGTATGGAACTCCAGCGCTTCCTCACAGAGCTTCTGAATGTCTTCCCAGGTGGCAAAAGCCTTCAGCTGAGTATGGTCTACCTTGCCAAGCATTTCTTCTCTTGTCATTTTTTCCTCACATTTCCGCCGCTCCTTTTGCGGCTCTTTCTATCTTTTTCTCTATTGTAATACTCACGCCAAAAAAAGACAATGACAAAGATTCCACGACCTCAGCATTTCAAACCTGCACAAGGCCGTGGAACCCGTTATGACTATTTCGACATCTTGTCCAAACACTTATATTCCCAAAAACTCTCTCACTGTATCCTTCATTTCATCCACCTCACACTGCTTGTCATGAACCACAGGCGCGGTACGGATCTCCTCAATGGCGTTGGGTACTTTCACTTTTGCCAGTTTGGAAAGTTCATCCACCAGCTCAAAATCTCCCATGGAATCATACTTTTTATCAATGGCATTCATGACGCTGCGGGTAAACTTAAAAGGACTTGCCGTGGAGGCTATCACTGCCTTGGCAGTATCTCCGGTTTCTGCCAGATATTTCTGATATACCGCACTGGCCACTGCGGTGTGAGTATCCAGCACATAGCCACAGGTTTCATACATCCGTCTGATTTCTGCTGCAGTCTCAGCCTCATCAGCGTAATTACCGTAAAAATCTTTGAGACCCTCCCGCATCTTTGGACTGATCTCATACACACCCCGACCGTTTAGCAAACTCATCAGTTCTCTGTTCTTATCTGCATCTTCCCCTGCAATGCGATAAATCAGCCGCTCCAGGTTGCTGGAGATCAGAATGTCCATAGAGGGAGAGGAAGTCAGCATAAACTCTCTGTTCCTGTCATAGGTTCCGGTGCGGAAGAAATCATACAGTACCTTGTTGTCGTTGGAAGCACAGAGCAGCTTCCCGATGGGCAGCCCCATATTCTTTGCATAAAATGCAGCGAGGATATTTCCAAAATTCCCGGTGGGTACTACCACATTAATTAACTCACCGTCTGCGATCTTTCTCTCTGCCAACAGTCTTGTGTATGCGTATACATAGTAGCACACCTGAGGCACAAGCCGTCCAATGTTGATGGAGTTTGCAGAGGAAAACTGAAATCCCTTCGCATCCATCTCAGCTGCAAGTTCCTTGTCAGAAAATATCTTCTTCACACCGGTCTGGGCATCGTCAAAATTTCCATGGATTCCAACCACCAGGGTATTATCCCCTTTCTGGGTCACCATCTGTTTCTCCTGAATAGGACTGACACCGTTCTTTGGGTAGAATACAATGATCCTTGTGCCCTCCACTCCGGCAAAGCCCGCCAGAGCTGCCTTTCCGGTGTCACCGGAGGTAGCCGTCAGGATCACGATCTCATTTTTAATCTGATTCTTCCTTGCGGAGGTAATCATAAGATGGGGCAAAATTGACAGCGCCATATCCTTGAAGGCGATTGTGGAACCATGAAACAGCTCCAGATAATAAGCACCGGAAGCCTCTCTTAAAGGCGCAATCTCATCAGTGTCAAATTTGGCATCATAAGCCCTGTCAATACAGTTCTTCAGCTCATCCTCCGTAAAATCAGTGAGGTACAGCTTCATCACCTCATAGGCCACCTGCTGATAGGTCATTCCAGCTAGTTCCCTCAAGCTTTTGTCCAGCATCGGAATGTGATCCGGCACAAACAGTCCTCCATCCTCCGAGAGCCCCTTCAAAATTGCCTCAGATGCTTTTACCGGATTCCCCTTGCTCCGCGTGCTGTTATATAATACTTCCATGATTTCCTCATTTCTGCACCGCTCTATCGTCCAACGGCTCTTACGTTATTTTCCGGAAAGAGACAATTCCATTACCTTTCCCACACAAGTCAACATATCCTTCTCATACTCGGACCACATCTGCCTTCTGCTCTTTTTGGCAAACATCACATAGCCGATCATGTTGTTGCTCTTCATCATTTTATAGAACAGTGCCGATTCAATTCCCTTCTTTTCAAATAAACTGCACAGCTGCGGCAGCTTGCCCTCTATGTTAAATCTTCCGTTGACCACCATCACATTATGATTGTCAAAGCTTTCCGTAAAGCCTTCCTCATAGTCCAGATAGCAATCCTCCTTCGCATTATCAGTATATACATCTCCTATAAGGGAGACAACCGAGGATTTGCCATCATAAACCATGGTAATCTCATCCAGCTCAAATCCTGCTGCCAGCTCCCTGAACTCTGTTTCAATGGGAACTATCTTTCTCACCAAATACTCTTCCACCAGCCTCTGAATCACACCCACCTTATCATCCTTCAGTGTATTCACTTTTGTTTTCCATTCCTCATTGGATAGTGGCACCGGCGCATCATGAATCTCAGGTGTATAGATGATATATCTGTTCTTTCCCTTGTTCTTTGCAATATACAGCATTCTGTCAGCCAACTGGAAAACCTTGTCATAGCTGTTTCCGTTATCCGGATAAACCGCAACACCTATGGAGCAAGTTACATTAAGTCCCTCTCTCTCTCCCTTAAAGCTCCATTCAATGTCCGTACGTATGGAACGCAACAGATTCCGCAGCTCCACCTGGCTCTCTATGCTGGTCAGTACAATCATCAATTCATCTCCACCGATACGGCCCAGCATTCCCATTCGCCCGATACAATTCTTTACAATCTCCACCGTTCGCAGAAGTACTTCATCTCCAAACAAATGACCGAAAGTATCGTTGACAGTCTTGAAGTTATCCAAATCCATAATCACCAAGTATGTACTTTCCTGATTGGTTCGGAAGGCCCCCTTTGCAAAGTTGATAATGGAGCGCTTATCCAGAATGGGGAGACCTGAATCCATAACATAATCTGATGACTCGGCAATATTTTCTGAATCACCCGCATCCGGTGTAATGCATCCCAATACCCGGAAGGAAGATCCGGAAGCCATGGTTCTAAACCGGAAAGAAAAGGAATGCATGTCTTCATCCTTAGAGAATGCATTGGTCTCTATCGTGTGTTGAAAAGCCGAATTTCCGGCCTTCATATTCTTACAGAGGATATCGAACTCCTTTAGACTGACTTTCGCCAGCTTTTCAGGCATAAAGCTGTCCCTCCAGTCCTCAAAGGTCCCGTGATAAAGAGAAAGGGTCTGATCCGCTATGCCCGCCCTGATATCCAATTGTCCACTCTCTGAATCGTATAGGAGCATAGTGCCTGACATCATTCCAAAAAACGCTTCGTAGACCTCCCGATCTCTCCAGGTTCCATCTTCGGAGAGCGATTTATCATCCGTAATTGCGTAGAATTCCAGATGTACCGGCGTTACATCATTCAGCTCATGTTTCTTCTTTGACATGTTGATCAGAAGCCATGTTTCCTTCGAATCGTCACGCTTACGTACTACTACCTTATTCTTCGAGCGCTCCTCCTTAATAAGTTCGCGAAACGCAGATTGAAAACGCTCGATATCCTGTTCATGAATAAAATCCACGACAGTTCCGTAAATATTAGCACCCATAAAACTGAAAAAAATCTCATCCGACTTTCTCAACTGTAATGCTTCATCTATGGTGGCGGTACCGTAATAAACAAATTCCATCTATATTTTCCTTTCGTAAACACAAAACTGTCCGGCCGACAAAAAGTCACCTACCCATATCTCATTATATCAAAACCTGTTGGTTTTGCAAGTAAAATTACTTACTTAAAAAACTCATGCCCGCCGTGCTCAAACAAAAATGTCAATTTTGTGTCAAACCATCTCATTTTTTCACTGTTCGCATACTTTCTGGATGCAAAGTAGAGTGCTCCCTGAGAGATATCCTCCCCTTTCAGGGCCCTTCCTACAGCCGCAATTGTCTCCTCACTGATTTCAACCGTATAGTATCTTCCACTGGCTACAGGCGAAAACTGGGTCACTCCCTCTGACTGCTGAAATACTACATCTTTCACCGTGGCGGGAAAATCCTCACTGTTCATCCGATTCAAAACCACGTTTGCCACCAACAGCCTTCCATCTTCGTCCTCACTTCCGGCTTCAGCTTCCACAATCCGCAGGAGTGCCTCCAGATCCTCCTCGGACAGCTCATAGACAAATTCCGGCTGGATCATCAGGTCATAGTCCACTACCCGCTGCCCTGACACTGCCAGCTCCATAATGCCAATCCCAAGTTCAGATGAAAAATCATCCGTCGTAACAGTGTCATCTACAGCAACCTGTTCCACCATCGACTCCGTCTCAAAGTCAGTCAGTTCCAATCGAATCTGACTGACCGGCTGCGTTGGCAGCTTGAGAGTTTCCACACCTCTGACACACATAAGTCCCATCAAATAAATCAGATTGCCCAACACCAGCAGACCTATCGCCTTTTTATACATACCCTTTTGACCCTTTCTCATATCTGACCCACACAGGCAAAGCCTGTCCGATACATCAGTATATGAGACAAGTCCGAAAAATATATCATATGTATTGCTAAAAACCGAAAAATAATGCTATACTGAGCTTATTCAAACTCATGGAAGGAGTTCTTTTTTTGACTGAATCGCGCAAAAAGGCTAAACAACATATCGAACATATGGCGGGTGTCTTTCCAGCAGTTAAGAAAAGCGGAGAGCCCTATTTTCGCGCCTCCCTGACTTACAGACGTAAGCACATCAGTCTTGGAAGCTTTCCCACTCCGGATATGGCTCATGCAGCATACCGGGAAGGAAACGTTATCCTTACTGACAGTACGCTCACTTTGAACAGCTATACTGCTTCCTCTCCCCTGTCCTTTGAAAAGTGGGTCATTCTTATCAATTTTCGTGACAATGGTTTGTATTTTGGTAACCCCATCTATGTAGGAAGCCGGATGTTCTATTATTATCTCTCTCCTACAGATTCGCTGAAATTTGACCCCGACGATCTCTTTTACTATTCCTCCCACAAGATCATGCAGCGGGGAGGTCATTACTTTGTGGCAGATTACGGGATGCAGGTCAGTATTGTAAGCCGCTACGGTATCAAGCCCTATGCCAGAGAGGGCATAGATTTTCGTTTTATTAACGGAGATTCCACCGATTTTCGCAGAGAAAATCTGGAAATTCTTAATATCTACCGCGGAGTCACCAGAGAACAAAAAAAAGGACAGTATGTGTATACTGTCCGCATCCATGTGAGAGGAAATTATCTGGTTGGCCGATATGCCGATCAGACAGAAGCCGCCATCGCTTATAACAAGGCTATCGATGTGTTAAGAAAGAATGGTTTTCGCAAAAATTTTACGCCAAATTACATCGAAGGGCTCCCACCACGTCGATATGTGGAAATCTACACCGCCATACAGATCTCACCCAGACTGTATCAGTGCCGTCCATAAATTATTTCTCTGAATAGTCTATAAAGCTAATGTTAAGATCTACATAGCCTGATACTCCATCCACGGTTCCTCCCCTGTTGTACTGCCACATGGTGAACTGATAGGGATAGTCCGGAATGTCAGCCGCCTGGGACAGCCACACATCATAAGCCGTCAGTTTAGACATGTCAATCTGCTTGATCAGCCATTCCTTATTTCCATAAATCAATGTCTTGTAACCCGCATCCTCTATCGTTTCCAGAAAAGCCTTAGCAATATCCGTCCGTTCAGACTTGCTCAAAGAATCTGTCCTGGCTGTATCATTTTGAATCCGCTCCATATCATAAGCCACGGGATAGGCAATATTATAGTCACCCAGGCTCTCTATCACCATATTTGCCTCCTCCACGGCCTCCTGCTTTGTGATAGCCTGAGAGAAGAAATAGACTCCCACATCCAGCCCCGCATCGGTGGCGCGCTTCAGATTATCTGTAAAATAATCATCCAAAATCAGCTGTCCCGTACCATAGCCGCGTGCACCCACGCGCAGCATTACAAAATCAATTCCTGATTTTTTTACTGCTGCAAAATCCACATAATCCTGAATTTCCGATATATTAATTCCTTCGAAGGAAATCTGTGTTCCATTCTCAAAATATTTCATTCGATTTGACTGACAGACCAGCTTTGTGAAATCATACTCGTGCTTGGGCAGATAAGGACTGATCAATACCCATTCCTGAGTGCCATCCGCATTTTGTATCATTGTGTGTTTGCCGTCAGTAGCAGGGTCATTCTCTACTACTTCCTGGGGCGCTTGAGACTCCGTCACAGGTTCCTCTGTCTCCTTCGGGGGATAGAGATCCCAAAAACCCAGATCTCCGGGCCTCAGCTGACTGCCTGACACCAATTCATCCACATCAGGAGTGGTCACTATGACCGGTGAGGAATCCTTCTCCGCCTCAGCCTGCTTTTTGCTGCCGGTGTTGCCGTCGTTATTTAGCATAAGAACGATCACCAAGATGGCAGCCACAAAGAAAGTGACAGCCACGATGGCCATCACCACCGCAGGTGTCATCCCGGAATGTTCGTCATAGTCCTCGGGCAGCCGCATGTCTGTCACCTCCTCTCTTAACAGTCATTATTAGGACGACTTTGATTGTGTACCATGAAGAAACACAATTGCTTTCTTAGGACACTTTTCTGCACATGCTCCACAGCCGGTACATTTATCCTGATCGATAGTGGCATGGAAATCTGCCACAGATACAGCCTGAGCGGGGCATGCCTTCACACACAAGCCACAGCCGATACACCCTGCCTGGCATGCCTTCATAGTCACCGGACCTTTGTCCGCGGAACAACAGGCCACAGCCATCTTTGCTTTATAAGGAATCAATGTGATCAGATGTCTGGGACAGGCTTCCACACACTTTCCACAAGCCTTACAGGCATCCCGATCCACCACGGCCACACCGTTCTCCACTCGTATGGCTCCGAAAGGACAGATTTTAGCGCAGGTGCCAAACCCCAGACAGCCGCTGTTGCAGCTCTTAGGTCCGCCGCCTGGCACAAAACTCATCATCCGGCAGTCCTGAGCGCCCGTGTATTTGTAATCCTCATTAGCCTTATCACAGGTGCCCTGACAGGTCACATAAGCCGTCATGCGCTCTGCACTTTCCGCTTCTACCCCCATGATAGATGCAATCTTCCGGCTCACAGGCTCACCGCCCACAGGACATGCTCCAACTGTCGCTTCCCCTTTGGCTATGGCCGCCGCCAGTCCGGAACAACCTGCATATCCGCAGCCACCGCAGTTATTTCCAGGAAGTACCGCCAGTACTGCCGCCTCTTTTTCGTCAACGTCAACCTTGAACTTAATGCCTGCCACACCCAAAAAGAGGCCCACAAAGATTCCAACCGTGCCCACCACTGTGGCAGCGGCAAGTATTCCCACCATACTCATGCGTATACCTCCTCTACAACAGTCCTGAAAATCCGCAGAATGCAATAGCCATCAGCCCAGCCGTCAGCAGAACCGTAGGCATTCCGCGAAAAGGCTTGGGTATGTCATTATGCTCCAGCTTTTCCCGGATTCCAGCCAGGATTATGATAGCAATGGTAAAGCCCACTGCGGTGGCAAAACCGTTCACAATACCTGTCAAAATACCATACTCTTTCTGCACATTGGTCAGCGCCACACCCAGCACTGCGCAGTTGGTGGTAATCAGGGGAAGATACACGCCCAAAGCCTGATACAGGGCAGGTATTGCCTTTCGCAGAAACATTTCCACGAACTGTACCAGTGCCGCAATCACTAGGATGAACACTATAGTCTCCAGATATTCCACATGAAATCTCTGAAGCACATACTTATAGATTACACCTGCCACAGCGCTTGCCAAAGTGATGACAAAGATTACTGCGACACCCATGCCGGCCGCTGTGTTAGTCTTCTTCGACACGCCCAGGAAAGGACACAGTCCCAGAAACTGGCTCAGCACCACGTTGCTGACTAATGAGGAGGCAACCAGAAGTACCAACAGATCTTTTACGTTTTCCATTTAACTCTCCTCCTCTTCCAGATTTACTATATCAAGATCGACATCCTGAACCACCGGCTTTTCCTGTGAATCTCCGTAAAATCGTCTTGCACATCCCGTATCAGAGCAGTTCATGCAGTCCTCGCTGCATCCGGAACCAATCTTCTCATAAGATTTACCTGCTTCCTTGCGTTTGTCCTTTACAAAGTTCTGCAGTGCCACCAGCGCTGCCAATACAAAGAATGCACCGGGCGCCTGGCCGAAAATACGGATTGGTACAAAGGAATCCGGCAGTACTCCGAATCCAAACAGCTCTCCTGCGCCTAAAAGTTCTCTGACTGCGCCGATACAGGTCAAAGCTACGGTAAAGCCCAAACCCATGCCGATTCCGTCAAAAAGGGATGCAATGGGGGGATTGGAGTAAGCGTAGCTCTCCGCCCGGCCTAAAATAATGCAGTTCACCACAATCAATGGAATATATACACCCAGCGATTTATTCAGATCAGGCAGATAACCTTCCAAAAGCAGCTGTACCGCCGTCACAAAGGAGGCGATCACAACAATAAAGGCGGGAATCCGCACTCTGTCGGGAATAATCTTCCGAAGCAGGGAAATCAGCAGATTGCTTAAAGCCAGCACCACCATGGTGGTCATCCCCATGCCAAGGCCATTCATAGCGGATGTAGTCACCGCCAGAGTGGGACACATGCCCAGCATCAGAACAAATGTGGGGTTCTCTTTCACAAGGCCATTATAAAGCCTCTCTCCTGCTCTATTCATTCATGCCACCTCCCATCAGTCCAACCGCCTGCTCAGAATGTCCTCTGATATACTGCACAGCACGAAGACCGCCGTTCACCGCATTCACCACAGCTGAGGTAGTTATAGTGGCACTGGTGATGGCATCCACCTCATTTTCTGCCTGAGCGCCTGTCTTGGTATAGATAAAGCGCTCCACATTTCGTCCTGCAAACTGAGGCGTTAATACCTTCGGAGCCTCCATGCCAAGGCCAGCGGTCTCTGACAATTCCAAAATAGAAACACCCCTTACCATACCGTCAAAATCCACACCCACATACAGCACAATGTCACCACCATAGCCGTTCTTTGAAGTGACCTCCACAACATGACCACAGTATACAGGCAATTCCTTAATGGGGTCGAAATTGTCAATCACAGTGTAAATAGTGCCAATCTTCAGACCATCGGCAGCAAGCTCTGACAAAAAGGCTTCATCAAATGTATATTCAAAGTAATCATCGAAGAGGAATCTGGGATAGCCGTCCACTCCGGGTCCGTCATTTTCAGTAATCGGAAACGCTGACTCGCATGCCTCCTGAATAGCCTTTTCCTGTTGAATCCGTATAGGATCCTTGGTAAACTCATACACTACCCCCAGCAAAAGTCCCGCCAGCAGTGTTATTGCAAAAAGAATACCAGCTTCTTTCAGCATGTTTCTCAGATTGCTCTTATCTTGCACGGTGCGCACCTCCCCTCTTATATCCAAAGGCAGTGGGTCTCGTGTACTTCTCGATGAGAGGCACTAAAAGGTTGCCCAGGATAATAGCGTAGGAAACACCTTCCGCTCCCGGTCCAAAGATACGGAAAACACCCGTCATTAACCCCAGGAAAACACCAAATATGTATTGTCCTTTTGCGGTGATAGGGCGAGTCACATAATCTGTCGCCATGAAGAAAGCTCCCAGCATCAAGCCACCGCCTGCCAACTGTGCCGATAGGTAGGAGGGGTCAAATCCTCTGCCTCCAAAAATACCAACAAACAGTACAAAGGTCACAATGTAGCTGCCGGGGATCCTCAGGTCGATGATACCCAGTAAGATCAGGAGGCAGGCTCCGATTACCAGTGCAATGACCGAGGTTTCACCGATAGTGCCTCCGGTGTGCCCGAACACCATATCCAGCACGTTCACTTGCTCCCCTGCTTTCAGAGCAGCCAGAGGTGTTGCTCCTGTATAAGCATCGCAAGAAAAAGCGGTCATCTGTACAGGAAATGAAATCAACAGAAAACATCTTGCCGCCAGTGCCGGGTTCATAAAGTTCTGACCCAGTCCGCCGAAAAGCAGCTTTACCACAAGAATAGCGAATACGCCTCCCAATACTGCCATCCACAGGGGAATCGTCACCGGTAGGTTCAGCGCCAGCAAAAGACCTGTTACCACAGCAGACAAATCGGTGATAGTCATTTTCTTCCGGTACAGCCCGAACAGAAACTCCGTCATTACCGTGGCAGCTATGGTCACCAGCACTACTGCCAGGGCTCTAGGACCAAAATTATAGATTCCAAAACCTGTGGCTGGCATCAATGCAACGATCACAGCCAACATGATGCCATTGGTGGTCACCTTGGAACGTATATGGGGATTGGATGATACTTGAAACAATCCGCTCATGACTTCCCTCCTATTTCTTTCGTTTTGCCAGCTGAATCTTACGCATGGATTTGATCTCCTGAGTCAAAGGCCGTTTGGCCGGACAGATAAAACTGCAACAGCCGCACTCGCAACACTCCATACCGTAATTGTCCAGAAATGCCTGCTCGTCAAACCGTTCCGCATAATCAGCCAGCTTGCTGGGAATCACTCTCCCGGGACACGCCTCCACACAACGGCCACAGTTAATGCAGGGACCGGGCTCCATAGCGGATACCTCGTCTTTGGTCAGCCCCACCAATGCCGTGGAGGTCTTTGTGGTAGGCACATTTAGGTCGAACATGCCAAACCCCATCATGGGACCGCCGCATATCATCTTCTCCGGGGTCACCTTAAAACCTCCGGCTGCCTCCAGAATATCCTGATAGCTGGTTCCAATCTTAACCCGGAAATTCCTGGGATTTGCAACGGCGTCTCCCGTAACAGTAACAATCCTCTCAATCAGGGGCCTTCCTTCCATCACAGCCCCGTAGACCGCCACAATAGTATCCACATTGCTCACCACGCACCCCACATCCGCCGGCAACATGGTTGAATTGATTCTCCGCCCGGTAACTGCATAAATCAGATTACGTTCGCCCCCCTGAGGGTACTTTGTCTTAAGAGCCTTCACGCTGACTCGGGGCTCATCCTTTGTCAGCTGCTTAAGCAGCTCAATGCAGGCAGGTTTATTGTCTTCCACCGCCAGAATTCCATGAGCATTATCGAAAAGCTTCAGAATAATCTTTAAGCCCCCGATCAGCTTTTCCGGCTCCTCAAGCATCCTGCGATAATCGGAGGTAAGATACGGCTCACACTCCGCACAGTTTGCAATCACATAGTCAATTTTCTTTGGCTCCTTAGGTGAGAGTTTCACATGAGTGGGAAATCCGGCGCCCCCCATTCCCACAATGCCTGCTTCGCGGATGATGCCCAGAATTTCATCCCGGCTCAATTTCTCCAAAGGCGCCAGGGGATAGAATCCTACATTCTCATAAAGGCCGTCATTCTCTATCACGATGCTCATCACAATATCTCCGGTCACAACCCGTCTGGGTTCAACAGCCTTCACTGTGCCTGAAACAGATGCATAAATGGGTGCGGATACAAACCCTCCCGCCTCGGCAATCTTTTGTCCGGCCAGCACCCTGTCACCCTTGGCAACAATGGCTACAGCCGGTGCACCGATATGTTGGGATAACGGATAGACCAACTCTGCTCCCGGCGGAACATCCTGGGTGGGTTTATCCTTGGATAATTCCTTTCCGTCGTATGGATGAATCCCGCCGACAAATGTCAATTTAGCCATACAGTTTTTCCTTTCCCATACAGCGCCGTAGTTCAGCGCCGGTTTTGTCGAAGAATAGAAACCTTTCTTAGATAAATATACTATTTTTTTTGATAAAATACTACTGTTTATTTAAATTTTGTGCTATGATATTTTTGACAGGTAATTTGAAGTATAACGGAGGCAGTTATGAGAATTTGTGAAGAGACTATAGAAAACTTTACTATTGCTTATCCCTTGGAAAGGCTCGCCCCGATGGAACGGGTACTCTTTATTGATATTGAAACCACCGGATTTACCGCCCGGTCCTCCTATCTTTATCTGATCGGCTGTGCCTATTATTTGGCGGGTAAATGGCGAACCATCCAGTGGATGGCAGAAGATTATAATCAGGAAGCAGAAATCTTAAAGGCCTTCTTTGAGTTTTCCAGGCGGTATCGTTACCTGGTTCATTTCAACGGCAATAACTTTGATCTCCCCTTCATCACCCAGAAATGTCAACAGTATTCACTGCCGTACAATTTCGACATTTTCCAGGGAATTGATTTGTACAAGCGGATATCGCCCTATAAATTTTTCCTCAGGCTGCCCAACTGTAAGCAGAAGACACTGGAACAGTTTTTAGGAATCGACCGCAAGGATGCGTTTTCAGGCGGCGAGATGATTGGTATCTATCACGATTATGTAAAAAATCCCTCAGAATTTGCTTCAAACGCCCTGTTTCTGCACAATGAAGACGACCTCAAGGGTATGCTGAAGACTCTGCCCATACTGGCCTATTACGACCTGTTTAATCATCCCGTGCGCGCCAGAAAAGTACAAGCCAATACATACCGGGACGTAAACGGAAGCTTACGAAAGGAACTGGTCATGACACTGGTTCTGGAACAGCCTCTGCCAAAGCCCCTTTTGACCAACACAAACGGTTGCTTCTTCCGGGGCGAAGGCACAGAGGCAACCTTGAAAATTCCTATTATTGAGGAAGAATTAAAATATTATTACGCCAACTACCAGGACTACTACTACCTTCCCACAGAGGATGTGGCATTACATAAGTCTGTTGCCGGCTTTGTGGACACTGATCACCGTATTCCTGCTTCTGCCACTAACTGTTACACCCGTAAATTCGCCAGCTACCTTCCCCAGTGGGATGTTCTCTTTGAGCCCTTCTTCAAGCGGGATTACAAGAGTCACGATCTATTCTTCGAGTTAACGGACGAAATGAAAAGGGATCGGCAGGCATTTTCCGACTACGCCTCCCATGTACTGGGGATGATGGCTTCTACTTATTAAAAATTGAATTTGTGGTTCTCGATCATTCTATTTTCAGGAATCAAAAAACCCGTAAACATTGAACATCAGTGTCTACGGGTTTTTATTATTCATTTCATCAACAAGACTTTATGTACCTGTTACGGCTTCTGATAGAAGAAAGAATTCTTTCTCTCATATCCAATTTCCTTGTAATTAATTATCTGCTCAGTACTGCCGATAAAAAGCACTCCGCCTTTTGCAAGAGAATTAAAATACTTCCGGAACACTTCGTCTTTGGCCTCCTCGGTAAAGTAAATCAACACATTCCGGCAGACGATCATATGATAATCCGTCGGATAGGTATCCTTCAGGAGATTATGCTCTTTAAATTCCACACGGGCTTTGATTTCATCAGCAATCTTATAGGAAGGTCCCACTTTTGTAAAATACTTTGATTTCAAGTCCGCAGGTACTGACTCAACGCTCTTTTCGGCATACAGTCCGACTTTTGCCTTAGCAATCACCTGTTTGTCTAAATCAGTTGCATATATCTTTATGCTATTTAACGGCAAATGCTTGGACAGTGCCATCACCAGGGAGTAGGGCTCGTCACCGGTGGAGCATGCAGCGCTCCAAATCTTCAGGCTTTTTCCAAATTTACTGATCAACTCGGGAATCACCTTCTCATCCATAAACTTCCACTGTTCAGGATTTCGATAAAACTCAGATACGTTGATGGTGATATAGTTGACAAATTCGTCAAACAAAGCCTTATCACTCCGCAACCCCTGTACATACTTATCATAGCCTTCAATCTTGTGCTTTGAAATCAGGGTATCGATGCGGCGCTTCATCTGCTTTTCCTTATAACAGTTCAAATCAATCGCTGTTAATGCCAGCACTTCTTTTTTTAAATACTCATAATCGTAAGCCATAGCAATCCATCCTGTCTTTTATTTTGATACGCCAGCTCCTGTCTGTCCACATATGCAGACATTCTTAACAGGACTATTCTGCGTCATCTTCCTGGGCTGCGATTACTGCGTCAATGTCAACGGATACCTCATCGGAATTGCTTTCCTCCGCAGTCTCAGGTGCCAGCAGTGCTTTAATGCTCAGGGAGATCTTTTTGTCAGTCTCGTTAAAGTCAACCACTTTTGCGGTGACTTCCTGGCCTACACTCAACACATCAGACGGCTTCTCGATGTGCTCCTTTGCAATCTGGGATACGTGAAGCAATGCGTCAACACCTGGTTCCAGTTCTATAAACGCGCCGAAATCAGTCATTCTGGCAACCTTTCCAGTCACCACACTGCCTGCTGCATATTTGCCGGAAGCATCTTTCCAGGGATTTGCATCCTCAAACTTAAGAGAGAGAGCAATCTTGCTTCCGCTGATTTCCTTGATGAGTACCTTCAGAGGATCGCCAACCTTAAACACTTTCTTGGGGTGCTCCACACGTCCCCAAGACATCTCGGAGATGTGCAGCAGTCCGTCCACACCGCCCAGATCTATGAATGCTCCGAAATCAGTAACATTCTTGACGGTACCTTCAACGATATCTCCCTCTTTGATTCTCTCGAACAATTCCTTCTGAAGCTCTGCTTTCTTTGCGGAGATCAATTGCCTCCGATCTCCGATGTATCTTCTTCTCTTGGGATTGTACTCGCTGATCACGAATTCAATCTCCTGTCCCGCATACTTGGATAAATCCTTCTCGTAGGTATCGGAAACAAGGCTGGCAGGGATAAAAATCCGTACCTCATCCACGATTACGCTCAAACCGCCATCCAATACCTGGGCAACGGTTGCTTTCAGTATCTCATGGCTGTTGTAAGCCTCTTCAATCCTCTTGTTTCCTCTGTCGGCTGCGAGGCGCTTATACGTCAATGCCACCTGACCTTCACCATCATTCACCTTCAGTATCTTTACTTCCATGGTATCGCCCGGCTTTACCACTGTAGTCAAGTCAACACTGGGATCGTTGGTATATTCGTTCTTAGTAAGGATTCCGTCTGACTTGTATCCGATATTCAAAACGATTTCATCCGGCTTCACATCTATGACCGTGCCCTCGACTACCTCTCCTGCATGTATTGTCTTGATAGATTCTTCCAACATTTGTTCAAAAGTTAATTCTGACATAATTTTGAACCTCCTCAATTAATTTATTCGGGGTGGAAGCCCCCGCAGTAATACCCACCAGGCGAACAGCTTTAGGCAGTTCTAAATGCAAGTCATCCAGTGTCTGTATAAAATAGGTCTTTGCACACTCCTCACGGCATATATCATAAAGCTTCCTAGTATTGGAACTGTGCCTGCCTCCTATTACAATCATTACGTCAGCTTCCGCGGCCAATGTTCCTGCCGCCCGCTGCCTATCTTCTGTGGCATTACAAATGGTATTGACAGCACTACTATTGTAACCTTTTTTTTCAAAAATTTCAACCATATAATGAAATTTATTGTAGTTATATGTCGTTTGAGCGACCACACAAAGTTTTTTTCCCTCAGGCGGAACAAATTTTTCAGCATCCTCAGGCTCCTCAAGCACAGTGACATCACCATGGCACCAGCCAACGATGCCCTCTACCTCCGGGTGGCCCGCATTACCAATGACCACAATATGGCTTCCGGCCTCACTCTCCTGTTCCACAATTCTGTGAATACGTTTAACAAAGGGACATGTGGCATCAATGCACTCCAGACCTTTCGTCTCTAAAAGACGGTAAATCTCCTCCGGAACTCCATGAGCACGGATAATGACACTGCCGGAAGTAAGCTGTTCCAACTCTTCTTTGGTTTCCAGCACCTTGACCCCCATCTGTCCCAGTTCCTTCACCACTTCCTCATTGTGAACGATTGGACCATAGGTATATATAGTTTTCCCAGTTTTTACCTGCTCATACACGGTATCCACCGCCCGACGGACACCAAAGCAGAAACCTGCATGTTCTGCCAGCTTTGTCTCCATAACACGCCAGCCTCCTTCAGTGTGCTGTACCAAACACATCTCGCCCGATAATCTGTCTGCTTTCTCATATGCTGAGTTGTTGCTTTCAGTCATTCAGTAATGTGCTTAATCGCTATGCTCAGTTTTGTCTTTCCAGACACAGCTGAACAAGGCGATGAATCACTTCCTCCACAGTCATCAGAGAGGTGTCGACCAGCACGGCATCCTCAGCCTGGCGCAGTGGCGAAGTTTCCCGGTGCATATCCCGGTAATCCCGCTCCTCAATATCAGCCTGAATTTTTTGCAGATCACAGACCTGTCCTTTTGCTGCCAGCTCATCATAACGGCGTTTTGCCCTGACGGCGCTGTCCGCAGTCAGATATACCTTGAGCTGCGCATTAGGCAGCACACAGGTACCGATATCCCTTCCATCCATAATACAATCACTGGAAGCCGCAAGATTTTGCTGCAGTTCCACCATCTTCTCTCTCACTTTGGGAATGGTACTGATCACAGAAGTAGCATTTCCCACTTCCTCGGTGCGCAGATATGGATTGACATTATCCCCATTAAGCATCACCACCTGCTCACCGTCCTGATAGCATATAGATATGTCCGCGCTGCAACACTTTTCAATCACCGCATCCGTATCACTCGGATCTATGTTGTTTCTCAATACAAGCAAAGCCATAGCCCTGTACATGGCTCCTGTGTCCACATAAATCAGGTTCAGCTGTTTCGCCACCGCCTTTGCAATAGTGCTCTTACCTGCACCTGCTGGTCCGTCAACTGCTACATTAAAGCTCATACCCCTTCTCCCTCCTGAGTGCATATTATTCTCGTGGAGAACGCTTTTCTTGCGTTCTCCTAGGCGAAACATAGTTGTTCTTAGGCGGTGTCCTTTGCCGCCTTAGAACAACTTTTCGCCTTGTGTGCTTTGTCCGGCCAAATGCCCTGTAGACCAGGCGATCTGCAGGTTAAAGCCACCCGTCAGCGCGTCCAGGTCCAACACCTCGCCGGCAAAATACAGCCCTTTTACCTTTTTTGACGCCATAGTAGACGGATTGACTTCCTTCACGGAAACACCGCCCCTTGTGATAATTGCCTCCTCATATCCCCTGGTTCCCTTCAACGTCAGGGGAAGATTCTTGATCAGCGAGACAAAATTCCTTCGTTCTTCCCGGCCTATCTCATTTACCTTTTTCTCGGGCAGAATACCGGACAACTTCACCATCACCGGAATCAGCTTTGCAGGAAACAGTCCTCCCAGAATGTTTTTGAATTGTCTGTTTTTATTATCCTCAAAATCCCGCAGCAGACGCCTGTCCAACTGCTCCGGATCCATTGCCGGCTTTAAGTCTATATACAGCATAGCTTCACCGAGAACCCTACTCCCCTGTTTTCCATTCCTCCGTCCAAAATAACTGCTGGCGGAAAGAACTAACGGCCCGCTGACGCCGAAATGGGTAAACAGGAGTTCTCCAAATCCCCGATACACTTCTTTGCCGTCTTCAATAAGTCTTGCCTCTACATTTCGCAGGGAAAGTCCCATCAGCTCCCTGCACCAGCTCTCCCTCACAATAAAGGGCACCAGCCCGGGACTTAACTCCGCCACAGTATGACCTGCAGCCTTTGCAAATGCATATCCGTCGCCGGTAGAACCGGTGGAGGGATACGAAAGACCGCCGGTGCAGACAATCACGTTGGATGCTTTTAGAACACTTCCGTTCGAAAGCGTAACACCGGTTATTCTTTTTCTCCCGTCTGATATCTCGTCCAGGGGGATTGCATCCCCCAATAAAAGTCCTTTTACCTCTGTGTTCAGCAGAATCTCCACTCCACGTTTTTTTAGTTCCCGCTGGAAGGCAGCTATCACATCGGAGGAATGGTCTGACTGAGGAAAGATCCTGTCTCCCCTTTCCGTCTTTAAAGGACATCCTGCTTTTGTCAGCCAGTCCATTAAGGCTGTGTTATCAAAATTATAAAATGCACTGTAAAGAAATTTGCTGTTGGTGCAGACATTCGCAAAAAAAGCCTCCATATCCGCCCCATTGGTCACATTACAGCGACCCTTTCCGGTGATGAACAGCTTTTTTCCCAATTTTTCATTCTTCTCTATAATGGTCACTGCCGAACCGGTGTCCGCAGCTGCCACAGCAGCCATCATCCCAGCTGCACCACCCCCTATGACAAGCACTCTATTTATTTCCTTCATCCTGCTCCCTCCGGAGGGAATAATTGAGGATCGGCTCATCATCTATGAAATTGATCTCATCATTCAAATATACCTGATAATTGTTCCAGGTATCTTCCAACATCTCCAGATTTTTTCTCACATCCTGGGGGCATTTCAGACACAATGCCACAACCAGGGCGTTTATAACACTCAAAGGAGCCACAAGGGAATCCACGATGGACACCATATCACTCCTGGCCAAAAGGTTACAGGAGGAATAAAGGCTCATGGGAGAATGGGTGGAGTCCGTGATGGCAATCACTTTAGCATTCCTGTCATTGGCAAATTCCATGGCTTTTAGTGTGCGCATGGAATATCTGGGAAAACTGATTCCGATAAAGCAGTCTTTCTCATGAATGCGAATCATCTGCTCAAACGTTTCGCTTACACTGGTTGTCTTTAAGAGGATCACGCCGCCTCTGATCATGTTCAGGTAAAAGTGAAGAAATTCCGCCAAGGGTTCATTACTGCGAAGCCCCATGACATAGATGGTTTCCGCCTCCAGAATAGTGTTTACCGCAGATTCAAAGGCCGCCGGGTCCAGATTGTCGATAGTGTGCTGAAGTTTTTCTATATCAGCTGTTATCACAGACGCAAGTACTTCCGATTGAGAACTCCTTCCATACTTGGCATCCATCTTCTGAATGCTGCTCAGCTTTCCCTTCACACAGTCCTCCAGGGCTTTCTGAAATTCCGGATAGCCCTCGTAGCCTATCCCGAAGGCAAAGCGAACTACCGTGGATTCACTGATTCCCAGAGTCTCCCCCAGCTTTGCTGCGGTCATGAACACAGCCTGATCGTAGTGTTCGGAAATATAGGAGGCAATGGCCTTGTGGCTCTTGCTCATCTTGCCGAAACGCTCGGATATTCTGCTTAATATGTCATACTGTTTTTCCATTCTTTCAATTAACCCCTATAGCCGTAAACTGCATCACAAATCGATCAGCGTGCTGAGGCAAAGGCCTGATAGGAGCGCTCCAGCAGCTCCTGAGTCTGGACATCGGACAAGTCATAATCACCCGTCAACGTCATGCATGCCGCGCCGTGGATAAAGATCCACATCTTCATGAACAAATCACTGGGGTCAGGACATCCTGCCGCCTTGGCCATATTGATCTCGTAGACCACATTGCCATCTTTTCCGTTCAAGAGTTCATACATACTCTTCCGCTTTGGCCCGCTTGTCACAAAGAGAAGCTCAAACAGGTGCCTCTCTTCCCTGGCAAAAGCAATATATGCCATTCCCAGATTCACAAAAGGAGCTTTGCCCGTTCTGGGATAAAGTCCGTAATAGTCTTGGAAAAAGCCTGCCGCCTTGCTGTAGACAGCACTCCACAACTCGTCCATATTCTTATATACGCGAAAAATAGGCTGTGTAGAACAACCGGCTTTTGCCGCCACCTTCCTGGCAGTCACATTGATAAAGCCCTCCTCCCGGGTCATCGCAAACGCGGTGTCCAGGATCATCTGCATGGTTATTGTTTCTTTACGGGCCATAAACTTACCTTTCCTTCCTTGGTATCAGTTAATGAAACATTTATAACACTTGTTATCTTAATAGCTGATCAGGCATGTTGTCAAGAGGTATTTATAAAAAAAGCGGCAGGTTCACTATCCGGAGCCTGCCGCTGACCCTTAGTTCTAAGTGTTTATTAAACAGGATATGCGCCGTTCTTGGTGTCTGCCTGAGTCATGTCTACCTTCTCCTGCTGTGCCTGACGGTACTTAAAGAAGTCTGTAGCCACCTGAGGGAACAATGCATAGCTCAGGACATCCTCATCCTGTTGCTTCCATTCCTTCATCTCGCCCTCCAGCTTATCCATTTCGTTCTCCAGCATATCTGCATAACGGCAGGTGATACGGGTCTCACCGGGGATGACCTTGTCGATGACTTCCTGATTCATGGGCTTTACGGTCTGACCGTATTCGCCGCGAAGCACTGCCTTGGTCTCCTTGGTGGCCATCTTGTATCTCTCTCCCATCAGCACATTGAATACTGCCTGAGTACCCACAATCTGAGAGGAAGGGGTAACCAGAGGGGGCTCACCCAGATCCTTACGTACCTGAGGGATTTCCCTGAGCACGTCATAATACTTATCCTCTGCATTCTGCTCCTTCAGCTGGCTCACCATGTTGGAAAGCATGCCGCCGGGTACCTGATACAGAAGTGTCTTAATATCAACGCCCATGACCTTAGGATTGAGCAGGCCATTCTTCAGACACTCATCCCTGTAAGGACGGAAGTAATCTGCAATTTCAGCCAAAAGATTCTGATCGAATCCAGTGTCATAAGGAGTTCCCTTAAAGGTTTCAACCATGACCTCGGTAGCGGGCTGTGAGGTTCCCATTGCGAAGGGGCTCATAGCGGTGTCGATCACATCCACGCCTGCCTCCACTGCTTTCAGGTAAGTCATTCCTGCAACACCGGAGGTGTAATGGGTATGGAGCTGAATAGGAAGCTTAGTCGCGCTCTTCATAGCGGAAATCAGCTCGGATGCCTTGTAAGGAACCAGCAATCCTGCCATATCCTTAATACAGATGGAATCCGCCCCCATCTCCTCAATCTTTCTGGCCATATCGGTCCAGTACTCAAGGGTGTATGCATCGCCTAAGGTATAGGACAGTGCAACCTGTGCATGGCCCCTGCCCTCCTGCTGCTTCATCCTGTTGGTGGCATTTACAGCCTCCTGCAGATTGCGCAGGTCGTTGAGGCAGTCAAAAATACGGATAATGTCAATACCGTTGGAGATTGATTTCTGCACGAAAGCATCAACCACATCATCCGCATAAGGTCTGTAGCCTAAAATATTCTGACCACGGAACAGCATCTGAAGCTTAGTGTTCTTGAAACGCTCGCGCAGCTTGCGGAGACGATCCCATGGATCTTCCTTCAGGAATCGAAGGGATGCATCGAAAGTTGCACCGCCCCAGCACTCCACGGAGTGATAACCCACTTTATCCATTTTCTCAGCGATAGGAAGCATGAGTTCAGTGGGCATTCTGGTGGCAATCAGAGACTGATGAGCGTCACGCAGAATGGTTTCCGTTATTTTAATCGGTTTTTTAGCTTGTTCTGACATTTGCGTTTTCCTCCATATTATACTTTAGATTACTCCAAAAATAGCCATAAAGGTTCCAGCGGCTACGGCGGTTCCGATAACGCCTGCTACGTTAGGCCCCATGGCGTGCATGAGCAGGAAATTGGTGGGATCTGCCTGTGCGCCTACCTTTTGGGATACACGGGCTGCCATTGGCACAGCGGACACGCCGGCGGATCCAATCAACGGGTTTACCTTGCCCTTGGTGGCAACACACATGATCTTACCGAAGCAGACTCCTGCAACGGTTCCAAATATAAAAGCACCCAAACCCAGACCCACGATCTTAAGGGTATCCACGTTCAGGAACGCCTCAGCGCTGGTGGTTGCACCTACGGAGGTGCCTAACAGGATGACCACGATGTACATCATCGCATTAGATGCGGTCTCAGTGAGCTGTCTCACCACCCCTGACTCTCTGAACAGGTTGCCCAGCATAAGCATGCCTACTAAGGGAGCTGTGGTAGGAAGGATCAAGCAGACTACGATGGTCACGACGATGGGGAAGAGAATCTTCTCCAGCTTGGTAACCGGACGAAGCTGAGCCATCTTTATCTTTCGTTCCTTTTCGGTGGTCAAAAGCTTCATGAATGGGGGCTGGATAATGGGCACCAGCGACATATAAGAGTACGCCGCCACTGCGATGGGACCCAAAATCGCTGTCTGCCCCAGCTTACTTGCCAAAAAGATGGAGGTAGGACCGTCAGCGCCGCCGATAATGGAGATAGCAGCTGCCGCCATGTCGTTAAAGCCCAGCGCAATAGCTCCAAAATATGCGGCAAAGATACCGAACTGCGCCGCAGCGCCCAAAAGGAAGCTCTTAGGGTTGGCAATCAGAGGGCCGAAGTCCGTCATAGCGCCTACACCCATGAAGATCAGGGAGGGCAAAATCGCCAGTTCGTCCAGTTTATAAAAATAATACAGCAGGCCGCCCGCACCGTTTGCGGCGTCCTCCGCATGAAGCATGATATCGGGATAGATATTCACCAACAGCATGCCGAAGGCTATGGGAGTCAGGAGCAGAGGCTCAAACTCCCACCGAATAGCCAGATAAAGGAAAAAGCATGCAACCAGTATCATGACGTAATTTCCCCAGGTAAGGTTGAAAAACGCCGTCTGATGAAGCAGGTTGTTCAGCGTTGAACCTATATATTCCATTTGTTCCTCTTTTCTGCTGCCGTCAGGCAGCTTTTATTCATGACAATAGAAAGTTCGCGGTACGTACTTTCTATTGTTGATACACTCATCTGCCTTGACTTAGTTCATGGTAGCCAGCAGAGCACCTGCCTCAACGGCATCGCCAACTGATACATCGATGCTTGCCACGGTACCATCCTGGGGAGCTACAACGGGAATCTCCATCTTCATTGCCTCAACGATCACGACAGGATCTCCTGCCTTTACAGCCTGGCCTACGTTTGCCTCAATCTTAAATACCTTACCGGCTGCGCCTGCCTCGATCTTTACGCTGCCAGCTGCGCCGGAAGCCGCCTTGGGAGCTGCTGCAGGTGCTGCCTTGGGTGCTGCTTTAGGAGCTGCGGGAGCCTTAGCTGCTACAGGTGCGCCAGTAGATGCGCCCTCCTCCACTACTACATCATATACATTGCCATTTACGGTGATGGTATAATTTTTCATTTTTCTCTCCTTCTGCCGTCTCAGCGGCATATTCTATACATCTTTATAATCATAAGATTAGTGTTCGGGAAAAATCGCCGTACTTGCGATTCTTCCATGTGAGAAAGGCATCTATGATGCCGTAGAATTTCTCAGGCGCTTTAGCGCCTTGCTGCGATACTGTGCAGACTTAGAAACTCTTCTCACATTGTTAGCGTAGTCTGCGGATAGAGCGCACCACAAAACCGTCTGTGGATGCCGAACCTTCATATGCAGCCACGGCTGCTGCGATTACCGCCGCCAGCTCCAGATCATCTGCCTGGTCTGCAATATCCTCTCCTGCGGGATTCGCAGCAATGTCTTTCTGCGCTATGACCTTCACATCGCTGCTGGCTTCCATCTGCCTTGCCTTCCGCTCCGCTGCGCTGTTCTGAAGCTTGGGAACAATCCGGAAGCAGGAAATGATGAAGCTGATCAGAATCAGTACTACGAACACGGTTGTCATACCAATCAGGGTGTTCAGAGCTGCTCCTATCATCAATTCGCCCTTGGAGGATTCGGGATTCAAAGCTGCCGACTCCAGCATAAAGAACATATCGTTTGATAAAATCACTTCGGCTGTCGCGTTCTTCTTATCGCCGATAACCTCCACATGAACTATGATCTGATCACCATCGATCTTTGCAGAAGCTTCGCCGATTCTCTGGATGTTTCCCACACTGTCAGCAGCCGATTGGAAGGATCCTGCTGCGGAATAGAAAGCATAACCATCCACTCCAAGCCCCATCTCACTTGCTACAAGATATGCAATCTCTTCCATAGTGAAATCATCGAGGGATTCCAATGAATCCTCGCTCATGTAGCTTGTCAGTATAGGAACCAGTTGACCTTTCGCTCTCTGCATTGCAGACTGGAGTTTCTGCTGCTCATATGTCTGCTCATACTGCGATGTCGGCAGATCTGCCATCGTCACCCAGCCATCATCACTTCCGCAGGCAGACAGTCCGAAGATACAGGTCATCATACCTATCAATGCCAAAAATTTCTTCATCTTGCATTCAACCTTTCTACACGGTTCCGTGCTTTTTTGCGGGTCTGTCCTCGCTCTTTGTAAAGAGCATCTCGAAGGCGCCGATCACGTACTTTCTGGTGTCAGCAGCCTCCACGATCTGATCCACATACCCTCTACGGGCAGCGCTGCCGGCACTGAGTTTCAAAGCATCATACTCTGCTGCTTTCTCATTGATCACATCAGCACCCTGTCCCTCATACATGATCTTTGCGGCAAGTTTGCCATCCATGGTTCCGATCTCAGCATCGGGCCATGCAATGGTGATATCGGCTCCGATTGCCTTAGAGTTCATAACGATAGCTGCTGTTCCCAGCGCCTTACCGATAATCACGTTTACCTTAGGTACTGTTGCTCCGGCAATAGCCGCGGTAAGCCTTGCGGCAGCCCTTGCGATATTTTTCTCAGAATCAACGGTAGCCTTATAGCCCTTTACATTGGTCAATGTCAGAACGGGAATCTCAAAGGCATCACAGAAGTTCACAAAATCTGCCGCCTTCTCACAGCCTTCCGCAGAAAGGACGGCATCCAGCTTCTCAGCTACCTTTCCCTCATCGTCATAAACCTCGCTGCGATTTGCCACTGCACCTACAGTCACACCGTCCAGCTTCAGGAAACCTACTACCATATCCTTTGCATAGTTTGCTTTCACCTCAAAGAAATCATTGTTGTCAGCCAGTATGGACAGAGCAACAGAGGTGTCACCCACACAGTTAGCCAGCTCAGCACTTGCACGGTTCAAATCGTCAGTGCACTCTGCAATATCGCTTCCCTCACCGTTGTTTGCAGGCAGGAATGCCAGAAGCTCCCTGATCTTTCCAAGAACCGCTGCCTCGTCGCCGACTACATCCACAATGCCGCTCTGCTCGGACTGAAATGCAGCAGAAGAGGAATCACACTTAGTAATCACGTTTCCGTCCAGCGCATTAGGGGCATTCACAAACAGCTTTGCGTTTTTCTCCTCCATGAAGGTGAAATCCGTAAGGGTGGGGAACAGGGCAAGTCCACCGCCGCAGCTACCCAGAATTGCTGTAATCTGAGGGATTACACCGGATGCAAGGGTTTGTTTCAGATAGATAGTGCCGAATGCATTCATTGCATCTGCTGCCTCCTGAAGCCTTAGACCCGCAGAATCAATCAGACCGATGACCGGGGAACCCGTTTTCAGCGCCAGATCATAGAGGTTTACGATCTTCCTGGCATGCATCTCACCGACGGTACCGTTCATCACGGACGCGTCCTGGCTGTACACATACACTGGCTTGCCGCCAATCACTCCGTAACCGGTAATACAGCCGTCAGAGGGAGTTTCGTTTGGTTTCATGTTGAAATCCGTGGCTCTCGCAGTGACAAGTCCACCGATCTCAACGAAACTGTTGTCGTCGAGTAAAGCAGTGATTCTTTGACTCGCTTTTGAAG
>JAFLRO010000090.1 GCA_022511425.1 Acetatifactor sp.
CCCTTGAAAAAGCCCAGAAAAAAAGCACCAACCCCAGAGCTCAAAGTCTCCAAAGTCAGTACTTTCAAGTGCACCGCCAGGGGCTCGAACCCTGGACACCCTGATTAAGAGTCAGGTGCTCTACCAACTGAGCTAGCGGTGCATTTATTGATTTTTACAACGCATGTGTTATTATAGTATATTGCCTCTGTAAATGCAAGTCCTTTTTTTAAATTTTTTAATTTTTTGCAATAATTGCAAAACTAAACAGGGAATAGCTTGCGCTATTCCCCTTCTAAACGCGGAAGCATGGTTTGGATATCGTAAGATATCGACACACCTTTGCCTCCATGCATTCGATAAAACTGCTTTACTACCCGGTCCGCTACCTTTTTACCGTTGTCAAGATCCGTATCCAGCAGAATGACAATATACTGTATACTGCTGTATCTGGTTCCCACATCCACCATACGCAGGGAAGAAGCTACCGCCAGCTCCAGCGACTTCATAGGCTCCTCGAAATTCAGTCCCGGCCCCTCGTTATCATCCATAGTCAGCGTGAACAGCAACGTCTGCACCTGCTGATGGTTTCTCTTTACACCCCGGGAAATATATGTGTAGAGACGCTGGAAATCTCCGTATTCGACCTTAAATATACCGCTGTCCTCCTCATCCATACGCCCTTCCAGCATGGTACGGATATGATTCAGATCTGTGCCGGTGTTATGTTTTTTGCTCCCAGCTTTCTCCTCACTATAAAAGGAATAGGCGTTTTTGCCGTTCCTCTTCACATAGTACAGGGCTTTGTCCGCATTGCTGTAGAGCATGTCAAAGTTCTTGCCATCATCTGGAAATACCGCAATGCCGATAGAGACAGAGCTCTTATTGCCACACCCTAGCTTTTCCAGACTGACGGAAAGCATATCCAGGATCTTCTGCGATTTCTGGGCTACCTCCTGCCTGTCGGTCATGTCCGTCAGGAACACAATAAACTCATCCCCTCCCAGACGGCAGACAACATCTTCCGACCCTGTATTCGCCTTCAAAGCATCAGCAAATGCCCGCAATGTCATATCACCAACAATGTGCCCATAAGTGTCGTTGATGTATTTAAAATTATCCATATCAATCATCATCAGCGAGCCCTGATGAGCTTCTCCCAGCAGCTTACCGATCCGAACCTCTGCATAGTTTCTGGTATACAGACCTGTCAGAGCATCCGTGACCGACTTTTGCTGAATGTCTGCAGCATATTCTGTGAGTACCTTGCTGAGTAGCGCACTGCTTTGACCTGCCAGATCATCATCCCAGCTGATGACCCCCTCTTCCTTATCCACATCATAGCCATCCCGCAACATTCCCAGGAACAAATCCGTTAGCTGAGGGTCAAACTGGGTTCCCCGTCCTTTCTCAAATTCCTTAATGACCTTTTCCTGGGGGAGCTTATGTCGATAAATACGGTTGGATGTCATGGCATCATAAGCGTCTGCAATGCCGATGATCCTGGCATAAAAGGGAATGTCCTCCCCGGCCAGCCCTAGCGGATATCCCCGGCCATCATAGCGTTCGTGGTGATAAAGCGCTCCATCCGCTACGCTCCTGATCATATGGATATCCTTCAGAATATCGTTACCAATCACCGGATGCTTTTTTATCACCTGAAATTCCTCGTCACTAAGCTTACTTGGCTTGTTGAGGATAGCATCCGGCACGCCGATTTTTCCAATATCATGAAGCAGCGCCACATAATGAATATTCTGAATGTCTTTCTCCGGCCAATTCAATTGCTTGGCAATTGCTGAAGAGCACTTTGCTACACGCATGGAATGACCGGAAGTATAAGCATCCTTGGCATCAATTGTGTTGGCAATGACCATAATGGAATTTAAGGATACTTTTTCTACCAGCTTGGTCTTTTCTTCCAGCTTGGCCTCCAGATCATTCTGCAATTCAGCCAGCTCTATAATACGGCTGATTCGACTCATCATGACCATGGGTACAAAAGGCTTTGTAATGAAGTCCGCAGCACCCAGCACAAGACATTCTTTTTCCGTCTCCGGCTTTGAGTCCGATGTCAGGAAAATAATGGGAATCTTCTTCCACTTTGCATTTTCCTGAATCCTTTTCATCGTCTCCCGACCGTCCATTTTCGGCATATGTAAGTCAAGCAGCACCAGTTTCGGCGGAACCACTTCCATAAACTTCAGCGCGTCCTCTCCCGACTGCACCGTATGAATGGAATAATGCTCCTTGAGGATATCGCCAGCCACCCTTAAATTAAATTCGTCATCATCTACAATCAATACATCGCATGTTTCTATGATGTTTTCAGTCTTCTTTGTCTTCAACACCTCGCCTCCTTATCCTCAATTCATACTCCCTGATTATGCTTCCGAACGAGAACTACTGACCACATCATAACATAAAACAAACATTTTATCTATATTTTCGATAGCTTTTCTCATTTATTTTAGATTAATTTTACATTCACCGCAGTAGCCGTATAATTCAAGCTTATGTCCGGTAATTGTAAAATCTCCTGTTTCCCGCTCCAGATGAACATGAGTAAAGGGACAATTCTGTAACGGTATGCGCTTCCTACAGGCCAGGCAGACGGCATAGTGGGTGTGTTCTCCCCTGTTCAGTGTGTATACAACAGCTCCGTCCTCCATCCAGGCAGTCTTTTCCACCAATCCTTTCTCCTCAAAGGCTGCCAGAATTCTGTAGATGGTAGAGAGGGCATACTCCTCCCCTTCTCGTCCATGGGATGCTTGATTATAAATCTGCACAGCATTTAACGGCTCCTCTGCCTCCCACAGCACTCTGTAAACGCTCCTTCTTTGCTTTGTCCATTTTATGACTGAAGGGTATTGCAGTTCATCCACAACCTCCTCAGCAACCTGACGTTTCCTGTCGTTCGCTTCCTTCATGCCTTTCTCCCAGCCCTCTCTATCAAACACAATTTGCGTTCCCTTATTCCCATTAGATCAGCCCTATCACAATGCCTGACATTGCACCAATTCCATATAGCAGAATCAAAATCATCAGATTTTCCTTTTTGTTATAATTTACCCGAAACAGCACCAGCAGTCCCACGCCGGATCCAGTCAAAAGTCCTGCCATAGCCGCTCCTAAGTTCATGGCTCCCTGTAGATATAACTGCGTGATCACCACGGAACCGGCGCAGTTGGGAATAAGTCCCACAATGCCTGCCAAAACAGGTCCAAGCAGAGGCCGATTCAAAATCAAACCCGCCAGGGCTTCTTCTCCCACAAAATGTAAAATCAGATTCAATGCAAAAGTCACCAACAGAATAAAAAATAAAATCTGTGCAGTATGGGTCAGCGCTGAACGAACCACGCCCTTCTCGCAATGACAGTGTTCATGCTCACAGATTTCATGGATGTGGGCATGTTCTTCCATCCGTTTCCTGCCAAAAATAATATCTATCATCACTCCGGCTGCCAGTCCGATGGCAGCCTTGGCAAGCAGAATCCGCAAAATCAATTCTAACGGTGCCTGCTCGGAAATCAAAATGGGCAGCATTTCGTCCGAGGTAGACAGGTAGATGGCAATCAGGGTTCCCAGAGATATCACCCGGCCTGCATACAAATTTGAGGCCGCTGTGGAAAAACCGCACTGGGGCACAATACCTAGAACTCCTCCCAACACAGGTCCCATACGACCGGCCTTTTTTATCATTCCCTTTGACTTCTCCCCCGTCCTGTGCTCCAGATACTCCATGGCAAGATAAGTCAAAAACAGGAAGGGAATCAGCTTTACGGTATCTATCAGCGTATCAGTTATTACTTGCAGCATAGGATTTGCCTTTCCAATTCTGATTGATATTAACATGAGCACCATCGCCATGCCCTCTGTTGATGTAAATAGCTCCAGATGCAAATGCAACTCATTTGCATCCGGAGCTTTCACTATATCATATCTGTCAGAAATGTCAAGAGGGGCAAACAGTCCGGCTTATGGTTCCAAAAGGGAGTTATATTAGCAACACTTGTCCGAATACATAAAAACTATAGGAGATAAAAAAGCTTGTTATAAGGGAATGTAATACATTGTGTAGCGGTCATTATTGTACTGAGTATCAACACAGATGCTACACATTTTCCCATCATCAGCCCATCCTCCTGTCACTTGATACTTATGCTTCCGGGTACTCATGTCACGATATATGTATACATCTCTGTCCATAGCTCCCAGTGAATTTAAATTGTTGGCGCCTTGCCATATATCCTGATCTATTGCAATCATCGAATGCTGTATGTTTTGCCCCGTCCTGTAATCAACAGGATCGGCAGAAAAAAGAATCAACCCCGGAGCCTGTACCACAACCTCCATAGCAGCTTGATCAAACATCTGGGGAGAATTCTGTGTTGCTCTTAACATTGCGGCATATACACGAAGTATAGTACTAGCGTCACCAGCCCCATCCAATCGTTGCATGAATTGTGCCAACTGTGGGTTCAATTGTCCATTTCGAGAAATCCCTAGGATAACTGCCTTTGTAAAACTATGACAATGATTGAAGTTATTTACTCCTGTGTCAATAGGCATCATATTTGGAATATTTACTATTACTGACATTATTTTTCTCCTTCCTCCCATGTGGGCTTTCTTGTAAAGCCCACATGGTATGTTATTTTTTCCATAGTCAACTCGTGCTCTCCAATCAGGTAGCGTCCCACTGTAATATCCTTTCCGATAATGATTCCCTTGGGGTAATCGTTCAGGCATTTGTTGAGCAGCTCAGCCTGCGCTTCCTTTGCCTGCTCAGACAAGGGATTGTTGGGGTTTACACTGCCAATGGGTACTAACTTGACATAATGGATATCCGTCAACGCTGCCTTTTCATCTCTCTTCATCTGCTGCCTCCTTTTACCGGTCAGGAATCAATCCGGTTATTATTGTTGCCCCGGATTCTGGGGTTGATTCTGGTTTTGGTTCTGACCGCTTGTGGCTGGAGCTGTAGTTGACTTGCCAGAAATTGCATCGCTGTACTCAGACTTCTTCTTAGCGTATTCCTCTTCAATCTGATCCAGACTTGTCTGAGCGTTCACCGCGCTGTTCTGTGCCTGAGCTATTCCGCTATAACCGGACTGTTTACTGTCGTAGTCTACAACCTCTTTTTTAGAGTCCAACTCCTTGAGGGCAAATAATACGGAAACACCGCCCGGTTTTTCACCGCTGTCCGTGATCATGCGAATGATATCCGCTGCCTGATTCTGCAGGTTATTCCAGCTCTGGTTTACCTTGTCCATATTTTGGGAATAAGTTGTCGCTACTTCGCTGTCCTTGTCCAGCTTATTCATTTCCTGCATCATGGCAGTCTGTAATGCATTCTGCTGTGCACTGGCCAGCTTCTTGAGACGGCCAATATGGTTTTCCAGACTGTCTATGGCTGCATTTCTTCTGGTCTCGATCTGGCTGATCTCCTGACGCAGATCTTTCAGTCTCTGTGCCCGCTCCTTTGCTGCCTCCGACAGATCCTGACCATTGCCATCCTTCAGTGTGCTTCCCACCAGAGCAGGCGCTACGTTGGCGGCCATCATGTCAAGCACTCGGGCAAGACCCTCGGGAATGCCGTGGTTTGTAGCCCGCACATCCACATGGTATTTTGCGGAATTGTCGGAGCTTCTGGTATTTGACTGATGACTGCTGACGCTTCCGGTGACACTGACCTTGACGATGCCGAAATTCATTGTACCGGTGACACTGGCACTTAAATCAGTGTTGGATTCCTGACGTTCACTCTGCTTTACCTCCATGTCGAAGAGAATATTTACCTCATCCACCTGAAGGTTGGGGATGGGAACGATAGCCAGCATGGGCACGTCCACCTTCATCTCATCCAGATTGCTGGTACCGTCGTCGTTTGTGCTTCGCTTCTGGTAAGCGAATGCCACCGTACGTACTTTACCGCCGTTGTCAAACCCTACCTTGTTGATAAAATCCGCTGTGGAATTTGCCAGCTGCAAGCTGGCGTCTGCTGCTGCCCGCAAGGGTGCACCAATCAATTGATCCATCTGTAATCCTGCAAATTGTTCTGCTATTGCCATAGTAACACTTCCTTTCTCGTTTTATTTTTTCTTACTTTTTCGTTTCCCTGCCCGGGAAAATAATTCGCGGACTCGTTCCCGTAGTTTCCTGAAACGACTTTGTGGATGCTTAGGTGATTCATCTGCTTCGCGAGTTTCCTCCATCCCTGTACGGGGAAAAGCAACCTCAATGCACTCCACGCACTCTACGAAGAGCATCTCATCCCCACATCTCATATCCATAGCCAGCCTCAGGTTCATTGCCACTGCCAGTTCGGACTCCTGTTTCACCAGCTCCCGGTGCAGCTCTCCCCTCATATTACTACTCATAATCTCTCTCCAGTCCTAACTCCAGTTCCATGTCCATGACGCGCTCCTGATATTCCATGATGCGGTTGGCAATGTCAGCCTGTGCCATGAGATATTTTTCCTTGTCGAACACTCTGGTCTGATCCACATTTTCTCCGTGATCCATCTGTTGAATGCTCTCCATTTCAGTTATCATGTCAGAAATCTTCTGGTAAAGCTGCTTAAGTTTTTTCATTTTCGCACGGATGGTGCTAACCTCCTGCCACATGTTCTTGTGTTCCTCTGAGCCCAAGTTGCCGTCTACAGCCACAGGGGTGGTGTCCATCTTTTTGGCAATCTGGTTGGAACTCAGCATATCTGTTAATCGCATAATTCCCTCTGTAGCAGGAAGGGAACGAATCTTAAGCCTATAGCTTACCCTGGGCAGAAAATCGCTTTCCCGCTGCTCCGGTGAGCAGATGCGAGCGGTAATAGCACATTCCCCATCCTGTCCTTGCACGGTTTTGACTTCAGTAGAAAAATCAATTTCCGCTCGTTCTACATTTAGATTCGTAATAGGTACGATGGATAGGAGGGGCACTTGCATCTGAAGCTTGTCCACACTGTATCCCTCTTCGTTTTCCGGGCGCACTTGATCATAGGCGATGTTAATATTATTTAGCTGGATCATCTGCTCCTGCCCGTTCTGTTGGAGAGTTCCCATACTCTGAATTGCTTCTATTATCTGAGCTCGCAGCTGGCGATTGGATTTTGCCAGGGCATACAACGGAGCATAGACCAAATCTTCCAACGGAATAAAGTCGCTCTCTTTGAAAGCCGCCTCCGATTCTCCGCCACCTGTCATGTCCTCATCATAAAAGCCGTTTTCACCGTAATAAGCGTCTTCATCCATTTTGAACATCCTCCTTATCTCAGCTCAAAAACAGGTTTCTCTCTTCTTCCCTGCGGCGCACCAGACCGGGAAGGACTTTTCCGCCGCCCTTGTTGTACAGAAGCATCTTCTCTGCCACTGTTGCCGCGTCCCGTCCGGACACCAGCCGCTGCAGATTGCCATTGCCGCAGTTATAGCAAAAGCTTGTCAGGGCGTCAAATTGCTGCTGGTTTATAGGGAAGGAGATTATGCCCTTCTTCAAATAGTCGTTCACATAGTTACTGTACTTTTTCACGTCTTCCTTCAACAAAGCTTTTGCCGCGTCTTGGGAAGGAAGGGTATCTCCCTCTTTCACACCGGCAGTATGCCCGTAACCGATGGTCCACACTCCAGCAGGACACTTATATGCCTCCAATCGGCACCCTTCAAAGCGCGCAATCAGCTCAACACCTTGGTCAGATATAGTGAAATCGCCGGTAGGAACAGGTGCTGGCGCCGGTGTAGGAGACACCGGCGGCGGTGCAATAGGGGCTGGTGTAATAGGGGTCGGTGCAATAGGCGCTGGCATAATAGAGGAAGACATCTCGCCAGATGATGACGGCAGTGTTGCTGTTTCAGACATAGGTGCATTGGGATCCGGTCTGCACATGGCAGCTCCCACATCTTTCCGAAAACCGTCCATGGTATAGCCGCTCTGCAATCCTGACCAGAGGTGCTCCGGGTCGGCATGTCCAGAGGCAATTCCTCTGTCATGTCCTTCCTTATGACCCACGATCACGCCGTTTGCCAGAGGATCCAGGTTAAACTGTTTACACAGATAAGCAAACAGCTCAACAGCCGTGTCATAGGTGCGCTTCACTGTCGCCAGAGCGCTTTCCCTGTCCGAGCAGGTGAAGGATGCGCCGCCGGTGTACTTAATACACCCCGGCTCGCACATTTCTACGCCGATGTGGGTGTTGTTACCACTTCCGCCGCAATGCCATGCCCTGTGATTCCAGGGCAGTGTCTGATACACCTTTCCGGTGTTGCCATCAATGAAGGCATGGACACAAGCTCTGGCGGATGCTGCATTGTTCCATCTGTGTACGAAGACTTCCGCCGATGGCTGGGGGCATCCTACACTGTGAAGCATCAGACCCTTGACCTGGATTTTTCTCCCCGCTTTAAAGCAGGGATTTTCAGTTAGAATGCTTTCTACAATTTCCATTTGCATTTCCTCCTTTCTTTATTGTGTATACATAATACGATATTATGTTGGTGTCATTTATCGATACCAAAACCCACGCCAGCTGGGCGAGTAACGCAAAAAAGCAGCCGGAATTATTCCGACTGCTTTTTTATACGGTTAAATTTTCTATTATCGAAAGCATATGCCAAAAATACTGATTTTCTGCTAACCAACTGGCAAAAAATCACGCTAAAAATATATGAAAAAGTGCTTGACATATGAAACATAATATCGTATTATGACAACTTTTATTCCCTTGCTCTACGAGGCATCTCATCTATTACCATGCAAGTCAATTATCTGTGTAAGCATGGTTGCTTGGCTCATTGCTCGAGGGAATCAATTATACTCTGTCATATCCCTCGCGGCATTATAGTATTGACCTTTCATAAAAATCCGAGGTGTATAAGCCACGGGAAGGAACGCTTCTTTTCCGCCGATTCTTTTGTATTAACTTAGCTTTCTAAAAAACTAAATTATTCAACCTGCTGCGCTTTTCCTCCGCCGTAGTGGTGGTATAAATTCGAGTAGTCTCAAGGCTGGAGTGACCGAGCAGGTCTGCAAGCTCTGTCAAATCCGCATACTGCCTCATGTAGGTGAGAGCAAAGAGATGACGAAAGCTGTGGGGGTGTGCTTTCTTCTTGTCAACACCCGTCATGTCCGCCAGATGTATCAACATTTTATATATGGAAGCCCTGTGTATGGCTCTCCCTTGATAACCTGTAAAAATCACTCCCGCTGTGATCATTTCCGTTTCACAGTAGGCGGTAAGCTCGGACACCAGCTTCTCAGGCAGATATACTTCTCTTGTCTTTCCTTTGTTTCCCACGGCGAATTTTCCTGTGGGTAGCGCATCCACTGTCAGAAATGCAAATTCACTGACCCTTATCCCGGTAAATGCCAGTACCCTGATGATGTGGTAATACTTCTCTCTTCCGCTCTCTTTCGCGTATGCAAGAATTCTTCGGTATTCTTCCAGACTAATGACATTTTCCAGACTGCGGTGCTTTTGAATTCGCTCAGTTTTAATAATACATTTACTCAAACCCACATATTTTAAGTAACTGTTCACTGCCACAATGTATAGGTTGGTACTGGATATTTTTCTGTTCTGACCTAGCAAATGCTTTTTATATTCCAACAACAATTTCTTTGTCGCAGTTACTCCCCCCAGATACTCCAAGAAAAGCTTGGCTTGCCTGACATATACATGAATCGTGTTCTCCGACAGCTCTTTCTGGAGTAAATACTCTCTGTATTCCGTTATTTCCCGGATTTCTTCCATTGTTTTACCTTTTCCTTCCTTAACAATCCGGAGGTAAAAGAAGCCGTTCTCCTGCAGCAAGGGAATGTATACTTCCGCGAAGGTCATATACATTCAAAACGATTATAACATGTTGCGATAAATTGTGAGCAGAACTTAACAGAAACCATTTTTCGGGATTACATTATCTTGAAAATATATTACAAGTAATCTTACCAAAAAAGAAACCAGGCGCTGATATGCTTTGCATTTCAACGCCCTGATCTTACAAATTTTCTTTTACCAAACATAAATGCAGATAATCATCGACATTTATCTCTTGTATCTCCAAAGGTACAATCTCCTCAAAGCACACCCATTGGGTTCCCAAAGCATGCTGGAACTTGCTTTTATCCAACACATACAGATATCCTCTGCCGCCATAATTTGGTGTTCCCTTTTCGAAGACCATGACATCACCATATTCCGGCAGCATCACACGCTCTATCTCGCCGTTTTTATTTGGAATCGCTCCAAGCGCAAACGCCAGAGCCATATTCTTGTTGGACGTGGCATATACCGCGTTCTTACATCCCTCCTGAAATCCTGTGTCATACGCTTGATGGGGTACTAAGACGTGATAATATCCGCTGCTCCCATGAAATAAATATTCCATTGATTGTATCCTCATTCGGTATTTTTCAAGAAAAGACTGTGTGAATCAATAGTATATACATTTCGGTACACTAATCCTTGCTCCCACTAAAAAGATGCAAAGCCTTAATAATTCAACTCCCTTTTTACAAAAGTGTTCCTACTATAAATTTAAATTCTGATAAGACAAAATTCTTATCATTTAATAACTGTTATATTTTATCTTCGTAAAGTCCGCAAACCCTTGAAAATACTAAATTTATAGCAAGTGAGTTTGCCCTTATTCTTTCCCTTGTGTTATATCCTTTTCTCTCGTGTTACGAACCCTCATAAGGGCAAAAATAAGGGAAAGAGAAACCTGTAACAAATTATAACACAATATGAACAGGACATGAAGAACTGATTGAAA
>JAFLRO010000091.1 GCA_022511425.1 Acetatifactor sp.
TTCAGGTCCGTGTGGTAGCAATACCATGAGAGTTCAAGTCTCTTTTCCTGCACGTACAGAGAGTGTTAAGTACATTACTTAGCACTCTTTTTTTCTCTGACATAGCCTGTTTCATTCAAAGAGGGATATGAAATGGAAAAGAATGCGGATCAAAAGGAAAAATTTAGAGTTAATAAAAGCGAAAACCAGGATACAGGAAAGGAGCCGGGCAGGAGGGTAATCAGGGAGAAGGCGGAGCGCAGGGACTGGTATCAGCTAGATCTGTCCGCAATTGTATACCCCACCTTACAGAGAAGGGACTTCTCTTCTGTTTACAGGCTGTCTGTTGTGTTGAAGGAGGAGATACAGCCCAAGGTGCTGCAGCAGGCACTTGATCTGACCTTGCCCCGGTTCCCGACATACAAGGCTGCTATTCGTAAAGGCCTGTTCTGGCGATATCTGGAACCCAATGACCGACCCGGTCCCTTTGTGCAGGAGGATGTAAAGAATCCCTGCCAGCCAATGTATTTTAAAGCAAATAACCGCTATCTGGTGCGGGTATATTATTATCGTAACCGTATTGCACTGGAAGCCCATCACAGCTTAGGCGATGGCACCGGGGGAATGTGTGTGCTTCAGACCCTGACAGCTACTTATCTGAGACTGCTGGGGCATGAGGGAATTGAGAATGGTGGGTTTGTATTGGACATTCAGGAGAAGCCGGACAAGGAGGAACTGGAGGATGCTTATATGCGATATGCCAATGCCAAGGTTCGTCCGCCCAGGCTGGAGGAGAAGACATACCGGGTCAGTGGCACGGCCGAACCCTTTTACACTCTGAACATTATTGACGGCATCATGTCCGTGTCTCAGGTGTTGGAGGTGGCGAAAAGGTACAAGGCTACTATTACAGAATATCTGAATGCGGTACTTCTGTATGCGTTGCTTCAAAAGCAGCAGGAGGAAGGCCGCCGCAGGCTTCGTCCAGTGAAGATTGCCATGCCCGTGAATCTGCGCCGATTTTTCCCTTCCATCACCCTGCGAAATTTTATCACCATGATTTATCCCGGTGTGGATCCCAGGCTGGGAGAGTACACTTTTGAAGAAATCGTGCTTCAGGTTCACAACTATATGCGGTATCACCTGAATGAGAAGCTGTTGCGCGGCGACATCACCACCAATGCGGCTACCCAGCGAAACCCCTTTATCAGGGTAGTGCCTTTATTCATCAAGGACTTTGTGGTACGGATGTTCTACACGAAAGTACAGGATCGCAACTCCTCAGCAGGACTGACCAATATGGGAGCCCTGCAGGTGCCGGAGGGAATGAGACCTTTTATTGAGCGGTTTGATATTTACATGGGACAACCTTTTTCCCGTCGGACAAACTGTGCGATTATAAGCTTTGAGGATACTCTTACCGTAAATTTTGCCAGCAGCATTGTAGAAGCAGATGTAGAGCGGTACTTTTTCTGCAGGCTGGTACAGGACGGCATCCATGTGAAGATTGAAAGCAACCGATGATTATACATTGAACTGATTGAGAGAGGAATGCTATGTCATATTGTGTAAACTGCGGTGTGGAGTTGGACGCTTCTGCAAAGAACTGTCCCCTATGTAACACACCGGTCTTAAATCCCAATGAGATAGGAAAGGTATTGGAGAGCCAGAGCCCGTTTCCTAAAGAGAAGGGACAGGTGGAGACCGTCAAGCGGAAAGATATAGGAATACTGCTGTCTATGGTGACTCTGTCAACAGCGGTGGTCTGCGGTATTCTGAATGCTTTTGTTTTTCGGGATAATCTATGGTCATTGGTAGTGCTGGGAGCCTGTGTGATTCTTTGGGTGTTTTTTGAGCCTATAATAATTTTTACAAAACAGTCTGTGTATCTCTCTATTTTGTACGATGGAGCAGCAGTGTGCTTTTTATTGTACATGATTACTTTTCTGGCTGATGACAGTGCCTGGTTTGCGGAACTGGCAATTCCATTGGTCGTGCTGGTGACAGTGATGACGGAGGTTTTTATTTTGTGTGTCCGCAGGCTGCCGCGCTCCTTTGTGACGGTTTCTTTATACTTTTTTACGGCGGCTGGTTTGCTCTGCATGGGAATTGAATTACTGGTGGGGCGCTATGTGAACCGGAATATGTCCCTTAGTTGGTCTGCTGTCGTGCTAACGGTCTGCGGTGTGTTGGATATTGCTCTTATCACCATATTGTCCAGCAGGCGTCTGAGAAACTCTATGAGAAAAAGACTGCACTTTTAATCAAGAACACGAATTTCCGGATAGTGCTGCTGAAGTTATTATTCACAATCAGTTTCAGGAAGGTGTCTTATATTTTGAACTCAAAAAACAGAAAGGTTTGAAGATAACATGAACAAAGAAGCCAAAAGAAACCAAAACCTTATGCATCTGATCAAGCGGGTTCATGGTCTGGTAGAAAATACGGACATCGAGAAGCACCGCCATTCCCAGGATCAGATTGGTGCCATGTTAAGCAACTCCAAAGATATCTGTTACCGGGAAATTGACATTGACGGTATGTACGGCGAGTGGGTCAGTGTAAACAGGGCTCATATGAAAAAATACATTATTCTCCATTGCCACGGCGGCGGTTATTCCACCGGAAGCAGCCTATATGCAAGGACACTGACCTCGAAACTGGCGACATCCACCTCCATGGATGTGCTTTGCTTTGATTACCGGCTGGCTCCGGAGCATCCTTATCCTGCCGCTACAGAGGATGCCATGAAAGCATGGAACTACCTGATGCTATTGGGGTACGGCGCAAGGGATGTGATCCTGACGGGAGACTCCGCAGGAGGAAATCTGGCGCTGTCCCTGACGCTGCGGCTGAAGGAGGAGGGCAGGCTCCTGCCCAGAGGGCTGGTACTTTTATCGCCCTGGACGGATCTGACTTCATCGGGAAAATCCTTCCAGACCAGAGCGGAGGTAGACCCTGTATTGGACAGTGCATATATAGACAGAATGGTGAGCGCCTATGCTGAGGGGAAAGATCTTCGAGACCCATATATCTCCCCGTTGTTTGGCAGATTCGAGGGATTTCCGCCGACCTACATTCAGGTGGGGGAAAACGAGATTTTGCTTAGTGATTCCAAGCGTTTGCACCAGGCCTTTGTGGAGGCTAATGTGTCCGTTAAAATGGACACATATCCTGGCATGTGGCATGTATTCCAGATGTCTCCTGTGAAAGCTGCAAAAGAGGCAATGGATAAAAATGCGGAGTTTATTTATGATATTTGCCGCTAACAAGGCGCAAAGTTGTACTAGGGCATCAAAGAACGTTGCCCAAGTACAACTATGTTGCGCCTGAGAGAATGTGCCTGTGGCACATTCTCCCCAGGGTTCCTCGCGTTAGTATGAGGGTTAATATGGGGATGCATTAAGTAATTCATGATAAAAAATGTTTAATTAAAAAGGAATTCTGAGGTGGGTGCAGAATATTAGTGATAGGAGAATGGTTTCGTATGTGACGTTTTGTCAGAAAAGAGGCATACATGACTATCAGAGAAAGCTTTGAACAGCAGGAAAAGGAGTATTTGAGTCCCTATGCGGCGCTGAGTATCAACACAAAGGGAAGATTGAAGGATGAGGAGCCCTGTGATATCCGGCCTGTGTTTCAGCGGGATCGGGATCGTATTATCCACTGCAAGTCTTTTCGCAGATTAAAGGATAAGACCCAGGTATTTCTCTCACCGGAGGGGGATCATTACCGGACCAGACTGACCCATACTCTTGAGGTTTCTCAGAATGCCCGCACCATTGCCAAAGCCCTTAGACTGAATGAAGAATTGGTGGAGGCTATTGCACTGGGACATGATCTGGGTCACACACCTTTCGGTCATGCGGGAGAGAGAGCCTTGAACCGGATATGTCCCAATGGATTTGAACATAATGTCCAGAGTGTGCGGACGGTGGACAGGCTGGAAAAGGGAGGTCAGGGGCTGAACCTGACATTCGAGGTCAGGGACGGAATCCTGAATCACCAGACCGTGGGAAAGCCCCACACCCTGGAGGGAAAAATTGTACAGTTTTCCGACAAGATTGCTTATATTCATCATGACATGGATGATGCCCTGCGGGCCGGAATCCTGAAGGAGAGCGATGTGCCTGCCAGCATCCGTGATGTGATCGGTTCTACCACGGGAGAACGGCTGGATCATTTCATTCATGACATTGTGACCAACAGCATGGATAAGAATGACATCTGTATGTCGGAGCCTGTGGCTGAAGCCATGCGAAACCTACGGCAGTTCATGTTTGAAAATGTATATCAGAACCCTGTGGCGAAGAGTGAGGAGAGCAAGGCAGAGGCGCTGATGGAGACGTTGTATCTTCACTTTATGAAGCATGTGGATAGTTTGCCTGAAGAGTTTATACAGCTCATGGAAGATGGGGAGCCAAGAGAGCAGGTTGTTTGCGATTATGTGGCAGCCATGACGGACAGATTTGCCATTAATGTATACGAGGATATTTATATTCCGAAATCCTGGTCTATTTAATTTTTTCCATTTAAAGAAGAAGCGTTAAAACAGAAATGAGGTACCCATGCGCTATTCAGAAGAACTGGTTGAGGAAGTCAGAACCAGAAATGATATTGTAGACGTGGTAGCCGGGTATGTAAGGCTGCAAAAGCGTGGCAGCAATCATTGGGGGCTTTGTCCCTTTCACAATGAGAAATCCCCCTCCTTTTCCGTGTCCGGTCCCAAGCAGATGTATTACTGCTTTGGCTGCGGAGCAGGCGGCAACGTCTATACTTTTTTAATGAATTATGAAAACATGTCTTTTCCCGAGGCTATAAAAGTTCTTGCTGACCGGGCAGGTGTACAGCTGCCGGAGGTGGAGGATGGTCCGGAGACAGGGCAGCGGGAGAATAAACGGACAAGACTTTTGGAGGTCAACAAGGAAGCCGCCAAGTTTTTCTATTATCAGCTGCGCACCCCCAGGGGCACTATCGGATATCAGTACCTGCAAAAAAGGGAACTGTCCGATGAGACCATGCACAAGTTTGGACTGGGATACGCAGGGAAAAATGGGGAAGAACTGGTACAATATCTCAGGGGAAAAGGCTTTGAGGATGAGTTGATCAAGGAAGCCGGGCTTGCCAGTCACACCGAGCGACAGGGGCTTACAAGCCAGTTCTGGAACCGTGTTATGTTTCCGATACAGGATATAAACCACCGGGTCATCGGTTTTGGCGGCAGGGTCATGGGTGACGGCACACCAAAGTATTTGAACTCTCCTGAGACCCCGGTTTTTGACAAGCGGAGAAATCTCTACGGACTGAACTTTGCAAGAACAGCCAGGTGTGGCAATATTATTCTCTGTGAGGGATACATGGATGTAATAGCCATGCACCAGGCGGGCTTTACTCAGGCAGTAGCCTCTTTGGGAACAGCATTTACACCGGAACAGGCAAATCTGTTGCGCCGCTACACGGAAAATGTGTTGTTGGCTTACGACAGTGACGGAGCCGGTGTGAAGGCGGCTCTGCGTGGCATCGGTATCCTGCGGGATGCCGGGCTTGCAGGCAAGGTCATCAATATGCAGCCTTACAAGGATCCTGATGAGTTTATGAAAGCTCTGGGCAAGGAAGCCTTTCAGGAACGGATTGATAATGCTGAGAACAGTTTCTTCTTTGAGATACGTATTCTGGAGGGGCAGTTCGACATGAATGATCCGGAGGAAAAGACAAAATTCCACCGGGAGATTGCAAAGAAGCTCTGTGAGTTCTCCGAGGATGTAGAGCGAGATAATTATTTACAGGCTATTGCGGACAAGTACCTGATCGGAATTGAAAATTTACGGAAGCTGGTAAACAGTTATGCCTCTCAGACAGGACTGGCAAAACCTCTGGAACGGCCTAGAACCGGTGTCCACCAGAAGAGCAGTCCGGAAGAGAACGCAAAGAAATCACAGAGACTCCTTGTCACATGGCTGACGGACGAGCCTGCTCTGTATGGAAAGATTAAAAAATATATCTCGCCGGAGGACTTTACCGAGGATATCTACCGTAGGGTGGCAGAACGGCTTTTTCAGGATTTAGAGGAGGAGAACTTCCAACCGGCGGGAATCATCAGTATGTTTGAGGATGAGAACGAGCAACGGGAAGTTGCCGCACTTTTTAACACCAGTCTGCCGCAGCTCACCACCGGACAGGAGAGAGAAAAGGCTTTTCACGATATTCTGTTTGCCGTAAAAAAGAACAGTTATGAGTATTATACCGGACAGCTGGGAACGGATGTAAACGCGCTAAAGCAGGCGGTCGAGGGTAAGAAAGCCCTTGAGGAACTGGCTAAAACGCATATTTCACTTGATTGAGGTTATAACTATAATTTGAGAGGGAACATAGTTTCCCGAGGAAGGATGGAATTACTACAATGGATGAAAACACACAGGCAAGGTTTGACGAGAAGGTCAAGGAGCTGCTGGCTCTCGCCAAGAAGAAGAAAAATATGCTGGAATACCAGGAGATCAGCGAGTTCTTCGCGGACATGCCGTTGGAGGAGGAGCAGTTCGAGAAGATTCTTGAGGTCTTGGATCAGAACAGTGTGGATGTGCTCCGAATAACGGAGGACGACGATGTGGATGATGAGGAGATCATCCTCACTGAGGATGATGATGTGGATGTGGAGAATCTGGATCTGTCCATCCCCGATAGCATCAGCATTGAAGATCCAGTCCGTATGTATCTGAAAGAGATCGGTAAGGTGCCTCTGCTCTCAGCGGAGGAGGAGATTGAGCTGGCAAAACGCATGGAACTGGGCGACCAGGAGGCAAAGAAGCGCTTGGCCGAAGCGAATCTGCGCCTTGTTGTCAGTATTGCAAAGCGTTATGTGGGGCGCGGCATGTTGTTTCTGGATTTGATTCAAGAGGGAAATTTGGGCCTGATCAAGGCAGTTGAAAAATTTGACTATCGCAAGGGATATAAGTTTTCCACTTATGCCACTTGGTGGATCCGTCAGGCCATTACCCGCGCTATCGCAGACCAGGCCAGGACGATCCGTATACCTGTTCACATGGTAGAGACGATCAATAAGCTGATTCGTGTAAGCAGACAGCTGCTCCAGGAGTTGGGACGTGAACCTACCCCTGAGGAGATTGCCGAGGAGATGAATATGCCTGCTGATCGAGTGAGGGAGATTCTCAAAATCAGCCAGGAGCCTGTCTCCATGGAGACACCTATCGGTGAGGAGGAGGATAGTCACCTGGGAGATTTTATTGAGGATGATAATGTTCCTGCGCCTGCTGACGCAGCTGCTTTTATGCTGTTAAAGGAGCAGCTGGTGGAAGTGCTTGGAACGCTGACAGAGAGAGAGCAGAAGGTACTGCGCCTGAGATTTGGTCTGGATGACGGACGTGCACGGACATTGGAAGAGGTCGGTAAGGAGTTCAACGTTACGCGTGAGCGCATCCGACAGATTGAGGCAAAGGCTCTCCGTAAACTGCGTCATCCCAGCAGAAGCAGAAAACTGAAGGATTATCTTGATTGATGGGAGAGAGACATATAATCCTGTCGGAGCGTCTTCAGATGTTAGCGCGGATGGTGACGCCCGGCAGTAAGGTAGCGGATGTAGGATGTGACCACGGCTTTCTGTCAATCTACTTGGTGCAAGAGGGGATCAGTCCCTGTGTGACTGCCATGGATGTCAGAAAAGGACCGTTGTCTGCAGCCAGGGAGCATATTGATGCAAAGGGGCTGGGGGCATACATACAGACACGCATTTCGGACGGTTTGCAAAAGCTTCAGCCGGGAGAGGCAGATACGGTAGTTTGTGCCGGCATGGGCGGCAGGCTGATGGAACGGATTTTGACGGAAGGTCTGGAGAAAGCAAAGCAGATGCGGGAGCTGATTTTACAGCCACAGTCTGAACTCCAAGAATTTCGACAGTTTCTACGGCGTACAGGTTTCCGGGTGGATGAGGAAGATTTGGTATGTGAGGAAGGAAAGTATTATTTTGCCATGCGGACGGTACCTGAGGACAGGGAAATGTTTTTCGATTCAGATATTCCCGAGGAATTTTGTCTGCACAGCCGAACTGACGCAGCTGATTATATCAAGCTGTGTGATAAGTTTGGAGAGAAATTGTTGACAAAAAAACATCCTCTGCTGGAACAATATTTGCGGCAGCAGGAGAAGGTTTTGACTCAGATTGTGGAGAAACTTACCTGTGGGAACACGGAGCGGGCGAAGATACGGCTGGAGGGAGTGCAGCAGGAGCTTGAGGATCTCAGGTTGGCACTGAAGCTGTATTCCAGCGAGCAATGAATCAGGTAGCCGCGTTTGATGTTCCGTCAGCTTGTTGCGGAGTATTTGACTCGGGAATAAGTTATTAAGAGAAAATGTTTATAAAAATACAAGCGCGGAAAGCCGAATGGCGGCAGAAAGAGAGGAAAGTATGGCGGTTGTTACAATATGCGGGGAAAAGAGAGAATATGCTCAGGGAACTACTTTTGAGACCATTGCAGCGGACTTTCAGGAGAAATATGACAGCATGATAGCAGTAGCCGTGGCAAACGGGAAAATCAGGGAACTTTTCAAGAAGGTGACGAAGGACTGTACTCTGAATTTCTTTACTCTGCGTGATGATGTGGGGCATAAGACTTATGTGCGGACAGCCACGATGTTACTGTTGAAGGCGATACATGATGTGTTCGGATATGAGGCTGCTAAGGAAAGCTGCGTGGAATTTGCGGTGGGCAATGGTACTTATGTAAACGGCATGGGTAAGATTCCTGCCACTGGGGAGAGTGCTGACAGGCTGAAAAAACGGATGCATGAACTGGCAGCAGCAAAAACACCCTTTATGAAGCGCACCTACCCCATAGAAGATGCCATGGAGCTGTTTAAGGCAAAAAACATGGAGGACAAGGAATGCCTGTTTCGGTACCGCATGAGTTCTACGGTGAACATCTATGAAATTGACGGTTACTATGATTACTTTTACGGATATATGCTGCCCAATGCCGGTTATGTAAAGTGGTTTGACCTGATTCCCTATGAAAAGGGTTTTATGTTACTGCTTCCCACCAAGAAGAATCCTACAGTTGTGGAAACTTTCAGCGAGCGCAGAAAGCTGTTTGAGACTATGGAAGCTTCCGAGGAGTGGGGAAGGATAGCGGGAATAGCCACAGTGGGTGACTTGAACAATCAGATCTGCCAGGGTTCGATGAGTGAACTGATTCTTGTGCAGGAGGCGGAGCAGGAGCGGAAGATTGGTGAGATTGCCAAGGAAATTGTCGGCCGCGGCAATGTTAAATTCGTGATGATTGCGGGACCTTCTTCCTCAGGAAAGACCAGCTTTTCTCACAGGCTCTCCATCCAGCTTCGGACTCTGGGCAAGGTACCTCATCCGATTGCCCTGGATGACTATTTTGTGGACAGGGAGCTGACTCCAAGAGATGAGAACGGTGATTATAATTTTGAATGTCTGGAAGCTATTGATGTGAAGCAATTCAATGAGGATATGATCAAGCTGCTGGCAGGAGAGAGGGTGGAATTGCCTACTTTCAACTTCAAGATTGGAAAACGGGAGTACAGAGGAAATTACAAGCAGCTGGCAGCAGATGACATACTGGTCATTGAGGGTATTCACGGTCTCAATGACAGGATGTCCTATGCTCTGCCGGAAGAGAGTAAGTTTAAGATTTATATCAGTGCGCTGACCACCTTAAATGTGGACAATCACAACAGGATTCCCACCACCGACGGCAGATTGCTGCGCAGGATGGTGAGGGATGCCCGCACCAGAGGTTCCAGCGCCCAGCGGACCATCCAGATGTGGCCTTCCGTGCGCAGGGGTGAGGAGGAAAATATCTTTCCCTTCCAGGAGGGTGCAGATGCAATGTTCAATTCTGCACAGATCTATGAGTTGGCGGTATTGAAGCCCTTTGCAGTACCATTGCTGTTTCAGATTCCCAAGGAAGCTCCGGAATACTATGAGGCGAAAAGGTTGTTGAAATTCCTGGACTATTTCCTGAGTGTACCCAGCGAGAGCCTGCCTAACAATTCTATATGCAGGGAGTTCGTGGGTGGGAGTTGCTTTAATGTATAGCAACAGTTCAGCTAATGGGAGATTGATTTCCACACGATGCCTGAAACTGGTTAGCGAGTGAACAGTAATACGCGGGTCGAATGTATCTTACGGCAACTTTAAGACCTTGCAATTACTAGGTATTTAGGCTATAATTATCCTCATGTAAGTAAGACAAATGATCGCGGCCGCAGGAAAAAGCCTGCGGGTGAGGAAAGTCCGGGCTTCACAGGGCAGGATGCCGGATAACGTCCG
>JAFLRO010000092.1 GCA_022511425.1 Acetatifactor sp.
TTTTACCACAGGATACTGTTCGAAGAGAAATGCTGTGGGCGAAAGACGGATATGATACATCTGCGATTCCGCTTCTAATAACCTTGTTACAATACGGATTTAGAAATAATGAAGTCGTTATTTTGGAGGGAATACTGAATTCAAAATGGTATAGACCATTATTTGAAGAGGCTGTTAAATTATTTGGCATAGATATTTATGCTTATTATTATGACTAGCCTTTTAATGAAACTTTGAAGCGCCACGAAACAAAGGAGAAAAGATTTGAGTTTGGTGAAAAGGAAATGCGGCGGTGGTGGAATGAGAAAGACTACATCGGATTTATTCCTGAAAAAACGATTAGTGAAGAAATGTCTCTTGAGGCGGTGGTTGATATGATTCTTTCAGACGTTCAGATCGAGAGATAATTTTTGGTTTATCATTGGAACGCATTTATTAAAGGGAGTTAAGAAGCAATCATATAAAAGAAAAGAGGAGAGAACAATGAGCAAAGGACGCTACGGAATACACGGTGGTCAGTACATTTCCGAGACCCTGATGAACGAATTGATTCACCTGGAAGAGTGCTATGAGCAGTACAAGAATGACCCGGAGTTTCAGACAGAGCTCGACACCCTGAACAGGGAGTATGCGGGCAGGCCGTCACTTTTGTATTATGCGGAAAAAATGACAAAGGATTTGGGTGGTGCAAAAATATATTTAAAGCGCGAAGACTTGAACCACACCGGCTCCCATAAAATAAATAACGTGCTGGGGCAGGCATTGCTGGCGAGAAAGATGGGCAAGACACGCATCATCGCAGAGACCGGCGCAGGTCAGCACGGTGTGGCTACGGCTACCGCTGCGGCTCTGCTGGGCATGGAGTGTGAGATTTACATGGGTAAGGAGGATACGGAACGTCAAGCGCTGAATGTATACCGCATGGAGCTCCTTGGCGCAAAGGTACATCCTGTCATATCCGGAACTCAGACCCTGAAGGATGCTGTCAACGAGTGCATGAGAGAGTGGACGAATCGGGTGCATGATACCCTGTATGTACTGGGTTCTGTCATGGGGCCTCATCCCTTTCCCATGATTGTCCGTGATTTTCAGAGTGTAATCAGCCGTGAGGCGAAAGCACAGATTCTGGAGAAAGAAGGTAAGCTCCCCGCAGCCGTGGTGGCATGTGTGGGCGGCGGCAGTAACTCCATGGGTGCCTTTTACAACTTTATTGAGGATAAGGAAGTAGAACTAATCGGTTGCGAGGCTGCAGGAAAGGGTGTGGATACTGCATTCACAGCAGCTACCATCGCCACGGGCAGCTTGGGAATCTTTCACGGAATGAAGTCCTATTTCTGCCAGGATGAATACGGCCAGATCGCACCGGTGTACTCCATTTCCGCAGGACTTGACTATCCGGGCATCGGGCCGGAGCACGCATATCTTCACGACATCGGCAGGGCTCAGTATGTGCCTATCACCGATGATGAGGCCGTGGACGCCTTTGAATATATCGCCCGCACCGAGGGTATTATTTGTGCCATCGAGAGTGCTCATGCCGTGGCGCATGTGAGAAAGATTGCCAAGAATTACAGCCCCGACCAGAGCATCATCGTCTGCCTGTCTGGCCGCGGGGACAAGGATGTGGCTGCCATTGCAAGATACAGGGGGGTGGATATCCATGAATAACAAACTGATCAAGGTTTTTGACACGCCCAATAAGAAGGCGTTTATTGCATTTCTGACAGCGGGAGATCCCACCGCAGACTGCACGGTTGAGTATATTTTGGAGATGGAGAGAGCGGGAGCGGATCTGATTGAAATCGGTATTCCTTTTTCGGATCCCACTGCAGAGGGTGTGGTAATCCAGGATGCAAATATACGCTCATTGAAAAACGGCATGACCACTGACGGCGCATTTGAGATTGTGAGAAAAGTCAGGGAGAAATCCCAGATTCCACTGGCATTCATGACATATGCAAACCCTGTATTTCATTACGGATATGATAGATTTTTTGAAAAATGTAAGGAACTTGGGGTGGATGCCATCATTATCCCCGACCTTCCTTTTGAAGAGAAGCGAGAGATGGAAGAGCCTGCCAATGCCCGGGATGTGGCGCTGATCTCCATGATTGCGCCTACCTCCGAGAGCCGGATTCAGGAGATTGCCACCGAGGCAAAAGGCTTTATTTATGTAGTGTCCTCCATGGGCGTTACCGGTGTCCGCAGCGAGATTAAGACAGATTTAGGTGCTATTGTGGAAAGTATCCGAAAGGTGACGGATGTACCCTGTGCCATCGGTTTTGGCATCAGCACCCCGGAGCAGGCAAGGGCTATGGCGGCTGTGTCGGACGGGGCTATCGTTGGCAGTGCTATCGTAAAAATTATTGCAAAGTATGGCGACCAGGCAGCACCAGAATTGTACAAATATGTAAAGAGCATGAAGGATGCTGTGGCGGAAATATAGCTGATATAAATGCTTTCACGGTATGTAGGAGTGCATCAGAAGTTCTCCGTATTCGTGGGGTAAAACAGCATAGATGGAACTCAGGGTAGACAAGAAAAAAGCGGTCTTTTTTCAAATTGAAAAAGGCCGCTTTTACTGTTACACTGATTTTAGGTCAGACAATAATCATCTGAAAGTGAGAAAAAAATGAAAGAATACATTACCTTGAAAGAGTTGTCGATAATGACCGGACTTACTACAAGAACTTTGCGGAATTATATGAAGATTCATGTTTTGCAGGGTGAAAAGGTGGACGGTGTATGGAAGTTCCGATTGGATGATGTGGGAATGTTTTTTTCTGATTCTGGTGTGAAAGCAAGTATTCGCGCTAAAAGAAATGCGGTAGTTTACGATTATCTTCAGGACAACCATAAGACCAGTAATGAGATTTGTTCCATTCTCGATTTCTGCGTTGATGACCAGGAGGCGAAAAGAATTTCAGAGTTTTTTGTCACTGCGTCCAACCTGTACACGGAAGATGGAAATTTCAGCTTTCATTATGAAAAGTCGGAACGATATGTCAGAGTAATCCTCAGGGGAAGTGCGGAGCGAGTGATGAAAGTTTTAAATAGTTATTATTCAGATTGCTAAAGCCTTCTTTTTTATTACTCCATAATAACGATAAAACGAATATTATAAAATGATATAATGAACAATGGGAGGAAAAGTATAATGAGGGATTATAGATATTTTTTTGTCATGATGCTTATCATGATGTTATTTGGAACAGCTGCGGCACTTGTCAGTCCGTTTTTGCTGAACCTGTGGTCACAGGACGAGACAGGAATCAATGAGGCAAGGCTGCTGATCTTGTTTTTAGCCATGGTCTTTTCGACGGCGATAGAGATCCTCCTGATAATTTTGAGAGAAAAATTTGCCAAACATTATAATATGTCAAACGCTCAAAAGTATTTAGGAAAAATGTTGGCCATGAAATATGATGCCATTCAGGAAAAGGGACCGATAAACCTGATAGAGCGGGTTCAGCAGGCGGTGAATGAGCTCTATTTTTTTATGACAGGGGCTTACATTTCTATCTGGTCCAATGGCTTGGCGCTGCTGGTGATCTTAGGGCTCTTTTTTTACAAAAATATGCTGGTGGGCGCGATTATGATGGTAATGCTGCCAGTCAATTATTTCGGGTATAAACTCCTTAACCGGGAACTTGCCAGACGATCCAAAAAGCTTCAGGAGAATTCGGCGACAGCTTATCAGCACATTATGTCCTATGTTGGTCAGACAGACTATCTCAAGCAATGTGACAGCTATGAAAATCTTTTTAAGCAAATGAAGCCGGCTTATGAACTGCTATACACCAGTATGAGGGATATCAATATTTATGCCCGCTCAGTATCGTCGGCTCTACAGGCTGTGAATCGGATAGCAGAGACCATATCCATGGCTATTCTGGTGTGGAATTACATGCAGGCGGAAACTGGTTCCGTAACACTGGTTCTGGTGGCAATCTTATTCCCCATGTATTTTAACTATCTGAACAGTGTGGTGAATGCGAATTTAAGCAGACAGGGCTTAAAGGTATCCATGGATTTTGTGGTGGAGATGGATGAGCAGAGGGAGAGCGACGGAATGGAAGAAGTGGAACGAGTAGACAACATCAGGTTCTCCATAGATGAACTCAAGATTGCAGAGAAGACCCTGGCAAGAGAAATTGAAGGGAGTTTTGAACGTGGAGATGTGGTCTGGGTCAGGGGTGAGAGTGGAGTCGGAAAAAGCAGTCTGGTAAAACTGTTGGTGAAGTTCAGGGAGAATGAAGGGATTTACGTCAACGGGAAGGATATACGCTGCTTTACCAACAGCTCCTTGAGAAAGAGAGTGGATTATCTGTCCCAGAATGTGCCCATCGTTAAGGGCAGCCTGCGGGATAATTTAAGCTTTAACTGCTCGTGGAGTACAGAACGGGAGGAGGAACTGAAAAGAGAACCGCTCCTTGCAGGAGTGCTGCAAAGACACGGATTGGACGACGAGATTGAAGAAAATGGTGCCAATCTGTCAGGGGGAGAGAAGCAGAAGATTGCCCTGGCAAGAGTACTTCACAGAGATGTGGATGTTATGATACTGGACGAATTTACAAGCAATATAGACAAAGAAACCGCGTTGGATATGCTGAATACGGTTGTCAAAAACAGCCGTAATAAGATTCTGTTCATTATTTCTCACGACGACTTGCCTGGAAAATATGCCAACAAGGAGGTGAGCCTAACAGGTATATAAAATCGTGATTTTTGTTGCTAAGGGAAGGCATGTATGATATTGTTTTAGTGTTCGAATGACAAACTACTGAAATTAATATATCATTCAGGGGGAGAAATCTATGGAAAATAGAGTGGAAGAGTATAAAAAACAATACAAAACTGAAACGACAGAATTGATCGTGAGAATAAGCTGGTGTTGGGATAGGAAGCGTAGCGGTTTTTCGCTGGTGGATAATTACTATGAGGCACATGCGCGTTTTGACAGGGCGTTTGATGTAAGAAAAGGTGAATTGACAGATGTTAAAACATATGAATGGCTGAGATGGCTAGCCCCTAAGAAACGCTTTGGTTTTAAATATGGATTTCGATTTAAATCGGGAAAGATATATCGTGTTTTAGTCAGGGAACATATTTCAAATAATTCTGATGGAAATAAGGACTACAGGAATTATTATTTAGAGCAGGTGTTGCCGCTTAAGTGTTCAAAAAATATTTTCGAGGAACCGCCTGTCCGGCCTTCCAAGAATAAAATAGAAGATTCAGCACCTGTTGTGCTAAGGAATGAATTCGGTGAGTTCAATTTAAATAGAAAATATTATCAATTTGAAGGTAGAATTGATTACCTGGGAGAAAAATGTCAGATTTATTTGGAGACGAAAGAGCGAGAAGACATAGCGGAGATACAGTTAAAAAAGCTTGGTGAGATATACAACGATGTGCCAAATTGGGATCTCAAAATCAAAAAGTACGCTTCTCAGGAATTGTTGAAGCTCGCTAACGATTGGCGCGAAGACGAAAAGGAGATTAATGAAGAAAATTTCATTGAAAGAATCAGTATGCAATCTATTACTATTTACGAAAATGGCGCTGTTGAGGTAATGCTTGACGGTGACAATATGTTTACTGACCACAGTATCATGATAGATATTGATGAGCATGGGAATTTTACAGGTGCGGATATTGTAGGTTAAAATTATAAAGATAATTAATGGGAGCAAATAATATATGTTTGAAGAAGAGTTTATGGAGATTCAGTCGGAGATTATTTCATTATGTGTTGAATATTCGAAGGAATTGGCAAGTCATATATTTATGTATTGCTATATGAATGGTGAAAATTATTTTTTCAACGCCATTTTCAGAATAGGAAAGGAAACATGGAATGTTGAAGAACTTGAATATCCCGAAGAAATGCTTGTTAAGTTCAGAACATTGATACAAAATGAAACGAGCAGACTGCCAGTGCTATTTGAGCAGTATAAAAGAGAAGCGCCCATTCAATATAAGATACATTTTAAATCAAAAGGAAATAAAATAGAGCTAGATTTAAAATATAAAAAGGAATTGGATTTATCAATGAATCCTCAAGTGATTTTTGACAAGTGGCTTCAAGCTGTGAAAAAGAAAATTTGGATAATATAAATAGCTAAAACAGAATTATACATAGCAGTTAATTATAAATCTGGGTGCATTATAAAAGCGGTCTTTTCCAATTCGCAAAAGGCCGCTTTTACATGACTGTTACACTGATTTATTATTTAGAGATAAATGTGTTACCATTTCCTGAAGTAATGCTCACTGCAAAGGCATGGAGAGGGGATTGGTGAATTATAAAAACTCCACACTGCCATCCTCCAGGTGGTATACTGCGCCGCATACCTGCAGGCCATGCTCATCATCTTTTTTAATTCCAAGACTGTCTGTGATCATTTTCACGCTGTTCTGCACATTCAGACAGCAAGCCTTGTAATCGTCGGTTTCTGTACCGATTGCTTTGCTGATCTCATCGGTGATGTACTTTATGTAGTTTTCTCCGCCATGGCTGATTGCTGCGCCCACCGCGCCACAATGATTATGACCCATGACCAAGATCAAGCGGCTTCCCAAATGTCCTGCAGCATATTCAATGCTGCCCAGCTGGTGCTTATCAATCACGTTGCCGGCCACACGAATGACAAAAAGTTCCCCTATACCGGCGCTAAAGATGCTCTCAGGTATCACTCTGGAATCAGAGCAGGTAATCACGATAGCGTAGGGAGTTTGCCCCTCTTCACAGGTCTTTTTCCGAAGAGCTGCTGAGATATTCCCCTCATTTTTTTGTGCCGTCAGATATTGCTGATTGCCTTCTTTCAGTTTTTTTAATGCTTCCTCTGCAGTACATGTAATAGCTGCGCTCATTTTTTGTATTCTCCCTTCCTGTGAATTAATTATGCAAAACCATTTTTATAATAGTTTTGTCACTATGGAATATTGTACCATCCATATCCGGTAAAATCAACTTATACGCAAAATTTTAATCTCACATACTAAAAAACAACCTAATCCTTGGTCGGGCGGTAACAATTCCAAACATCCTATGTACCTTTCACATTATTTTCCATTGATATACCACCTCCGAAGTACTGGAAGTTTCAAGCGAACAAAGTTGTTTACTATTTGCCAATATTAATTGTAAACAAATATAAAAACAAATATTTAAATTGAGCGCTTTTTTGTACTTCATAAGACCTTAAAGCAATCTTAATCTCCTCTTAATCACATTTTGCCAGGCAATACTTTTAAGAGCCCAATGCATATGTTACTATTTTATTGTTTCATAGTGAACCCTGACTCGGGCAGTATAAAAAATGTAAAGTAATATGGAGGCAATTCATGAAACTATACCTAAAGAATATCAGTACTAATCTTATTTTTTTTGTTCTTTTGCTTTGCACGGGCTGCGGGAAGGTACCTGGTAGCAGCGGTACACAAGCGCAGGGAGATGTAATGAGTACACAGGGAAGCCTTTTGACAGCGTCGCAGTGGCAGAAAGGCTTTCAGGAGACTGTGTCCATGACCGGTATGGAGACACCGTATTATAATCTCCGTATAAGCAAGATTCAAAGTCCTGATATTGACTTTTCTGCCCAGGAAAAGAAAACTGTTTCCTCTTATGCGTGGAATGGCAGATATGTGCTGACCAGCGCCCGGGGCCAGGAAGAGGAACGATATTTTTTAAGCTGTCAGGAGTTGGACCTTGAGTGGGCAAGGTCTGTGGAGATCCTGACGGACTGGCAGGATCGGCCTCATGGCTATGCGGTGTGTCTGGATGTGGTCAATGAGGATAGGATTGCTGTACTCTATGTAGAGAAACGCGCTGATTGGAGTGGGGATGTTCTTGGATATGACCTGCTGATGTTGAATACTAAGGGAGAGGTTCAGAGTATCCTATCCGTGTCGGAGGCCTATGGAGAGCTTGGAATCACTGAGGATATGTTGGGTCTGGGATCCTGGTGGTGCGACGGGGAAGAGTATCAATATCTGCTTTTGGAGAAGCGCCGACTGATTGTCATAGACCCACAGGGGCAGTTCAAACTGGAGAAAACCTGTGATATGGCAGAAGAAAGGTTTGAGGCGGGCTTTCATATGCCCGATGGAAGTATGGTGTTCTCGAAGGGAAGTATGTCGGGAAGCGGAACGAAGCTGCTCTGGACAGAGTTTCCCGCGGGAACGGAGCATATCCTGTGGGAATTTGAAGGTGCGGTCCTGAAACAGTTTACGGTCACACCTGAGGGTATATTGTATTATACAAAGGGAGATGCTCTCTTTGCCTGGAATCTGCAGACAGGGCAGGAGGCGATGTTGTATTCCTTTTCAGGGACTGATATTTTTCCAAATTTGATCTATACGGGCCAGACCTGTTATTTGATAGTGAATGGGGAGAATGATTTGATCCTCTACGACCTGGAAACGGAGAAGACAATTGTTTTATCGGACTCATTGCCGGAAAACGAAGAGAACATCATATGCGGCATGATGAACCGCTCGAACCATATCACGGCTTGTGCGTCAGTCTTCAGTCATGACTATGACGGAAAAATGATCCGCTGTAATGTTTATTCAGGAACCAGGGATGACCGTTGGATGAGGCTTTCGGCCGAGGTGGTCGCGGGAAATGGGCCTGATCTTATCGTTTTGTCAAGGGAGGAGATGATGGCTCTGCAGAAAATCGGAGCCCTTGCCCCTTTGGACGATTTCCTGACGGAGGAAACTGTGGATGCAATGCTTTCCGGCATACGGGAGGCGGGATCTGTTGACGGAAAGTTGTACGGTATAGCATCGGAGCAGACTATATTTGTGCTGGTCACCTCCGATGCACTCTGGCCGGAGGATAGCTGGACAATTCGGGATATTCTGGATATCTATGACAGAGGAGAAATGCAGGGAGTCATTTACGGATATAGCGACAAGCCTCAAGATACTTTAAAAATACTACTCGGAGGCATGACTGGTGATATTCCGTTTTTTGATGTGGATAGGGGAGAAAGTCGCTTTGAAAGCGAAGAGTTCATCCGTCTGATGGAAATCTGTAAACAGTACGGGAATACAGCAGGGGTCACCCAGGATGAGGCAATTGGGCTTTTGGCGGAGGGAAAATATCTTGCCGTTTTTGATTGGTACCCCAATATAGGACAATATATCAAATACAGACGACTCTATGGGGAAGGTTTTCATTGTGTGGGATTTCCGGAGCAGAAGGACTGTATAGGGGTATATAACAGCACCGATTTCATAGCAGTCAATCAAAATGCTGAGGACAGGGATGAGATTGCGGCATTTTTAAATTATCTGCTGAGTGATTCTGCCCAGGTTAAAGTAAGTATGGGATATGCCACGAGAACGGCGCTTGAGAATCTTTTCTGGTATGAGGAGTTTAATGGCGAGGTTCATTGTATGTATAAAAATAACGTTGGGACGTTATGCGAGGTTCCGATGAAAGCGGATGGAACTTCCTATATACCCGATTATCTGGAGCTGATAGATCATGCAGGGATTGAAGTTATTGATGATGTAGTATGGACCATTATTAAGGAAGAGACAGAAAGCTTTTGGAACGGTACGAAAAGTGCGGAGGAAGTAGCCAAGGTGATCGACAATAAAGTTCAGCTGTATCTGGACGAACAATAGATAATATGAGGCCATCGGATGACGTGGGATGAGTAGAAGAATAGAAAAATGTACGGAGAATCAAGTTTTATAAAATTGTTGACAAATGCCAGTCCGCTATGTATAATGAATCAGTGTGCAAAAGAATGCGCACAACAAGACTGTACGCATAGGAGTCGCTATGTTGATCAATTTGTCTGATGTGCTGACAAGTGAGGGCAGAGTGGAAAATGTTGAAGCCCAGCTTGAGATGACAAGCTTTGACAGTGGGATGGGAAGCTTTCCTGTGGTCGAGAAATCGCCCGTGTCCTTTATCTTCAGCAATGTGGAGGAGGGTAAGGCAAGGATTCAGGGAAATGTAAAGATTACCTTCCAAGCCGCCTGTGACCGCTGTCTGACGGAAGTTCCTGTCACGCTTGCGCTTGTGTTTGATAGACTTGTGACCGCCCCCGACATGGAGGAGGACGAGGATGTTGACGACAAAAGCTTTATGGATGGCTATCAGCTTGATGTAGAGACATTTGTGTACAATGAAGTCATAGGTAACTGGCCTGCAAAGATTCTGTGCAAGGAAG
>JAFLRO010000093.1 GCA_022511425.1 Acetatifactor sp.
TCGAGGAGTCCAAGACCATGCAGACCGAGCTGGATCTGGTGGAAGGTATGCAGTTCGACAGAGGATATATCTCCGCTTATATGGCAACTGACATGGACAAGATGGAGGCAACCCTGGAGAATCCCTATATTCTTATTACAGATAAGAAGATTTCCAACATTCAGGAAATTCTGCCCCTGCTGGAGCAGGTGGTGCAGTCCGGCGCAAAGCTTCTGATCATTGCCGAGGATGTGGAGGGCGAGGCTCTGACCACCCTGATCGTCAACAAGCTGCGCGGTACCTTCAATGTGGTGGCAGTGAAGGCTCCCGGCTATGGTGACAGAAGAAAGGATATGCTGCAGGATATCGCTATTCTCACCGGCGGCACCGTGATCAGCTCCGAGCTGGGTTACGAGTTGAAGGATACTGATTTGAGTATGCTGGGCCATGCTAAGTCCGTGAAGGTTCAGAAGGAGAATACCGTCATTGTGGATGGCGAGGGCGACAAGAACGAGATTCAGTCCCGAATCGCACAGATCAAGAAGCAGATCGAGGAGACTACTTCCGATTTTGACAGAGAGAAGCTTCAGGAGAGACTGGCAAAGCTGGCAGGCGGCGTGGCAGTGATCCGCGTGGGCGCAGCTACCGAGACCGAGATGAAGGAAGCAAAGTTACGCATGGAGGACGCCTTGGCAGCAACCCGTGCAGCTGTGGAGGAAGGCATCATCTGCGGCGGCGGATCCGCATATATCCACGCAGCAAAGAAGGTGGCAAAGTTGGCTGAGACCCTTGAGGGTGACGAGAAGACCGGTGCGCAGCTGGTACTGAAGGCTCTGGAGGCTCCCTTGTTCCATATTGCTGCAAATGCGGGCCTGGAGGGTAGCGTCATCATCAACAAGGTATGCGAGTCCGAGATTGGCATCGGTTTCGATGTCCTGAAGGAAGAGTACGTGAACATGGTGGAGGCTGGCATCCTGGATCCCGCAAAGGTGACAAGAAGCGCATTGCAGAACGCAACCAGCGTCGCAAGCACTCTGCTGACCACCGAGAGTGTAGTGGCAAACATCAAGGAAGACACCCCTGCAATGCCTGCAGGAGCAGGTATGGGCGCATACTAAGAAGCGCTGGTGGTAATGTCAGTAAAGTAAAGTTTAAAAGGCCGCAGACTGAGAATTCAGTTCTGCGGTCTTTTATGCTTGACATGGCGTTTGAAAACCATGTATTGTAGATACAAGCCTATCCGGTACACCGTATTGAAAAGCAAAACACCCTCAGACATTTGCTCAGGAGCTTCGGAGCCAGTGTACCAGAATAATTTGGAAGGAATTTACTTATGAACAGATTTGAGTATATTGTGGAAGAAATCGACGGGGATTATGCCCATCTTCGCCGCACGGATGCGGAGGCGTTGGAGACCGGCGCCGACCGGGAACTGAAGCTGGTAGCCAGAGCGCTTCTGCCCCCGGAGATTGCAGAGGGAACACGGCTCCTTTACGAATGGATGCAGTACTCCATTATAAAGGAATAAAAGGTCCGAGGAGATGCGAATCGCCGGGGTGAACAGGGCGGAAGGAAAATAAATAACAATAGTTATGGAAGGCGGGAGGAAGTTATGAATCCAAACAAAGAACAAGAGCTGTTACAGACAATAGACCGGGTCATTGCGGAGGGTCCTTATAAACCGGAGTGGGATTCCCTGATGGAGGCTCCGGTGCCGGAATGGTTCCGGGAGCAGAAACTGGGTATTTTCATTCATTGGGGCATCTATAGCGTTCCCGCCTATGCCAATGAGTGGTATTCCCGGAACATGTACATTCAGGGCACATCCGAATTTGAGCACCATGTCAAGACCTACGGTCCTCACAAGGATTTCGGGTACAAGGACTTCCTGCCCATGTTCAAGGCGGAAAAATTTGACCCCAAAGAGTGGATATCTCTGTTCAAACAGGCGGGAGCAGGTTACCTTTTCCCTGTGGCAGAGCACCACGACGGCTTCCAGATGTACAAGAGCGAGATTTCCGACTGGAATGCGGCACAGATGGGGCCTAAGCGCGATGTGCTGGGAGATCTTGCAAGGGAGGCGGAAGCAGCAGGACTTAAATTCTGTACTTCCAGCCACCGGGCGGAGCACTGGTTCTTCATGGGACATGGAAAGGAATTTGACAGTGACATCAAAGATCCTATGCAGAAAGGGGATTTCTACTGGCCAGCCATGCCTGAGGCAGACCACCAGAGCCTATTCAGTGAGCCCTGTCCCACAGAGGAATATTTAAACGACTGGCTTGCACGGACGGCGGAACTGATTCTGAACTACCGTCCAAAACTGCTATACTTTGACTGGTGGCTTCAGCATCAGGCATTTAAGCCATACTTAAAGCGGTTGGCTGCCTTTTATTATAATTGCGGAAAGAAATGGGGAGAGGATGTGCTGATTTGTTACAAGCATGACGCCATGATGTTCGGAAGCGGCATTGTGGAGGTGGAGCGGGGAGGCTTTGCGGATCCCAAGCCCTACCACTGGCAGACGGACACTGCAGTTGCGAGGAATTCCTGGTGCTACACCGATACCTTGGACTACAAGAGTAGTCAGGAGGTAATTTTCACTCTCATCGATGTGGTGAGTAAGAACGGAAATCTGCTCCTGAACATTGGTCCTAAGAGTGATGGCAGCATTCCTGAGGGTGATAAGAAGATTCTCACGGATCTGGGTGCGTGGATGCAAGTCAATAAAGAAGCAGTCATCGGTGCAAAGTGTTGGCGTAAAGCCCAGGAGGGGCCTTCAAAGAGTACAGAAGGACAGTTCCAGGATCAGCAGGCGGCCGTATTTACCAGTCAGGATTACCGTTTTACGGCAAATCACGGTGCTATCTATGCTATTGCTCTGCGCTGCCCCGAGGACGGGAAATTCCTTGTGAAAGCTCTGGCGGACAGCGCAGATCAGAATCAACCAGAATTCCACGGCATTATTTCAAAGGTGGAGGTGCTGGGATTCGACGGAGCGGTGAAGGAGTGGCATACGGACGGAGAAGGGCTTCATGTGGAGACTGTGGGTGTAAAGACGGAGTTTCCAGCGACACTAAAGGTCACGGTGAAGTAAAATAACATATGTTTGTTTGGATATATAGCGTTAGAACTGTGCAATTTGGGCAATGGTCTGCAGATAGGATATGATGTATAATTAAGTAATATAGTATTATAGATTGGAGGCACGTATGGGAGAATTAAAGCTGGCAGCAGTTTTCAGTAATAACTGTGTGTTTCAGAGAGGAAAGAGCATCGCGGTGTTCGGTTCGGGCAGGGAGGGCACTTCTGTGGAAGCCGTGTTAACCGGTAAGGTGCTGGGAACTGAAAAAGAACAGTGCGCAAAGGGCCGGGGAAGAGTGAAAAATGGCAGGTTTGAATTCCGGATTCCATCTTTGCGGGAAGGGCTGGATCACACGCTTACTGTGACGGACGGCCAGACGACAATCACTCTGGAGAATATTGCTATCGGTGAGGTGTGGCTTGCAGGGGGGCAGTCCAACATGGAACTGGAACTGAGAAACTGTGCGGAGCGGGACGCTCTCAATCGCCCTGCGGATCCCATGCTTCGTTTCTATTATACCCCCAAGCAGGCTTATATGAACGAGAATTTCTTCCGGGTGGAGGAAAATACGGGCTGGGACTGTTTCGGCGGTCCGGGTACGGGTGCTTGGTCCGCGGTGGGGTATTTCTTCGGGGAGAAACTGCAAAAGAAACTTCAGGTGCCCGTGGGTATCATAGGCTGCAACTGGGGAGGCACCTCCGCTTCTACATGGATACCCAGAGAAGCAATGGCAGAGGATAGAGATCTACAGATCTATCTAGATGCTTACGATGAGGCTGTGAAGGATAAATCAGAAGAGCAGCAGCTTAAGGAATATGAGGAGTATTCCATTTATCAAGCGGAGTTCGACAGGAAGATAGCAGCGGTCTATCAGGAGAGACCGGATATTGAATGGGATGAGGCGGTGAGCCTCGTGGGAGAGAACCGTTATCCCGGCCCTTTGGGATGTGGAAGCCCTTACCGCCCCGGTGGGTTGTACGAGTGCATGGTAAAACGTGTGATGCCCTATACATTAAAAGGATTTCTTTATTATCAGGGGGAGAGTGATGACCATCTACCTCACTTGTACTACAAGCTATTCTCCCGACTGATCCGGCAGTGGCGGGAGGACTGGGGAGATGACAGTCTGCCCTTCCTGTTCGTACAGCTGCCAATGCACCGTTATAAGCAGGATCCTGATTTTAAACATTGGTGCCTGATCCGGGAAGCACAGGATTTGGTATATCGGACGGTACGCAATACCGGGATGGTATGTGCCATGGATCAGGGTGAGTTCAACGAGATTCATCCCAAGAGAAAGAGCGTGGTAGGAGAAAGGCTTTACCTTCAGGCTCTGGATGTGGCCTACGGTATGGGCAGTCAGGAGACAAAAGCACCCAGATTTTCCTGGGCAGAGCCTGGAGAAGGAGAGCTAATCCTGCATTTTGATAATGTGAAAGGTGGGTTTCTGGCTACTCCCGATATTCCGGAATCGGAGATGCCGGCAGGAACTAACGGTGTGCTCTTTGAAGTGGCAGGAGTTGACGGTGTGTATGTGCCTGTGGATCAATGGCTTAGTCAGGAGATGCCGGAGGGGACGATTCTACGTGTGCGCAGCGCTAAAGTACAGGATCCTGTATTTGCAAGGTATCTCTGGACAAACTACTGCGGCGGCAGTATTCTCCTTGGAAAGAATCGACTTCCGCTGGCGCCCTTCCGCACTGACAGGCGGGACGGTTTTAAGGTGGGACAGTAGCAATGTATGCTGCAGGCAAGTAATTTGGCGAAATGTGAGTGATATAGCACACCAGGCTCATTCATTGCCTGCGGGAATAGTTAGATAACGACTGACAGCGGCAGAGAGGCGGATTATAGATATGAAGTATGCAAATCCTATAGTGAAGGGATTTTATCCGGATCCCAGCGCCTGTGAGGCGGAGGGGAAATATTACCTGGCATGCAGTTCTTTTCAGTATTTTCCCGGAGTTCCCCTGTTTGAGAGCGAGGATCTGGTAAACTGGAAGCAGATTGGACATGTACTCACCAGGCATACCCAGGTAAAACTGGAAAAGGTACCCAGCTCCGGCGGCGTGTTTGCTCCTACTCTGCGGTATGATCGCGGCCGGTTCTATATGACAACCAACAACAATACTACCCAAGAGAACTTTTACGTTTATACGGATGACATATACGGGGAATGGTCCGATCCCATCACAGTGGAGATGGACGGTATTGATCCATCCCTGTACTTTGAGGACGGCAGAGCTTATTACATGACCAACGGTACTGACGATCAGGGTCATGGCGGCATCGTACAGTGTGAAATCGACATTGCCACCGGAAAAAAACTCTCTGCAAGCCAGTTGATTTGGGCGGGCAGCGGTGGAAGATACCTGGAGAGTCCTCACTTATACAAGATAGGCGGCTGGTATTATGTGATGGCAGCGGAGGGCGGCACGGAGTATGGGCATATGGTGACTTATGCCCGGTCGAAATCTATCTGGGGGCCTTATGAGGGTTATCCGGTAAATCCTGTGCTCACCAACCGCAACAAGGCGCCCTATCTCATTCAGGGCATTGGCCATGGAGATCTGGTCTGTAACAGCAATGGAAACTGGCATATTCTCTGTCTGGGCTTCCGCCAAATTCATATATGGCAGCCCTATCACCACCTGGGACGCGAGGTGTTTTTGATGCCGGTGACTTTCGGAGAGAACGGTTGGTTCACTGCCGGGAAGGACGGTACTGCGGAGTGGGAGTATGAGATGCCCGGCGAGGGTGTGCAGCAGGAGAGAAGGCTTTTTACCTTTGAGAACACGGATTGGAATAAGGAATGGGTCTATCTGCGTCATCCGTACAGGGAGAACTATGAGCTGGGAGAGGGAAGGCTTGCGCTGAAGGGCACTGAAGTGACTCTGGAGGAGCAGGACAGTCCTACCTTTCTTGGAATTCGGCAGACGGATTTTGACATGAAGCTTAGTGTGCAGGTGGAGCTAGATGATCGGGAGGATGTGACGGAGATAGGGAAGCGTTCGGGCGAGGCCGGTGTCACTATGTATATGTCTGAGAGCGAGCATTACGATCTGGCTGTGCGCAGGGGAGCGGAAGGCTATGAGGCGGTGCTTAAGCTGAATATTGGTGGGATTAAGCATGTGCAGAATGCGGTGAAGCTGTCCGGCGGCAGAGTGCGGCTTTTGGTTCGTTCTGACAGTTTACAATATCGCTTTTATGTGGTGGAAGACGGCGAGGAGAAATTGCTGGGAAGTGCGCAGACGAAGTATCTCTCCAGCGAGGTAGCGGGAGGTTTTACCGGGGTCGTTATGGGGCTGTATGCCATTGGCGGAGTGCGGGCGGAGTTTGCGGACCTGGAGATAAGTTATTGTGTTTGAGGCTGAATACTTATTTTTCCAAGTGACGGCTAAGGGCACCGCAGAATAATGCGAGGAGACATACCCGCCGCACGATACCTGAAAGTGGATATTGGGGGAATAGTAATTATAAGGGGAGTTCCGCGTTATTGCGGAGCTTCCCTTTTGATTGTGAAATTCCTGGGTGGGAAGATGATTCCGGGGAATTGACCTTTTGTACCTTCAAACTGACCTCTTGTGTAAAAGCTGTTTACAGATTTTGAAAATCCGATATACTGGGATTGTAAACGAAAAGAAACGGCGCCGAATAAGGATTAAGAGGAAAACACCATGAAGGTCAAGATTGAGATTGAGGAAGGGCTGGAGGAAGAGGAGGTCGTCATTCGATGTGGCGGTCTGAGTGATTCTGTTATCAGCCTCCAAAATTACATATCGAAACAGAGCAGCGGGAAAAGGTACCTGGCGCTGACTAATGGGGAGACAGAGTATTACGTTCCTCTTGAGGATATCTACTTCTTTGAGACGGAGGGACGGGAGATACGGGCTCATACGGCGGATCAGCTGTTCATTTGCGGGTACCGGCTCTATGAGCTGGAGGAGCTTCTGCCGGGCAGCTTTATGAGGATCTCAAAATCCACTATCGTCAACCTAGACCACATCTACTCCATCACCAGGAACCTGACCGCTTCCAGTGAGGTGAAATTTTCCGGAAGCAACAAGAAAGCGCTGGTATCCAGGAATTATTACAAGGCGTTGGTAGAGCGGTTGAACGCAAAGAAGCTGGGGTTGTAATTAGAAAACTGCAAAGAAATCGCACACAGCTGTGCGCAGGAAAGGAAAGGGAATCCTATATGAGCAAGGAAGAAAAGAAGAAAAAAGGGGCAAAAAGTGTGTTTTGGGGAGTGCTTCTGATATTAGGAGCAGCGGCCATAGTGGTGAGTAAGCTGGGATACCTGGAGGATGTGGGGATCTGGACCATTTTATTCTCCGTGTGTCTGATTGGATTTTTAGTGAACGGTCTTGTGAAGAGGAGCTTTGGAGAAATCTTGTTTTCCATAGCCTTCCTGATCATTGTGAATGATAAGATGCTGCAGCTGGAGGCCATCACACCCTGGCCGGTACTGGGGGCCGCACTGTTGGGAACCATCGGGTTGAATCTGTTGTTTCCTCATTTCAAAAAACGGGGACATTTTGTGACCGTGAACATGAACGGTAAGAATATTAACGGCAAAACCCCGGTGTTTGAGGAAGAATGGGACGGCGACAGGGTCTCTTATGAGAATGCCTTTGGTGAGGCAGTCAAATATCTCTCAGGGAACATATCCCATGTTGACGCTTCAAATGCCTTTGGCTCCATGCATATCTATTTTACGGATGCACAGCTTACGGGAGGTTCTGCCACCATTGATTTAGAGACAGCTTTCGGCTCCATGGTACTTTATGTGCCTTCGTCCTGGAAGGTGGTGGTGAGCACGGACAATGCTTTCGGCAGTACCAGGGAACAGGGCCGCTGCAACCCGGAGGGAAGCACTGCTCTGTATGTAAAAGGAGATGTCAGCTTCGGCAGTCTGAAGATCAGATATGTGTAACAAATATATATAAAAAATTGAAGGAAATCGTTGACATTTTCTTATATTGGATTTATACTAAACTTGTTAATGATGATAATGAGAGTGAGAGTGGCTGATGCCACTCTTTCTTACTGTATGGAAACGCCGGATTTGGGCGAATACATCAGGGGGGGCGCGGAATGTCCAAAAGAGGGGAATACGAGAGACGAACGGAGGAATTGCTTATACCCATTGCGGAAGCAAACGGTGTCTCTGTCTACGATGTGGAATATGTAAAGGAAGGCAGCAGCTATTATCTGCGGGCTTATATCGATAAGCCGGGAGGAGTGAGCATTCTGGACTGCGAGAATGTGAGTCGTGCGCTGTCAAATGAGCTGGACCGGGTGGATCCCATCCCGGATGCCTATATTTTGGAGGTCAGCAGCCCCGGGCTGGGAAGAACACTGAAGAAAGATAAGCATCTTCAAGCCAGCATCGGTCAGGAAGTGGAGATTAAGCTTTTTAAGCCCATCGACAAATGTAAGGATTTTTTTGGCGTACTGGAGCGTTTTGACGCGGAGAACATTGTTATTCGGGAAGGCGAAAACGAGAAGAGCTTTTCCCGTAAAGAAATTGCACTGATCCGGCTGGCGCTGGATTTTTAGAAAAAACAATCAACATTAGTAAGGCAACAGGCCGGAATGGAGGAAATGATGAACAAGGAATTGATGGAGGCATTGGATATTCTGGAGAAGGAGAAGGAGATCAGCAAAGAGACTCTCTTTGAAGCCATAGAGAACTCGCTGTTAACCGCATGCAAGAACCACTTTGGCAAGGCGGACAATATACATGTGGAGATTGATCGGGAAACCTGCGATTTTCTGGTGTATGCGGAGAAGGAGGTCGTGCAAAACGCTGAGGATATAGAAGATGACTGCCTGCAGATTTCTTTGAAGGACGCAAAGGAGCTTTCCTCCAAGGCTAAGGTGGGCGATATGCTTCATGTGGAGATCCAGTCAAAGGAATTCGGGCGTATCGCCACTCAGAATGCAAAGAATGTGATTCTTCAAAAGATCCGTGAGGAGGAGCGCAGTGTTATTTACAATCAGTATTATGAGAAGGAAAAGGATGTGATTACCGGCGTAGTACAGCGATATGTGGGTAGGAACATCAGCATCAACCTGGGCAAGGCGGATGCTATGCTCAGCGAGGGCGAACAGGTAAAGAGCGAGGTATTCCGACCTACGGAGCGCATAAAGGTATACATTCTGGAGGTGAAAAATACACCCAAGGGACCCCGTATCAATGTGAGCCGTACTCATCCGGAGCTGGTGAAGCGGCTGTTTGAGTCAGAGGTCACTGAGATAAAGGATGGCACTGTGGAGATCAAGAGCATTGCCAGGGAGGCGGGCAGCCGCACCAAGATTGCAGTGTGGAGCAACAATCCCAACGTGGATGCGGTAGGTGCCTGCGTGGGGATGAACGGAGCCAGGGTGAACGCCATTGTCGAGGAGCTTAGGGGCGAGAAGATAGATATCGTGAACTGGGATGAAAACCCCGGCAATTTGATTCAGAATGCACTGTCCCCAGCTAAGATTGTGGCAGTTTTTGCAGATCCTGATGAGAAGACTGCCAAAGTGGTGGTTCCCGATTACCAGCTGTCTTTGGCTATCGGTAAGGAGGGACAGAACGCAAGGCTGGCGGCAAGGCTCACCGGTTATAAGATTGATATCAAGTCAGAGACACAGGCTAAGGATGCTCCCGGTTTCCGTTATGAGGACTACATGGACGACGAGTACGAGAATGAAGAGTACGAGGAGTATGAGGAGGGAGACTACGAGGGAGACGATTACGTTGAGGAGCAGTACGATGTCCCCGTTGAGGAGTAAAGGAGACCTATGGCAAAGAAAATCCCTTTGCGGCAGTGTGTGGGCTGTGGCGAGATGAGAGGAAAAAAGGATATGATGCGCATCCTGAAATCATCTGAGGACGAGATTTGTCTGGATACAACAGGCAAGAAGAATGGCAGAGGCGCATATGTTTGTAGGAGCAGGGAGTGTCTGCAGCAGGCTCGGAAGAACAAAGGCCTGGAGCGCTCTTTCAAAATGAGTATTCCGGGAGAAGTGTACGAAAGCCTGGAGAAGGAGTTTGAAGATCTTGAAGCAGAATAAGGTTTATTCGCTTTTAGGCATTGCTATGAGAGGGCGCA
>JAFLRO010000094.1 GCA_022511425.1 Acetatifactor sp.
CATTCTGTGTCACCCGCATGGCCTTCCGCATCTCCTGGATGCGATTCTGCATAACTTTTCCTGCCTTTTCAAGAATTTAAAACCAATATATTTGTAAAAAAGTAAAGCATACTTTACTTTCAAAGTATAGTACGCTTTACTTTTTGTGTCAAGTGCATATTTTCAAATTAAAACGAAGTTCCATATTTTCAAATACAATTTTTGCTCAGGAAAAGGAACTGAAGCATGCTCAGCACATAGAACCGGTCTATATCATCCACTTCGCCAGCACCACGCTTGCCACCGTCCCTGCCAATGTCGCCAGCAGCGCTCCCGTCAGGGTATACCGGGTCTTCGTTACTTTCGCCGCCAGAAAATATACACTCATAGTATAAAACACCGTCTCCGTACAGCTCATCATAATGGAAGTCAAAAGCCCGGCATAGGAATCCGGTCCGGAGGTCCTGAAAATATCCAGTACCAACCCCGTGGCAGCTGAGGCGGAGAATAGCTTTACCGCCAGCAAAGGCATCAGCTGCGCGGGCAGTCCAACCACCTCCGTCACAGGTGCCAAAAGCCCTCCCAGCATATCGAAAAAGCCGGAGGCGCGCAACATTCCAACTGCCACCAGCAGGCCGATCAGGGTAGGGACAATATCCACCACGATCTTCAACCCGTCTTTTGCCCCCTTTAAGAAAGTCTCATAAACTTTTATGTGAGACACAAAACCGTATCCCACAATGAAGAAAATCAGAATCGGAATGACGATATCGGATAAATTTGCCAGCGCTTTCATGATCATTTCCCTTTCTGCCGCAGCCACGGCTCTCTGCTTCCGCTGTCCTTTATTTTACAATACACAATTGCTGTCAGAGTACTAAACAGAGTCGCCACAATGGCCGGAACGATGATGGCCGTGGGATTGCTGCTGCCATACTGGTTCCGGTAGGCAATCATGTTCACGGGAATCAGCTGAAGTGAAGAAATATTTAATATCAGGAAGGTACACATTTCATTGCTGGCTCGCCTGCTGCCCATAACAGATGACTGTCCGGAGTCCTTTCCGGTTGTCCGGTTTCGTCTGCTTCCCGAAACCTCTTGCTCCTCCGGCAAATATTCCGGATTTCCCCGCTCCTCCTCCAGCTGTGCCAGCGCTTCCATAGCTTTCAGCCCCGCAGGCGTACAGGCCCAGCCTAAGCCCAACACATTGGCAATGATATTGGTCGCTATGTACTGCCCCGCCGGATGATCCTTTGGAAGCCTTGGAAACATGAACCTCAAGAAGGGAGCAATCCCTCTGGTCAACTTTTCTACCAGCCCCGCCCTCGTAGCGATCTCCATGAGCCCCATCCACAGAGCCACCACTCCTGCCATGGTTATACAGAGGGAGATAGCCTCCCCCGCGCTGTCCAGCGCCGCGTTGGTCACATCGCTCATCCGTCCCGTGAAAGCTCCATATAATACGGCAATCAGGATCATCACCGCCCATATTGCATTTAACATTTCCCCACATCCGAACATCATAGGATTTGTTCTATTTTATGCGTCAAAACATACAAAAAGCACCGCCGGGCTTCTTCGGCGGTGCCATAAAATAATTCTCTATTCCAGAACGTTTCCTATGCTCAGATTGTTCCCTGTGTGAAGAGCTGTCTCACATGAGCCACTTCCTCTTCGGTCGCCTTGCTGGCGGGCACATAGTAGGACTTCTCCCTTGCGATCTGGTACAACTCCTCCTGAGACTGCTCACAGGCATTTCGCATCTGCTTCAGGGTCTGCTTCAGCTCCTTGTTCTCAGACTGTGCAATCATGCCCGCATAGCGGGTCAGCTCTCCATTGATACCTGCGAGAGTATCAGCTACCATTGTTTTTTCCTGCATATTTTCCTCTTTTCTGCGCAGCTTTATACGCATAGCCAGACTTGTGGATGCTGCGCAGACACAAGCCCGGGCATGGCTCAACTCAAAAACTTCATCAGCTGCTGCTTGTTATCCATGGCAGACTTTGCACCCTTCTCGAAGAACTGCTTGATCTGGGGATCCGTCGCCTCCTGGGCGTACTCCTGCATCTTGCAGTGAGTGGTGTCAAAACCGCCAATCAAATGACGCAGATTTTGAAGATCCAATTCCGAAATGTTGCTCATGTCCGTAACCTCCTTGAATTTTTTCGGCCCACGCTCATTAAGAGCAGGTGTCCTTCAAGGATAGTTTGGCACGTGCAGGAAAAAATATACATAAGAAAATTTAAGTGTCAAATCATATCTGATGTCGGACCACCCCATATTCGTCGTCCAACTGAAAATAAGGGCATTCGTTCTGATGCCCTGTAAGGAATCTGTACATCTCGTCCTCATCCAGATTCACCAGACAGCTATAACACTCGTAATCCTCATCATATACATAATTGACACACATGTCACAATTACTCGCCATATTTCACCTCCCGGTATTATCGTTTTCCCAGCATTATCACCTTTCTCACGGCATTATCGCCTTTCTCCCAGCATTATCACTTTCATCCTGATATTACCGATTGCTCCTCAGCATCATGCTCCACACATGTTACAATTCTTCACAATCTGCACTCTCAATCACATCCTTGAGAATTTCTACTCTTCCTCACCCTTGTGAAGATATGCGTAGATTTCCCGCTTGCCCACACCCCTGTCCTTCGCCACCATCTTCATGGCTTCTTTACTGTCCAGCCCCCGTTCCTGATAATGAGTCATATGCTCTTCAATGGACATACTCTCCCATGCAGTAATTTCCTCCCGGCGCTTTTCCTCCCGGCTCCTGCCTCGCAGCACTAAAACGTATTCTCCTTTGGGCTCCTGATCATTGTAATATTCCAAAGCTTTTGACAGTGTTGTCGGCATAACGGATTCAAATTTTTTCGTAAGCTCCCGGCATAAAGTGACATCTCTGTCACCTAATACTTTGTACAGCTCATCCAATGTCCGTACCAAGTGATGGGGCGCCTCATAGAGAATAATAGTTCGGCTCTCCTGGGACAGTTCTTCCAGCACCTCCCGCTTCTCTTTTTTATCGGATGGCAGGAACCCCTCAAAACAGAATCGTCTGGTGGGTAGACCTGAAAGGGTCAATGCTGTGATACAGGCCGCAGGTCCCGGCAGCGAGGTCACAGGTATGCCGCTCTCCTGGCTCATCCGCACCAACACCTCACCCGGATCGGAGATAGCAGGGGTGCCGGCATCCGTAATCAACGCCACATTTTGTCCCTCCGACAGCTGCTCCACCAACTGTCTGGCTTTCTCCACCTTGTTGTATTCATGATAACTGGTCATGGGTGTGTGGATGTCAAAATGATTCAGCAGCTTGATGCTGTTGCGGGTGTCCTCAGCCGCAATGATATCCACCGCCCGCAGGGTCTCTACAACTCTGGGTGTCATATCACCAAGATTACCAATGGGGGTCGCACATAAAAACAGAGTTCCCGGCACGGTGTTCACCTCCCTTTCTTCTCCTGTATTATCAATTCAATCTATTATCCAAATTAGCGGTCTCCAGTGTAATGTACCTTTCATTTTCAGTAAGACAGTGCGTAACATGTTTGATACAACATATTAATACCCATATATCTCATAAATCTCCGGCATATAGACCCCCGGCTCCCGATACACGATCAGAGGCTTCTCCACAGTCATCCGGGATTTTCCTCCCCGCACCGCCTCCAGCAGCACCATGTTGGGCTCCTTGTCCACATATGGGTACACAAGCTGCATTCTCTTAGGCTCCAGCTTGTACTTGGTCAGTGTCACCATAATCTCCGCCAGCCGGAAGGGACGATGCACCAGAAAAAAGTGTCCGCCTGGCTTCAAAAGCTTTGCCGTCTGTCGTACTACATCCTCCAAGTTACACAGAAGCTCATGCCTGGCGATGGCTTTAGGTGCATCAGGATTGGTGATACCGTGGTTACCGATCATGTAGGGCGGATTGCAGGTGACGCAATCAAAAGAAGCAGACGGAAAGAGAGAGTCTGCTTCTTTAATATCTCCTGTCACAATACTTATCTTGTCTGAAAGACCGTTCAGCACAACACTTCTTGCTGCCATGTCCGCGCTCTCTGACTGAATCTCCAACCCTGTAAGCCGGGCACAGTGATATCTGGCCTCCATGAGAAGAGGTATGATTCCCGTACCCGTTCCCAGATCCAGTAGACTGTCCTCCGCCTCCGCATGAGCAAATCCTGCCAGCAGCACGGCATCCATGCCAAAGCAAAATCTCTCGGGATCCTGAATGATCCTATATCCATTCCGCTGAAGGTCATCTATGCGCTCATGTTCCTTAAGCTTCACTGTCATTTTGCTGTGCTTGTCCTTCCTGCCTGGACTTGTAATTTTTCCGATGTCTGTTATGACGGTTCTTGCCGCCCTGGCGATGCTCATTATCCTGATACTCCTCGCCCTGATTCTGACCATTTTCCTGATTCCGGCCATTTCCCGGGTGCTGACCGCTGTCCTGCCTCTGTGAATGCTGCCGTTTTCTGCCCTCCTCACGGTTTCGGTTGTTCTGACGTTTATCACTGTGGCGCTGTCCATCATGACGTTGGTCACTTCCCTGGTGCTGTGCTCTGCCAGTGGATACAACATCCTCCTGGATTTCGGACTCCTGCTGTTCTTTCTCCTCAAGGCGCTCCAGCTCCTGCAGCTCCTCTTGTGACAGCTCGATCTTTTCCTTCTTACCATGCCTGCGGTGGAATTGCAGCTGTTCCACAGGATACTCCTTTATTTCCTTATCATCACCCACGCTCACTACGACCTTTACCAGCTGGCGCAGCACATTCACGCTCTGCACCTCGCCGTGGAGACCGTCCTCAGTGGTCACGGAATCTCCGATATTAGGCAGCCTGCGGTTCAGTTCCTCGTAGGTCTCTTCCTCGTTCTTCAGACAACACATCAGCCTGCCGCAGACTCCGGAAATCTTGGTGGGATTCAGAGAAAGATTCTGCTCCTTTGCCATCTTGATGGACACAGGTACAAAATCAGCCAGATAGCTATGGCAACACAGCGGTCTGCCACAGATGCCGATACCCCCCACGATCTTTGTTTCATCTCGGACGCCAATCTGCCGTAGCTCAATCCTGGTGCGGAACACACCCGCCAGATCCTTCACCAGCTCACGGAAATCGATGCGGCCGTCCGCCGTAAAATAAAAGAGAACTTTGTTATTGTCAAAGGTATACTCCGCATCGATCAGCTTCATTTCCAGCTCATGCTTGCGAATCTTCTCCTGGCAGATTTTAAAGGCTTCCTTTTCCTTTTTCTTATTGTCCGCCTCCTGCTCCAGATCCCGTTGGCTGGCAATGCGTATCACCGGCTTTAACGGCTGCACCACCCGGCTGTCCTCCACCTCGGATACACCAGCCACTACGGTGCCGAACTCAATACCCCGGGCTGTCTCCACGATAACGTGGTCGCCCCTCTTTATCTCAAAATTCAGTGGGTCAAAGAAATAAATCTTGCCCGCCGTGCGAAATCTTACTCCGATTACTTTAGTCATCTATACACCTCACTTTGCCGCAAATGCGGCTCACCGGACATCACTGATTGCTATTACCACCAGACTCTGTCCTAATTTCATATTGCTTATGTATTTTAGCATACATCTTTAAAAAAGACCACTGTTTTAACTTAAAACCATCTGCCAAATTGTTTCAGATCAGCCAAGATTCTCCGGATTTTCCGACTCCTTGGTTTTTCCCGATTTCTGGGTTTTCTCTGACTCCTCAGGATTCTCCTGACTGCTCTCCGAATTCTGCTCCTTCACTGATTCCGCCTCCCGTCTATTCCCGCTCTCGTTGTTTTCCACCTTGGTCTTTCTCACTGGTGGCTTCACGATACGGGTCAGTCGAGCGCCCAGGCTGGTAAATATCTCATTAGTAATAGTACCTGTAGCCTCAGCCATTTCATACGCGGTCAACACATCACTGCCGGATCGTCCAATCAGCACTGCAATGTCTCCCTGCTGTACATCGGGAATTCCCGTCACATCTACCAGCGTCTGATCCATGCAGACCCTGCCCGCTATGGGCGCTCTGCGTCCACGAATCAAAACTTCACCCCGCCCTCCCGACAGCAGCCTGGAAAGACCGTCCGCATAACCAATAGTGATTATAGCAAGTTTTGTGGGACGCTTTGCCACAAACGCCAGACCATACCCAGCGCCATCTCCCGCAGGTATCTCTCTAACGGAAGCCACCCTTGCCTTCAAGGACAACACCGGCTTCAAAATTACATCTGCCAATTCCAAGTCTTCCTCCGCACTGCGAACACCGTAGAGTGCAATTCCAACCCTGGCGTAATCTGCTGCAAACTCAGGATAATTTAACAAGCCGTTGCTGGCCACAAGATGCTTCTTGGGACATTCATGTCCACGCTCTTTCAGTTTATCTACCAGCTGGAAGAATACCTTGCCCTGAGTTCTTGTGAACTCCATCCGGCGCATCTCACCGCTGTCGGAGACACAGAGATGAGTAAAAATCCCCTCCACCTTTAGATTTTCCCATGTAAAAATCTTGCTGATCTCATCTACTTCATCATACTTTATTCCGATCCGGTGCATACCTGTGTCAACTGCAATGTGCACCCTCAGCTTCTTCCCGTACTTATGCAATTCCTCCGCAAAGGGCATATCTACCACGGTTTGAATCAAATCATAACGGCGCAGCAGATCGAACTGTCTGGGATGGGTATAGCCCAGCACCAAAATCTCTCCTTTGACGCCTGCCTTTCTCAACTGGATTCCCTCCGGTACGCTTGCCACGCAAAAGGCCTTCACGCCCAGCCGGTTCAGCTCCCTGGAAATCAGTACCGCTCCATGTCCATACGCTTCCGCTTTCACAGCAGGCATCAGCTCGCAGCCCCCCGGCATAAGCCCCTGTAAGGTCCTGACATTGTGCTCCAGTGCTGCCATATCCAACTCGATCCATGCCCGGTCGCGTTCAAAATCATGCTGAAAGGATATCCGCCGAAAGTGAGCTAGTACCAGCGCTACCACAAGTGCCGCCACGGTTGAGCCAACGCACACCATCAGATAAAAAATCAGACTGTTTTCCACCAGAATCTCCGTTGCATGCACCGCCTTTGCCGCTCCCCGTACCACCACGATCATGGCCGGATGCAGGATATAGATCCATGTAGAAATCGTCCGAAATGCCCCAATAGTCTTTCTGTTCCAGGAAAGAAGCAGCCGGTACAGGAAGAACATACATACCGGCAGCAGGAGATACATACTGTCATGGCGCTGTAAATCATAATATCGAAGAGTCAATCCCTCCGCAGTCATCAGGCAAAAAGATATTACTAAGCCAGCCGCATCTACAACCGGCTTCACCTTCTCGCTGCCGCGCTTCAGCCATGCTCCCATGGCAAGAAACAGTGGAGCCAGGAACAGACCGTTGCGGGTGTAGGAAAAAAGGTGAAAGCCAATTTCATACGCCTGTGATATCCCGGGCACATCTGCAATCAATCCCCAGTAGCTGTCCCCAAACAGACCAACCAGATATAAAAGCACCGTCACTGCCAGGCTGACCCCCATACTACAGAACCTTCCCAGCAGGCAGACTAACAGGATGCCCAGAAGCAGTGCCGGAAAATACCACAGGTGATAGAAGGTACCGTCAAACAGCAGCATCTGCAGCGCACGGAAAGGCGTCAACCCCTCATAATGTCCGGCATAAATTCCAATGGGAATATACAGCAGGATGGATATGAGATACAAAAGTCCTGTCTTGCCCAGATAGCGCCAAATTGGCCCAAAATCCTTCTCCTTGCCCCAAAGCCTGTCGGATAGCACAAAATGTCCTGTGACCATAAAGAAAAAAGGTACGGCAAGGCGCGCCAGTTCTCTGGTCAGGAAAAAATCCGCCGTAGCATGAAAGGAACTCAACGGGGAGGTATGTATCGCCACCACCAGAAATGCCGCAATCATCTTAAATATGTCAAGCCCGCCGTAGCTCTTTTTTGTCTCCATTCTCAATCCTCCGGTTACTAAACCACAGCATCCACATCATTTCTACTTCTGTCGCTTACTGCTTAAGCGCTAAATTAATTACTCTGTCCAGTATCTCCGGGAAGGTAATCCCTGCGGCTTTCATCATGCCCGGATAGCGGCTGTGCTCCGTAAAACCGGGAATGGTGTTAATCTCGTTGAACACAATCTCCTTGTCAGGCGTCAGGAACATATCCACTCTGGCAAAGCCCGTACAGCCCATGGCCTGATACAGGTCTTTCGCCGTTTTCTTCAGCCTGTCGGAGGTCTCCCTGTCCACCCGAGCCGGCACATGGATAGCAGAGGTCTTCAGGGTGTATTTCTCAGTAAAATCAAAGAAACCGCCTGCCAGCTCAATCTCATCCACCTCACCCGTGATAAGCTCATCATTTCCCAGAACAGCGCATCCCACCTCAAAGCCGGGGATTGCTTCCTCCACAATCACTTCATTGTCATACCGGAAGGCTAGCCGAATCGCCTCCATCAGGTTAGCTCTGTCAGGAACCCTGGTGATGCCGTAAGAAGATCCGGCCTTCACTGGCTTCACAAACAGAGGATAGCCTGTGTCTTCAGCAAAATCCAGCACTTCATGTAAATCGTACACCTTCCCGAAAGCCATTGCCCTAGGCACTCTGATTCCGGCAAGCTCCGCCAGCTTGTGTGCCCTATCCTTATCCATACACAGTGCAGAAGCCAGCACATTGCAGCCAACCAACGGAATCCCCGCCATCTGAATCAATCCCTGGATCGTTCCGTCCTCACCGTTACGTCCGTGCATCACGGGAAAAGCCGCATCAATGGTCAGGCACTCCACCTTATCTCCTTTGAACAGCAAAAGCCCCTGCTCTTCCCTGTTTGGAGAGAGTACCGCAGGAATACAGCTTTCATCCTGCTGCCATTCGTCCTGCTTGATCTTCTCCACGTCGCCGCCAAAATAGAACCATTTCCCCTGCTCCGTGATTCCCACGGGCACGGGCTCATATTTCTCACGATCCAGATTACAGATCACAGAGTACGAAGACTCCAGAGATACGCTGTACTCCGAGGAACAACCGCCAAAGAAAACCGCAATTTTCAATCTATTCATACTTTCGTCCTTTCCGGGCATTGAGTTGCCCAGTACCTGCTCTACAAATATTTCCCAACACAAAAATAGCAGCCGCCGCTCACTGGGGAACTGCTATTTTGCATTGTATCACATATAACGGGAAAAAACTACTGTGAATCTCTTAAGAAAGAGAATATTTTAATTTCCTTCGTCCAGGTAAAGCTGGACCCTGTTGTCTATATCCCTGGTAACAGTCAGAACGTCTTTTCCACCTGAAAGATAGGCATCCGCATCTTCCCATACAATATCAAAAAGGGCGGAGCTTCTTTTGCTCGGCACGCAGCTTTGCAGGAAAGCGTTATATTCCTCCGTAAAGGTGGTTCCATCTGGGCGACTCTCCAGTATGATCATGCCACCAGGTATCCTCCAGACATATGCCTCTGCGTATTCATTATAGGAAATCAACCTGTCAGCCATATCCGACCGCACGCTCAGATACTCCTCGTACAACCCCGCCTGATTATCAAAGGACAGAAGATACTCCAAAAATGCCTTGATGGCCTCCAGGTTTTTCGTTTTGGCATTCACAACCAAAAGTCCTATGCCGCTGATATAATTACCTGTACCCGACTCCGTGGGATATCCCACTACATTGCCGTCATCACCAAACTTGACAAGCATGCGGAAAAATACTGTGGACCTGAACTACTCATTTCTGTAGCCAGATAATTCCCTTCTATGACTGGTTCTTCCCCTTTCACTGCGAAGCTGCCGGCTCCTGAAAACTGTTTCACCACTTTCAGAACCCGCATAAAGTTCTCCTGCTCTAAACGGCTTACTTTTGTTTCCATATTCAGGAATCCGGTACCTCCTTCTGCTCCGCATAAGCGCTCACTTTCTCCTACTCGTCAGCAGGGCAAACTTGCGTTTGATTAGGAACCCCGGGAATCTTCCGGCAGTATATACCACGAACGACTACTTTTGTAATCATTTATCTAACGCCCCTGCCTTCAGTGAGCGCATTCATCAGAATACAAAACACTTAATCTTTTTCCTATCTC
>JAFLRO010000095.1 GCA_022511425.1 Acetatifactor sp.
CACAAACAATTCAGCGGCGCTCTTAGACGGAGACGAAATCCACTGCCTACGTAGACTTAGGTGCGGTACTTTCGCACCTTAGTCGAAGTTGGCAGTTAGTTCGGCGGAGCGTTGCCTCGTTTGTGGGGGCATACCCACCGCATGATGCCGTCACTTGTGGAATAAATCTAAGAGAAATAGTGTACATGCTTTCTGCTGACCAACAGGTTAATACAGGTGATGGTCAACACAATGGCGAACAGTATGATTGCAGCTGCTGAGGCATAAGAGGGATACCCGCCGCTGTTGCCATACAGCATATCGTACACATAACCCACGATCGTGTTCATCTCCGCCGCATTTAAGTTCGTGCCAAACAGCGCCACCGCATCACTGTACGCCTTGAATGCGCCGATAAATCCCGTGATGATCAGATAGACCAGGGTGGGCGAGATCATGGGAAGGGTAATCCTGAAAAAGATCCGCAGTCTGGAAGTGCCGTCAATCTTTGCGGCATTGTAATAGGTCTGGTTCACCGAAGCCAGAGCACTTGTCAGAATCAGGATCTTGAAAGGCATGACCACCCAGATGGTGTAAAGGCACAGCACAAACATTTTGGCGGCATAGGGTCCGTCGATAAAGTCGATGGGATTTCCGTCAAACCAGCTGATAATAAGGTTCACAAAACCATCTGTGTAGGCGGTCTTTTTGAACAGGATCATGAATACCAGTCCCACAGCCAATGTATTTGTCACATAGGGCAGGAAAAAGACGGTCTGGAACAGTTCTTTAAGCGGCTTGATGGAGCTGAGCCCCACAGAGATTAAAAGGGACAACCCGGTGGACACAGGGACCGTGATCACCACCAGAATGAAGGTGTTCCTCACCGCCTGCAGAAAATAGGGATCCCGCAGCACATAGGAGTAATTGAAGGAACCCATTCCGCTATAGGTCTGGGATGCAAAATTGTAGCTCTCCTCAAAGGAATAGATGAAAACATCAATCAGAGGATACACCATAAAAAATCCCAGAAAAAGAATCGCCGGCAAAAGGTAAAGCCAGCCTTTTAAGCTTTTTTTCTCCATGAGCCGTCTCTCCCTAATATATTCTTTCCTCAGTCTTTTTGTTGAATACAAACACCTTGCCGGGCTTTAAGTCGAACCGCACCTGGGCAGATGCAAGGTTCACCTGGCTTTCCGCGCTGACAATGGCACGTATTGCCTGACTGTCGGAGGCCTGGTGGGTAAAGACCACGCTGATATCCCGACCCATCACTTCCACACCGCCCAGCTTGCAGGCAAGCGCTCCGTCTTCCTTCAGAAGAAAGCCTTCCGGACGGATTCCGACAGTGACTTCCTGATCAGGTATACCCTTTAAATCCAGAACGGCAGATTCCCCGATATACAGTTTGCCGCCCTTGACGGAACCGCTGAAAATATTAATAGGAGGATTTCCTAAAAACTGGGCAACAAACAGATTGTGTGGGTTGTCATAGACCTCCTGAGGTTCGCCGATCTGCTGGATCACGCCGTCCTTCATGAGAACGATCATGTCGGAGATACTCATGGCTTCCTCCTGGTCATGGGTCACAAATACGGTAGTAATCTTTGTCTCCTTCTGGATACGGCGGATTTCCTCTCTGGTCTGGAGCCTCAGCCTTGCGTCAAGGTTGGACAGCGGCTCATCCATCAGAAGGATGCGGGGCATCTTGACCAAGGCCCGGGCAATAGCCACGCGCTGCTGTTGACCGCCTGAGAGCTCGCTGGGTTTGCGCTCCATCAGGGTGTCAATCTGTACCAGTTTTGCCACCTCATATGCTTTCTTCTGCATTTCCTCCTTTGAGAGCTTGTCCGATCCCTTCAGGTTCTGCAGAGGAAACAGGATATTCTGCAGCACTGTCAGATGGGGATAGAGGGCATAATTCTGAAATACCATGCCGACCTCCCGCTTCTCCGGCGCAAGATCGGTGACATCATCGTCGCCAAAGAAAATCCTGCCCTCAGTGGGCTTAAGCAAGCCGCACAGCAGATTCAGCGCAGTGCTCTTACCGCAGCCGGAGGGACCCAGCAGACCGATCAGTTTTCCGTCTGGAATCTCGAAATTAAAGTCATTGACTGCAATGACTTCCCCCTGCGCCTTCCTGCCCCGGGCCGGGAATTTTTTAGTCAGATTCTGTAATATAACCTTCATGTTGTTCCTTTCACTGGTAAAAAACTTACCATCTGGCACCGTTCATTGCCAAAAATATCTACTATTCGGTTTTCTTGTGACTATTATAAGCGGTTCAGGGTGGGTTTGCAAGGCGGGTGCGGGAAAATATTTACTTTTATGGAAGTAAATTGTATAATTTAGACATCATTTATCCGGGGTTATGTGAATGAAAAATTATAAGCTGCAGTATTTGAAAAAGGATATCCTGTCGGGAATGGTAGTGGCGCTGGTGTCAATTCCCATATCCATGGGATATGCACAGGTTGCGGGTCTGCCGGTGGTTTACGGGCTCTATGGTTCTGTACTCCCCATACTGGTTTACGCATTATTTACCTCGTCACCCCAGTTTGTGTTTGGGGTGGATGCAACGCCGGCGGCATTGGTGGGCGGCACCCTTGCCAGCCTGGAAATTGCATCAGGGTCTTCGGAGGCCATAGCTATCGTTCCGGTGATCACCATGGTCACTGCCTGCTGGCTGTTCTTATTTTTCCTGTTAAAAGCGGGGAAGCTGGTAAATTACATATCAAAGCCTGTTATGGGCGGTTTTATATCAGGAATCGGGTGCACCATTATTCTGATGCAGGTGCCCAAGCTGTTTGGAGGAAATGCGGGAACGGGGGAGCTGTTTGTGCTGTTGTATCATATCTGGCAGGAACTGACCTCCTTTAACCTTTTATCGGCGGCTCTCGGAGTGGGAACGGTTGTAATTCTTCAGATTGCCAGGAAAAAGATACCTAAATTTCCCATGTCAGTGATTCTCATGGCTGTGGGTGCTGGATTTACGGCATTTCTACATGTTGACAAGTACGGCGTGAGATTGCTCCCGGCGGTGGAGTCAGGTCTGCCAAAGCTTATCATCCCTGATTTTCCTCTGCTTATCCCCCATGCGGAAGAGATTATTGTGCTGTCTTTTACCATCGCGCTGGTGATCATGGCTCAGACTCTGTTGGCAACCAGCAATTATGCCTTGAAATATAATTATAAGATCAGCAACAACCGGGAGGTCCTGGCTTACGCGGCGGGCAATGTGGCAGGTGCGCTGGTGGGATGCTGCCCCGTCAACGGAAGTGTTTCCAGGAGCGGGATTGCAGACCAGTACGGCTGTAAATCCCAGATTATGTCTGTCACTGCGGGAATTGTTATGATTCTTGTACTGCTCTTTGGAACGGGAGTGCTTGAGTATTTGCCGGTGCCGGTGCTTACGGGAATTGTGGTTTCGGCGCTGATGGGAATCCTGGAGTTTACTATTGCAAAGAAGGCCTGGAAGGCGGATAAGCAGGAGTTTGCCATTTTCATGGCAGCATTCTGGGGCGTGTTGCTCCTTGGCACTATATACGGTGTGATTATCGGTGTGATTCTGTCCTTTATTGCCGTGATCATCCGTGCAGTCATTCCGCCTAAAACATTTCTGGGAGTGATACCGGGGCATGAGGGATTACATAATTTAAGCCGCAACAAAAACGCGCGTCCCATTGAGCATACCGTTATATACCGCTTCAGCGGAAACCTCTTTTTTGCCAACATCAATGCGTTTCAGGAAGATATCGAAAATGCACTGAAGGAGGATACCCGACAGGTCATCGTGGATGCCAGAGGAATCGGGGGAATCGACATCACGGCGTCGGAGCGTCTGGTAATACTAAAGCGGAATCTGAATGCCCGGAACATCTATTTTTACCTGACGGAGCACGCGGATGCAGTGAATGACCAGCTTCGGGCCTTCGGGGCCGGCAGCCTGATCGAGGAAGGAGCCGTGAGAAGGACGGTCTCCCTTGCTCTGCGTGCGGCAGGTGTGAATAAACCCTATCCTCTGGAGGGAATTGATAAGGCGGAGGAGTATTCCTATGTGGAGGCCAACGAACGCCTGGCGGAGTTTGAGTGGGCCTTCGGAGAGGGCGCCGAGGAGAAAATGGAAGCTCTGGCTGCAGAAGTGGCGGAAAAGATTGTCCACTCCGGCGATTTCAGCATGGAGAATATAGTCAGGACGGAAAACGCCGCTTCCTGGGGTCGTGTGGGTCTGTTTGACGAGGATGAGCTTTTGAACCGGCTGGAAATGTATTTTTCGGAGCTGGAGAAGCAGGGATATCCGGATATCGAGGATATTGAACAGAAGCTGGAACAGCGTAGGCATGTTGTGGAGGAAAAGATCAAGGAACTGAGTCCGGAGGCTCTGGAATTGCTGCGGAAACATCGGAAACAGATTGAGGAGCATCTGAAGGAGAAGCGACCGGAGTATTATGAGCATTATCTGGAGCTGAGGAAGAGGTTTGAGGGGGATGCATTATGAGTGACTTAAGGTTCGATGCTGTATATGGTGTTGACAAGGAGGAATGGAATAAGCGGAATAGCTTATATAATACATTGTGGTTTGAAGTTAATAAGAAGGATGTTGGGCCTGATATGGAATACTGTGATACCGCAATTATGAGTTACAGACAAAATCCCTTCTATGGAGAAGGAACAGGATGGGAAGTTGACAAGGATGGAATACGCAAAGTTCTGAAGCATCCGGACGGAACTCGTATTAAAGCTGATTTAATGACAGGATGGTGGAATCCGTTCAAACGCTTTATGAGATTTCAGCTTCAAGGGATCAACAGAGAAGAATTAGTTAAAGATCTGAAAAATCTGTTAGTAAAAATGGAGCAGAATGGTCTTGACTGTCAAAAGGGTGATAAGAAGGCGAGAAATGAGGCGGCTGCAGAGTGGCTGGCAGGTGAAACTAAGCGTTCTAGAAAAGCCTGTGAGAGCTGTATTGATTTTTTGGATGTCGTTTATACCCCTGGGAATGTGATGCCTACGGTGGATAACCCGGGCGGAGGGGGATTGGACGGCTGGGATACGAAGCTGACCAGAATAAAAGCATGTTTGGAAGAGGAAAAGAATCCTTGGAAAGAATATATTTGTAACATATTTGGAACTTGGAAAAAATTTATAGAAGAAAATAAGCTTCAAATGTATTTTGCTAACAACGATAAAAAATATGAAAAAGTGTTGTCGCTCTGGGGAGAAAACAGTGATGTAAAGTTAAAAAAAGCCGGGGATGATGATTGGGAAAACTACTTTAAAAATGCACATGACAGGATAGAAGAAAGAAATAGAATAATAGCTAAAAGAAATAAAGAAGTTGAAAGAGATGAAAGGGATAATTAGTCTTAAATAAGGGAAAGGAATGTAACAAAATGAAAGATCTAAAAAAACGGGTCATCAGCCTTGTGACATTGGCTGTGGTTCTGGGATTGGTGCTGGTTACATTTAATACGCCGGGTGAGACGGGGGAGGATTATCTTCCGGCCGTTTACCAGACTATCTGGGGATTGCTTCCGCCGGTGGTGGCAATCAGTCTTGCCCTGATTACCAAGGAGGTGTACTTTTCATTATTTATGGGAATTGCTACCGGCGCCCTTCTCTATTCTAACGGCAATCTGGAACTGGCGCTGAACACTATGATGTATAATCCGGAAGGCGGTATGATAGCCAAGCTGACCACGGAGCAGAATGCCAGTATTCTTGTGTTTGTGGTCATCCTGGGAACCATGGTAGCCCTGATGAACAAAGCCGGAGGCTCTGCCGCTTTCGGAAGATGGGCATCCCGTCATATTAAAACAAGAGTAGGCGCGCAGCTGGCCACGATCGCCCTGGGGGTTCTGATTTTTGTGGATGACGGGTTTAACTGTATGACGGTGGGATCCGTCATGCGCCCTATGACGGACCGGTTTCAGGTATCCCGTGCAAAGCTGGCTTATCTGATTGACGCGACCGCAGCGCCTATCTGTATCATTGCACCGATCTCGAGTTGGGCGGCGGCAGTTACATATTCTGTGCCAGAGGATTCCGGAATCAATGGCTTTCAGATGTTCCTGCGGACGATTCCCTATAATTTTTATGCCCTTGGCACCTTGCTCATGCTGATCCTCATCGTTGTACTAAAGCTGGACTTTGGCTCCATGCGTACTCATGAGAAAAACGCTTTGAACGGCGATCTGTTTACCACGGAGGACCGTCCATATAAGGATGCGGATGACGAAGTGCCCGGTTCTAAGGGTAAAGTGGTGGATCTAGTCGTACCCGTGGTTTTTCTGTTGATAAGCTGCGTGATCGGCATCGTATATACCGGAGGATTCTTTGACGGTGTGAATTTTATTGATGCCTTTGCGGATTCCAACGCTGCAGTGGGTCTGGTATGCGGAAGCTTGGTGACGCTGTTATTTACCTTCTGCTTTTATATGGCAAGGGGTGTCGTTACCTTCCGTGAATTTATGGATTGCCTGCCTGCCGGTTTTCGGTCCATGTGTGCGCCCATGATCATCCTGATCATGGCCTGGACTCTGTCCGGCATGACAGGTCTTCTCGGCGCCAGCGTGTATATTCATGACGTGGTGGCTGCTTCTGCCGGTGCACTTAATATATTCCTCCCGGCAATCATATTTGTGGTGGCAGTTTTCCTGGCTTTCTCCACCGGTACCAGCTGGGGAACCTTCTCCATCCTGATTCCCATTGTCTGTGTGGTGTTTACAGATTCCTATGAAATGCTGGTCATTGCAATTTCGGCCTGTCTGTCAGGCGCAGTCTGCGGAGACCACTGTTCTCCTATATCCGACACCACCATCATGGCGTCTGCAGGGGCTCATTCCAATCATGTCAATCATGTGTCCACCCAACTGCCATATGCCATGCTGGCAGCAGTAGTAGCAGCGATAGGGTATCTGATTGCCGGCTTGCTCGGTTACTTTACGGACAGTCCTGTGGCTTTGGCGGCTACACCGATAACTCTGCTGATACTTGCTGTTGTGGTGATTGTGGCCAGCAAGAGACAGGGCAGTCAGGAGAGTGCGTAATGCTATCCCATTGGTACTTATTTCTAACTTAATCACGGAAAATTTTCTGCGCAAAATCGTGGAGCAAAACGCGCAGCACTGCCCAGTCATGGGGATAACCCTCCACGATTTTGCACTCATAGTTCGGGTATTGATCATATCCGTGCTCACTGCAGATCTTATCGTCGTCGATAAAGAAGGACATATATCCATCCTCGCTGCCTCTCGAACGGTAGAAGAGCTTAAATTCTTTGAGAAAACGAACTTTGTCGTCCATCAGCTTCAGATGTGCATTGGTCTCATAGGAGGTATCATTGCCAAGGTAGCGCATAAACCCACTGAACAGACCTACATAGGAGAACATCTCAGGATGGGACAGTGCGATCACACATGCCTGCATGGAGCCCATGGAGAATCCGGCGATGGCCCGGTGCCATTTATCTTTCTTCACCCGATACTTCTTCTCGATCATGGGCAGGCAGTCCTTCAGAATGTTGTCCGCCAGTGCGCCGCCGTCTTTTCGTTTCATGTCCCCTGCCATGTGCACCATGCCATCGTTCATCACTATGATAAAGGGCACAGCTTTTCCCTCGGCGATGAGGTTGTCCATGATATGGTTTGCCTTTGCGTTGTAAATCCACGATGTCTCGTTCTCGCCCATTCCGTGCTGTAGGTAAAGAACAGGATATTCCCCGCCCTCATGGTACATGGGCGGCGTGTACACCAGGCAGCGCTGCCAGGTCTGCTGGGCATTAGACCAATAATATTCAGTGGTAATCGCGCCGTGGGGCACATCCTGCATCAATACAAAGGGAGCGTCCGGGTCGGGGATTTCCACGTAGTTGATGGCTTTGCTATGACTGTAATACTGGGAGCAAAAGGGGCTGACCACTTCCGCGCCATCCACGGAGAAATGGAATGCCTTCGGACCCTTAAACTTTGGATCGTAAGCCAGGTGCAGCTTCCAGACACCGTTCTCTCCCTTGGTCATGGGGTAAGGGCTGTTTCCTCTGATTCCAAAGACCACCTGTACTTCCCGGGCATTCGGTGCGTAGATGCCGATCTCAATGTCACCGTTTGGGAAGACCTTTGTTCCCGTGTCAAGCGGGGTGCCGGTAAAGGGATTGTCGCCGGGTTTTATCTGCCCGCACTGGGGAGCAAAAGCTGTAGTGCGGTCGTCAAATACACGGTTATCGATAAAGTCAAAATTCTGCATGTTGTATCATCCTTTCGTTTTGATTAGTTTCTGGAAGGGTTTTATCTATATCGGCTTAATTTCTATCTCCACAGGTTCTGCCTCCGTTAGCTCAAAAGGGCCGGGCATCACATCCTTTTCAGGCCGCAGTGTGCCAAAGAAATCCCGGTCCAAGCGGTAGGGCGTACCGTCCGGGTTCTCATAGCGCATCTCGGCATGGTAGGACTTGCCGAGAATATCCGAGGTCACTACAAAATTGCTCATACCCCGCAGGATGGCGGGATCAATTTTAAAGGTGACCTTTCCACTTGCAGTATCCTCTTGGTATGTAACACAGCAGGCAGCGTCCACACGGCTGTTTTCATCGATGGCGCTGGGCACCGCATTTTTCAGATATAGATTGCCGCAAATGTAAGAGGGCAGATGTATCTCGCGCTTACCGGGCTCAAAGGGTTTCTCCCAGAACTTATCATTCCGGGCGGGATAGTCATTGTAGCAGCCCAGACCCACCGGATAGAGCGTGGCGTTATTCTTTGTAGGAAGGCCGTCCATCTTGGCCTTTTTCTCCGCTTCTTCCTCCTCGGCTGTGCGGGGCTTCAATGGCAGAGGCTCGAAAAACCCCATGGGCACTGGCTCATTGTTGGGATCGTCGTCCCGCAGGAACACATTGTTATAGTACCGATCGTCGCCGCCGATAATGTTGGCGTAGCCGGCTACCGCCGTCTCATGGGGGAAGTGATACGGCGTCTGACGGCCCTGGTCGGGGTTGATCACGAAACGCCCGGTGAAGAGATTATGGGCAAAAGCGCCACCCTGGGCTACATTGCGGAAGTTCATCTTCGAGAGGAAAATGTTGTGATCCACCATGTACGGGCCATGGCAGACCTCTACAAAGAGGTCTTCGGACAGGTTGTCGAAGAACAGATTGCGGTGCAGATGCGTCCCCTGTGCCTGCCAGTCGAACCAAACGGCACGGTAGCAGCTATGGATGACATTGTCGTAAATCTGAGTGTCCAGGGAAGCGTGCAGCTTGATGCCCGAGACCTCTGCGCCGTGGAACAGACGCTTGTGGTGGATGTTGTAGATATGGTTGCCGTAGATCTCGCTGAATACAGCCCCCAGATGCCCCACAACACCGGCCTGCTCACAGTCGTGGATTACGTTATAACGGACGGTGTGGCTGCCGATATGCTCCCGGTTCCAATCGCCGTGGGCAGCGCGGAAGATGACCTCCTGCTCGCGCTGGGTGCCGAACTTATATTTCAGACGTGACCACTCGTTGTCACCGGTGGAAATGTCCTTACCCAGGCTGATGCCGGTACACTTGGAATTGCTGATATGATTGTTTTCTATAATCCATCCCTTGCTCCAGTGGGGGCCGATCAGACCCTCCTGAAGCGCCGTGGGAGGAGCCCACTGGGTGGCGGCTTGAGTCAGAGTGAAGCCTCGCACGGTTATGTAGCTGCGTCCAGTCTTTTCCGGCCAAAAACAATAAGGCCGCACACTGATCTCCACCAGTTCCCGGCGGGGATCCTTTCCTCCAAAGTTCGCCCAGATGGTAGTTTTATCGTCGTCCACACTGCAATACCAGGTGAGAAGCGAATCCTCCGGGTATTTGGCATTGGGCCAAACTGCAGGATGGCGTACATCGTCCATGGACTGACGTTCATATAGGGACT
>JAFLRO010000096.1 GCA_022511425.1 Acetatifactor sp.
AATGTTCTGCTTACGGAACGGGGATGAAAAGACCTGTCTTGTTTTTCCGGATTAGCAGGAAGAAAAACAGAATTAGGAATTGCCTAAAATACAATTTAAAGGAGAGTAGACAAATGAGTTATCAACGAATAAGAAATACACGAGAAGGTTTCGTGGATATAAGTGCAGGCGACGGACTGATAAAAATGGAATCATGGCTGATTGGCGTTGTTGTCTTTTTCTATATGTTGATTGGTGCGGATGCCGGTTTTATATCCTCACTTATTGCTGGTTTACTGTTGGTTATTTTAGTCCCTTGGATTGTTGGTTTATTGCCAGCTGTAGCAATGATATTTGCGATTTGTTTTAGTGTAGCATGGGCAATTCTGGTATATTTTATAGCGGGAGCGCTACTGGGTGTTCCGGCCGGAGTGATTTGTGCGCTGATTGTTCTTATAATCAGTTTTTATCTTCACAAGATTTTTGGGGGACTCGGATACAGCAGCCTGACTAAAATACATATGGATTCAGTACGGCAAACAAGTGCAAATACTGCAAAAACCAATCAAATTTTAAGTGAGGCGGTCTCTAATGCATCTGAACAGGTATCAAATAAAGCAGAATATTGCCCTTTTTGTGGTACAAAATTGAACGGTACAGAAAAATTTTGTGGCAGCTGCGGAGCACAGCTATAAGAAAGGAGAAAAGAATTATGATAAACAGCGGAACATACGAATCAGGTATGATTGATGCTCTGAGTATGTGGGGACGAGTATGCGGTAATGAAGGCGGATGTGCAGATTGTCCAATTTTTGCTGTCAGGGGTACTGGTCTGACATGTCAGGAGTTTGCCAAAAAGTCGCCTGAGAAGATGGTTTCACTCTTGCAGGAGTTAGATAAGAGACCTGTAACATACTACTCAGAATACAATCTTCGCTTTCCAAACTCGCAGTTGACATTGGAGGATTTAGCAGGAGTGACTTGCAGAAAGGTAGCTTTCGAGGGGTATTTCGGCTGTGATGATTTTGACAATATAGAGAAGTGTAAGCAGTGTTGGTCAGAACCATACACGGGCGATGTAACTGTTGAAAAAGAATTACCGGAACAGGTTTCTAATACTGCGTATTGTACTAATTGTGGAGCCCAGATAAATGAAGGAGCAAAATTCTGTACCGAGTGTGGAACACGGTTGTAATCAGGAGGAGGGAAAGGATGTTTGGGAGTCTTACAAATAAATTAGAAGATATAAAAAGTGATATTAAAAGAGGTTTGGAAGGTGCGGATCTATCTGTCGAAAAAATGGAGGAAATTCTGGATGAGTTAGAGAAGTCTAAAGAAAAGCAATACTATCACAAAATTGAGCATGAGAGGAAATGTGAAGAGTTAAGACGTGGACGTTTAGAGGCACCTATAGAGTGGGATGAAATTAAAAAATTTGAAGGAACGCGGGATGAAATATTATTGAATGCTAATTTTTGCCCTAGTTGTGGAGCAAGATTAGTTGTAGGCAATAAGTATAAATATTGTGCCACCAGAGGTTGTGGTAATTACACACGGTTGTAAGAAGGTGGTAGAAAAATGAATGGATTTTCAGAACCTTCAAAAGTTGCATTAACTATTATCATACTTATTGTTTTATTAGTGATTGTTTTACTAAAATGAATATGATCCTCATTGTAAATAAGGTGCTTGAGCGATGTTCAAACACTTTATTTATTCTTTATTAAAGTGATAGAAAACAAAACGTAAAGGAGAAAAAATGGCTGGATTAAAAGAAACACTGGAAAAAGGAATAGCAACGCTAAATGTAAAAACCAATAATTTTGTGGAGGAGTCAAAGTGCAAAAGTCACATTGCTGCTCTTGAAAAAGAGATTACCAACTTAAAATTATCTATCGGAAATATTGTCTTCGAAAATTGGAATAACGACGGGGATACATTGAACGGCGTGGAAGAGCTTTTACAGAAAATCGGGGAAAAAGAGCAGGAGATTGTCACACATAAAGAAAGAATCAAACAACTTTCCGAAGAAAAACAGGTATTTGGTGTAGATGATGGGCAGGCAGCAGTATCGGCAAATGTTGTGTACTGTAGTCAGTGCGGGGCCTCAAATGCCTTGAATTATAAGTTCTGTTTTAAATGCGGAACGCCATTAAAGGATTAGGTAAAATATGCTAAGAGCAAGTGATAGATAGCAATGAGTTCTGATATTATCGATATTTCTGCTTATGATTAATGAAGTTTTGGAGGTACATAAGGTGTATTGCAAGAAATGTGGTGCTGAATTAAAACCCAATGCAAAGTTCTGTTCTAAATGCGGCAGTCCGGTATCACCGCCGTCGGCAGCGGAAGAAGTTAAGGTGGATAGAGAAGAGGTTCAGGCATCTGAGAGCTCGGAAATACGGGATAATAGCGCGACTGCACCGAAGACAAGAAAGAAACCTATAGCCTTATTTGTGGTTCTGTTATTGGCAGTGTGTGTCGCAGCCGGGGCCGTAGTTTATTTCAACAGCGATGCTTACCACTATAAGAAGAATATGAAAACCGCCAATGCGTTCTATGAGGAGGGAAACTATAAGGAGGCATTGGAGGCGTATAATGCTGCCTTGGAGATTAACCAGGAGAGTGAGGAAGCTGTTGCCGGCAAGATTGCATCCTATATGGGACTGGGAGAGCAGCTGTACCGTGAGGAGGACTATGAAGGAGCGCTTGATGCTTACAAAGCGGTGCCGGCCTTACAGGAGGACAATGCGGATGCCTATCTGGGAATGTCCAATGCGTATATACGTCTGGACAAATTCGAGCAGGCGGTCACGATACTGCAGGACGGATATCTGGTCACAAAAGATATGACGCTGAAAACGCGGGAAGAGTATCTGAGGGACAACATCGTTCTTGTCAAGGTGGATCTCGCGTACCGTGACCGGGAGGATGATGAGTGGCAGCAGTATAAGGGTTATGTCAGCCAATATATTTATGAGTACGATGATGCCGGGGAACTATCTAGTGAGGAAGTTTATGCTCCTTATAACAGTTTCACATCTGATAAAGGTACACCCGATGAAAATGTCTATTATGATGTTACTGGGGTAAATACTACCGTCTACGATGATGACGGAAGGGTCGTTGAGCAAATACAGGAATTTTTCAATGACGATGAACATGTACACGCTAATCACGAAGTGTTCTTCCGCGATAGTAATGGAACGGAATTATATACACTCTCCTGTGGTCTTGACACAGAAATCAACTATGATAATGGGAAGATTATTGGGGCGAGGTATTCTGATACTTCAGAAAGGATACTCACATATGATGACGAAGGAAGATTAGTAAATGTTGATTACGCGTCAGACAATTTGACATATCAAAACACATACAGATATGATGGCCGAGGAAAAGTTTTAAGTTGTTCAGAATATCGTATGAATAGACTCACAAATGATCAACTGGAATGGACAAGAACCGAGAGTTCCACTATCACTTACAGTTATGATGATCGGGAAAGATTAATAAAGAAGACAGAATACAGAGAAAGTAGAGAGCCCTTTTCGGAGACTGTATACGAATATGACAGCAGTGGGAAATTAATATATGAAGAATATACAGGGCCTACCTCAAGTTCGTTTCATACAGTACATGAATGGGTGTATGACAGCAGTGGTAAGCTGCTGGAGGATAACTATTCTTCTGCGACAGGCACCAGCAATTGGTATGAGATTACATATAATTACGATGCGGAAGGCAATATTTCCAGGCAGACCTATGTTACCGGTGATTATGAGTCTGAGACGACTTACACCTGTGATATGTTTGGAAATGTCGTCTATGAAGAAAAGGTTACATATGATATGCGCTCGCAGGAAGAAACAACTTTGTACACAGAATATACCAACACATACGCCTTTATCGGAGATTTAGGAGATGACGTTGACGGTCAGAACGCGGAAACATCAGAAGGTGAAGAAGTGGTGACCGAAGCGGAAGAAGCAGACAGTGTGGAGACTGCTTCGGCAGAGGCATCGGACGGCGAAGAGACTGCTGCGGTAGATGAAACAGAATCATCAGGCGATGAAGATTCTGATATTGCAGAAGAAGAATCTGAGGACGAAAAGCTGATACTTGACATTAATGTGGAGGATGAGGTTAAGCAGATTCGTGAGTGGTTCTATGGAACGCAGGATAGTCTGGGCAGCTATGAGCAGAGTACGTCAGATAATGTGACCTTCTACCTGGAAGATGGAATACCGGTCAAAATTGTGGTAAAGAAGGGCACGGACGCTTGGGATTATGCCAGAGAGTACTATTATCATGACGGAGAATTCTACTTTGCCTTTATCTATAACGGCGGTGACGAGCACCGGCTGTATTTTAAGGAAGATCAGATGATACGCTACATCGATCAGGACAAGAATACTTATGACTATGGACAGACAGACCAATTTTCTGAATGGGAGACACCTACGCTTCAGGAAGCATACCGCTTTCTGGAAACGGGTCTGAATGAATAAAGGAGAGGACTAAAATGTCGGTCATGCCGCTGTCATGGCATGCTGGCATCAGGGTATCTATGGGGAAAAATAAACGTAAAACGGCAGTTTTTGTGGGAATTATATTGATTGTATGCGTTGCTGCAGGGACAGTGGTGTATCTGCGCAGCGATATGCATCATTATAGGAAAACCATGAAGACTGCCGATTCGTTGTATGCGGAAGGAAAATATGAGGAAGCACTGGGTGCCTATAATGCTGCGCTGAAAATAGATGAAGAGAGTGAGGAAGCGCAGGAAGGCATAAGAGCGTCCTATATCGGAATATCCAATGATTATGTCAGGGAGGGAGAGTACGAACAGGCAATTACCGTTCTGCAGCAGGGATACAGAGAGACAGATGATATGCGTCTGGAAAGCCAGCGGAAATACCTGTTGAATCATATTGTTGTCACGCGGTGTGAGAGATATGTTGTAAAGTCAGGTGCATTGCGAGGAATTACCATTTATGATTATGATTCTTCGGGAAAACTGATAAGTGAGACGGAGCAGGTACCTGACGAAAGGGACGTCCCATACAGAACGGTACAGATATCGTACAGCTACGACCGTTCCGGTAAGCTGACAGATGTTGTCAGACAGTCCTATCAGTCCGATGGAAATCCGAGCGGCAGAATAGAAGGGTATTATCGCTACAACTCCTCCGGCGAAATGGCCGGTTATGAGGACTGGTATTATGATTCGGATGGAAAAGCGGGCACCGAAAGCAGTATCATATACAGTTATGACGATTCAGGGAATCTGACAAGTGAAAGACAGCAGTCCGTCAATCGAAACGGTGTCAAGAGCGATGCGACGGAAACCGTCTATGAGTATGATCAATCCGGAAAGCTGGTGGGGAAGGTGCTTACGCGCTATTATGACGACTGGTCGAATCCCGCCGGCAGGGAGGAGACTGTTTATACTTATGATCGGTTCGGAAATTTGTCGGGAGATACATTGCAGGCATTTTATGATGACGGAAGCTGGGAAGAAATAAGTACCTATAATGTTTTAGGATATAAGATTTTAACAACTTACTATGACGGGGATATAGAATACGTCTATACTTACGATTTTATTGGGAATCTATGGGAGGACTAAAGATTGGCGGTCAATAGGAAAAGTGGCAAAATGCTCTGGTTAACAATATTTGACGGAGAAAGTGCGCCATATATGGTGGATATTCTCACTTTTGAGAAAGAAGAGATTACATTGGGAAGAGCCGCAGACAATGATATTGTGCTGCAGTCTCCGATTGTCTCACAGCATCATGCCAAGTTTGTCATAAGTCAGGAAATGTGTATGCTGTTCGACTGTCAGAGTACCAACGGAATCTATGTGGAAAACGAGCGGGTGAGCAGCATCGGACTGCAGGTGGGAAATATTATCCGCATTACAGGCAGTGAGGAATCAGCACAAAACGATGTGCTGATATTGTTTGGCGTCGAAGGGAAGAGCGCCGGATGGAGAAGGATATCCCTGCAGGACAAGCCGCATATTGTGGTAGGCAGGGGAAATGACTGTGACATCTCTCTGGATAACAGTAATGTGTCCAAGAGACATATGGTCATTGACGGTTCGTCGGCAGGATACAGCCTGAAAGTGGGAAAGAACGCCGGAAGCGTCATTGTAAACGGCTGTGAAGTGCAAAGGGAGTATACGCTTCACGAGAAAGATATCATATTGCTGGCAAATACAAAATTTATTTTTTCATATGCCGGTATCAGTTATCTTACCTATGAGGACGGAATTCAGGTTGATGCTAGGGATATCGTTAAGACGGTGAAAACTTCCAAAGGTAAACTGGACATCGTAGATCATATTGATCTGTCCATTAAACAGGGAGAGTTCGTGGCAATCATAGGAGGTTCCGGCGCCGGTAAATCTTCTTTTATGAATTGTATCAGCGGATACAGCAAACCAACCGGGGGACAGGTGCTCATCAATGGCGATGATCTGTATGATAACTACGAGACGATGAAACAGATCATCGGGTATGTGCCACAGGCGGACATTGTCTATGACACGCTGACCGTACAGGGGATGCTCAATTATGCGGCAATGCTGAGAATGCCTAAGGACACTTCGAAGAAAGAGAGAAAGGCTAAAATTGCAGAGGTCATCTCTATGGTGGAACTGAATGGAAGAGAGAATTTCTTGATCAAAAATCTCAGTGGTGGGCAGAGAAAAAGAGTAAGCATTGCAGTTGAACTGTTGTCGGATCCAAAGCTGTTTTTCTTAGATGAGCCGTCGTCGGGACTGGATCCCGGTACCGAAGAAAAGTTGATGGAAACTCTGAAAAAGATGTCCAGAATGGGAAAGACAATCATTTTGATCACGCACAATACCATGAATATCCATCTGTGTGATAAGATCATTTTTCTGGGCAAAGGCGGAAGGCTCTGCTATTACGGCACCCCGCAGGGTGCATATGATTTCTTCGGAGTGGAGCAGTTGGCACAGGTATATAACATGGTGACGGATGACTCGGAGAACTGGCAGCAGAGATTCTATGAGCAGTCAGGCGGTTGGGAAGAGAATCGGGAGGAAGCCTCCAACATCAATGCAAAGATTCATTATGGAGGCGCGGTAAGGAAACAGACCGGCATCTTGACAAGGCGGTATTTCAGCCTGATGTTCCATGACATCAAGAGGCTTATATTATTATTATGTCAGGCGCCGCTTCTGGGGGTTCTGATGTATCTTGTCGCGGATGAAAACCTGTATGAACAGTATGAGATTACCAAGGCGATTCTGTTTGCCTTATCCTGTTGTGCTTTCTGGATTGGTATTTTGAATTCCATACAAGAAGTGTGTAAGGAACGGACGATTTTGAAGCGTGAATATTTATCCGGCTTAAGTCTCAGCGCATACATTATGTCTAAGTTTATTGTACTCGGGTTTTTCTGTCTGCTTCAGTCAGGACTGCTTTTGGGAACGGTCAATGTTTTGATCGGGCTGCCCGAAGAAGGTATCCTGATGCCTGCATGGGTGGAGTGTTATATTACTACTTTTTTGACAGCTCTTTCGGCAACGGCAATGGGATTATTTGTCTCATCCCTGTTCTACAACGCTGATCGTGCGATGACGGTGGCGCCGATCCTTCTGATGCCGCAGATACTGTTCTCCGGGTTGGCCTTTACATTGCAGGGCGTGATTGAAAAAGTCTCTTATGTGGTGAACTGTCGCTGGGCAATGGAAGCGTACGGCAGTATTGCCAATTTGAATGAACTTACCATGAAGATTCAGGAAGAAGTGCCGCAGTTTGTACATGAGGCTGAGGATTTCTACACCCATTCCGCATGGCATCTGCTGTTTGCGTGGGGTGTGTTATTTGGGTATTCCGTTATTTACGGAGTGTTTTGTTATATCGGACTAATACATAGCGAGAGGAAATGATGATGGAAAAATACAGAGAGATACAGGGGAAGTACCAGTTGCAGAGGCTGCTCGGAGAAGGCGGCGAGGGCAAGACATATCTGGCGATTGACAGACAGGCCGACAGGAGAGTTGTTGTCAAGGAAATCCGTGAAAACTTGACAGATATCCGGATGGCAGCGTGGGAAAAGTTGATGCGGATCGGAAAAGTACAGGGGATCGTACAGCTTTTGGATATCATTAAAGAGGAGCAGGCTGTCTATATGGTGCTGGAGTACGTGGAGGGTAGAAACGGTGTTGAATACCTTAAGGAGTACGGGCAGGGTATTCCCGTAAAACAGGTACTGCAGATTATGGAGCCGGTTGTAAAAGGCTTATCCCTGCTGCATGACAGAGGAATACTGCATCGGGATGTAAGTACCGACAATATTTTGATCACGGCTGATGGCCGTGGACTTCTGTGCGATTTCAATCTGGTGTGCGAAAATGGAGAAGACGGTGTCTTAGATAACAACTGCAGGGTAAAAAGCGGCTTTTCTCCGCTTGAAATGTATATGGAGGACGGAGAACAGGGAAATTGGTGTGATGTCTATGGAGTCTGTGCCACCATGTATCATATGATGACCGGACAGATATTGGAAGTTCCCGCAATGCGGGAAGGGGACGATCCGTTTGCCGGAATATACCTTAAGCTGCCGGAGCAGATTAAATCTCTGATATGTTCCGGACTGGCAGTAGAGTGGGAAGGTCGTTTGGACAGTCTGCAGTCGATCCGTCAGATGATAGAGCAGGAGAAAACGATAAATGAGGAAAGTACCCAAATAACAAATACGCAGGAAACGACATCAGTGTCAGAAAAACAGACGGAAGCATATACTGCACCACCTCAAATGAGGACGCTGCCGATTAATACGCAGGGAATGACGAGTCTTACGCCGGACAATGCAATGAATGCGAAGCAGGGAAAGAAGGCAAAGAACGGAACGGGAAGAAGAATGTTGATCGCCGTAGGAATCGTATGCGTAATCCTGGCGTTTTTCGCAGTAGGGTTTACTTATTATTATATGATGAATGAAGAAGAAGGAGAAGAAGTTTCCGAACAAAAGACAGAAGAACTTTCGGAAAGCGAAACAGCAGAATTTGCAGAAGAGTCTTCTGAGAGTATACCGGAGGAGACGGCAGAGGAAGCTTCTGACGAGACAGTGAAAGAAGTGGCGGAAGAAACTTCGGATGAAGCAGCAAAGGAGGCAACAGAAATAACAGAAACGGATTCGGATGCGGTGACAGAGGAACCGGCGAAAGAGACGACAGAGAGAGCAGAGCTTACCCTGGAAGAACTGATGGAAAGATATGCGGAATATATGGAGATGAATTCCGGGGAATTTGTTCGTGTCAACAGCTATAAGCTGGTCTGCATCAATGGTGATGATCTGCCGGAATGCCTGATGACTTATAGTAATGATAATGTATCTGCTTTGATGTATTACAGCAAGGAAACCGATAGTTGCAATTATGTTTTATTGTATTCTGGTTCTCAGGGAGACGTCGGAGGAACGAGTGTGGAATATGCACCAAAAGGAAATGTTTTTTGTGTTGTTGACGAGAGAGCAGGTAATAATCGACGCAATGCTTTTTATAGATTTGCGCAGGACGGCAGTGTAGAGGCAGTCGGCGAATCGCGTGTGATTGATACCGGAACCCAAATGCAGCTTACTATAGGAAGCAGCATTAACGCAAGAACCGATGTCAGTAAAGCGGAGTACGACGAATATAACAATGATTTCGGAGAACTGACGGAATCGGTGTCTTATGATGGTATGT
>JAFLRO010000097.1 GCA_022511425.1 Acetatifactor sp.
AGCGGCGCACTTAGACGGAGGTGAAATCCACTGCCTACGTAGACTTGGCGTGATGTTCTTTCACGCCCTAGTCGAAGTTGGCAGTTAGTTCACCGGAGCGTTGCCGCGTGCGCGGGAGCATGCCCGCCTCCCAGTGCCGTCACTCGTGGAAACCTAAAACAAAAACCTATAATACCCCCCATAATAATTTCAATAACATCAAATATTTTATAAAATGTTAATCCCTTCCCCCCATCGAAGTGTTGAAACCCACCCCAAAATCTGTTACAATAAACCGTGGACTTCTACGACACAGACATAGTGACAAAGAGTGACAAAGCGCCTGCACAGCTTCTCCGTTTTAACCCCTACAGTACACATGTATAAAAGCGCATAACGGAAGCTGCCCCTCAGGCCGCGGAAAGGTATGGAAATAAGTGAAAATCATTGATAAAATATTTGGAACTCACAGCGAACGTGAACTGCGTCGCATAGAGCCTCTGGTGGACAAAATCGAAGAACTCCGCCCAGCCATGCAGGCTCTTTCCGATGAAGAACTTCGTGCCAAGACCGACGAATACAAAAAGCGCTTTGCTGACGGTGAGACCCTTGACGACCTGCTCCCCGAAGCCTTCGCCACTGTGCGCGAGGCAGCAAGACGGGTACTCAACATGGAGCCCTACCGAGTACAGCTCATCGGCGGCATCATCATGCACCAGGGCCGTATTGCCGAGATGCGTACCGGTGAAGGTAAGACTCTGGTGGCAATTCTGCCCTCCTACCTGAATGCCCTGGAGGGAAAAGGTGTTCATGTGGTTACGGTCAACGACTATCTGGTGAAGCGTGACTCTGAATGGATGGGACAGGTTCATGAGTTCCTGGGACTGAAAGTTGGTGCGGTATTGAACAGCATGAACAGCGAGGAGCGTCAGAAGGCTTATGCTTGCGATATTACTTATGTGACCAACAATGAGTTGGGTTTTGATTACCTGAGAGACAACATGGTCATCTATAAAGAACAGCTGGTTCTCCGTGACCTGCACTACGCTATCATCGACGAGGTGGACTCAGTGCTCATCGACGAAGCGCGGACCCCTCTGATCATTTCCGGCCAGAGCGGCAAATCCACCGCCCTTTACGAGATGTGTGATCTACTGGCAAGACGGATGCAGCGGGGTGAGGACATGCACGAACTGACCAAGATGGACGCCATCATGGGTGTGGTTCAGGAGGAGACCGGAGATTTCGTCGTAAATGAGAAGGATAAAGTCATCAATCTGACCGAGGCCGGTGTAAAGAAAGTGGAGAATTTCTTCCACATTGAGAACTACGCTGATCCTGAGAATCTGGAGATTCAGCACAATATCATTCTGGCGCTGCGAGCCCACAACCTGATGTTCCGGGATCAGGATTATGTGGTGAAGGACGATCAGGTGCTGATCGTGGATGAGTTCACGGGTCGTATTATGCCCGGACGGAGATATTCCGACGGCCTACATCAGGCTATCGAGGCAAAGGAACATGTAAAGGTGAAGCGAGAAAGTAAGACTTTGGCCTCCATCACCTTCCAGAATTTCTTTAATTTATTTGAAAAAAAATGCGGCATGACCGGTACTGCCCTGACGGAGGAGAAAGAGTTCAGAGAAATCTACGGTATGGATGTAGTGGAAATCCCTACCAACCGCCCTGTGATCCGCGAAGATCTTCAGGATGCCGTCTACAAGACCCGCAAGGAGAAGCTGAAAGCTATTGTAGATGCGGTGGAAGCAGCTCATGCAAAGGGTCAACCCGTGCTGGTGGGTACCATCAATATCGATGCCAGTGAGGAGTTGAGCGGACTGCTCACTAAGCGGGGCATCCAGCACAAGGTACTGAACGCCAAGTTCCACGAGATGGAAGCTGAGATTGTTGCGGACGCCGGTATTCATGGGGCAGTTACCATTGCAACTAACATGGCCGGCCGTGGTACGGATATCAAGCTGGACGAGGAGGCAAGGGCTGCCGGAGGATTGAAAATTGTCGGCACTGAGCGCCATGAATCCAGACGTATTGACAATCAGCTGCGCGGACGTTCCGGACGTCAGGGCGACCCGGGTGAATCCAAATTCTATATTTCCCTGGAAGACGAACTGATGCGTCTCTTCGGTTCCGAGCGCCTGATCGGCATGTTCAATGCCCTGGGCGTGCCAGAGGGTCAAGAGATTGAACACAAGGCTTTGACTAATGCCATCGAGTCTGCTCAGAAGAAGATAGAGAATAACAACTTTGGTATCCGTAAGAATCTGTTGGAATATGACCGTGTCATGAGCGAGCAGAGGGAGATCATCTACGACGAGCGCCGTCGTGTACTGAACGGCGAGAGCATGAGGGACTTTGTCTATAAGATGATTACGGATATTACCGAGAACTGTGTGGACATCAGCATCAACGATGATGCGGAGCCTCAGGAGTGGAACTTCAACGAGTTAAATACCCTGTTGATTCCCACCATTCCTCTGCAGCCTGTGACCTTAGAGCGGGTAAAGACGCCCAAGAAAAACAGCCTGAAGCAACAGCTGAAGGAGGAGGCAGTGAAGCTCTACGAGAGTAAAGAAGCAGAATTCCCCAACTCCGAGGCAATCCGTGAGCTGGAGCGGGTAATTCTCTTAAAGGTCATCGACAGAAAGTGGATGGATCACATCGACGACATGGATCAGCTGCGCCAGGGCATCGGCCTCCAGGCCTACGGTCAGAGAGATCCGCTGGTTGAGTACAAGATGAGCGGTTATAATATGTTTGATGAGATGACCCAGAATATTAAGGAGGAGACCGTCCGTCTGCTGTTCCATGTGAAAGTGGAGCAGAAGGTGGAGAGGGAGCAGGTGGCGAAGGTCACCGGCACCAACAAGGACGACAGTGTTGCCAAGGCGCCTGTGAAGAAGGAAAACGCAAAGGTATATCCCAATGATCCCTGCCCTTGCGGAAGCGGGAAGAAGTATAAGCAGTGCTGTGGACGCAAGGTCTGAAGTTCCACTAAGGCTTCTGGATTTCGGCAATGGCTGTTATCAATGTAATGATAATGGTTAGAATTTATTAATATATAAATAGAAAGAAGGTGACGCAAAGTGGTAGAACTTGATCAGATGAAGTCAGAACTTCTGGCTTACGAAACTCCATTAGCGGAAGTGAGGGATTCACTTTGACCTGACTAACAAGTCAAAGAGGATAGAAGAGCTCGAGATGGAGATGGAGGCACCTGGCTTCTGGGATGATCCCGATCGCTCCAACAACAAGATGAAGGAATTAAAGAATTTGAAGGATACCGTGGAGGGCGTGAATAAACTCTTCACTCAGTACGATGATATTCTTACCCTGATTGAGCTGGGGTATGAGGAGAATGACGGCTCTATGATCCCGGATATCCGGGCGGAGCTGGACGAGTTCATCGGAGAACTGGAAGAGCTTCGCATCAGCACCCTTTTGTCCGGAGAATATGACAAGAACAATGCCATTCTGAAATTGAACGCCGGTGCAGGCGGCACTGAGAGCTGTGACTGGTGCGGCATGCTGTACCGCATGTATACAAGATGGGCTGAGAGAAAGGGTTTCCAGCTGGATGTACTGGATTATCTGGACGGTGACGAAGCGGGAGTCAAGTCCGTAACTTTCCAGGTAAACGGTGTCAATGCCTATGGCTACCTGAAGTCTGAGAAGGGCGTACACAGATTGGTTAGGATTTCACCCTTCAATGCCCAGGGCAAGCGTCAGACTTCCTTTGTGTCCCTGGATGTGATGCCCGACATTGAGGAAGATCTGGATGTGGAGATCGATGAGAAGGATCTGCGCATCGACACCTACCGAAGCAGCGGCGCGGGCGGCCAGCATATCAACAAGACTTCCTCAGCCATCCGTATCACTCACATTCCTACAGGAACTGTGGTTCAGTGCCAGAACGAGCGCAGCCAGTTCCAGAACAAGGACAAGGCCATGCAGATGCTGAAAGCAAAACTGTATCTGCTGAAGCAGGAAGCCAACGTGGAGAAGCTCTCCGATATCCGCGGTGAGGTAAAGGATATAGCCTGGGGCAGCCAGATCCGTTCCTATGTACTCCAGCCTTACACCATGGTCAAAGACCACAGGACAGAGGTGGAGACCGGAAATGTTGATTCAGTGTTGGACGGCAGCCTGGACACCTTTATCAATGGATATTTAAAATGGATAAACACAAAAGACAACGGAGAAAATTAAAGGCAGGTCTGAAATAAGCAAATCAGCGTTTGAAAGTTTTGAAGGTTATTAAAAAGAATAAAAAACCTTTATATTCATTAAAAAAGCATTCTGTATATTTCTGTTAAGAAAGTCAGAATGCTTTTTTATGTTTCTTTTGGATTCATTATATCCAGGAAAAAGCAGGTATAGGTCATGTTTTTGTAAGGAATCAGCCAAAGATATCCGACAAAAAAGCTGCATATACATAAAAAATCCAGTGGGAGAAAACTGAGCTGTAACAAAAAGAGCTTTTTTCTGCGGCCTTTGACCAGTTGAAAACTCATTTTCAAGATTTCCCTGGCTGATTTATCGGGAAAATCCAGCATTGCGTAATACGACAGCATCACGCCCAATCCCGCGGTCAGATGGATACAGAGCCCGACGATCGCAGTAATTGCAATCCAGATAAACAGGGTGGGGCTGGGGTAATACAGCGCCGCGCTCAACAGGTACTGAGCAGGAAGCATGCTTATACAGCTGACCAGAGCCCGTGCAGCTGAGATAGTCAGAATCTTTGAGGTGTCGCCATGAAAACCGTAGAACAGATCATTGACCTTGTAAGGTTTGCCGCAGGCTGCATTCAGGAAGAAGAGCGCAATCCCCAGATCCAGAACACCCAACACCCAAGTCACAACTAAAGAAGCTGTACCGCCTATCAGATAGGTTGTCGCCAAAGACCCGGTATTGGGTACAAAACCTTCCACAATTTCCAAGACAACACTGGAAATCAAGGCTGATAGCAGACAAATCAGTACCGCGGAGCGGTATTTCCCGTCCAAATTGTCCTTGGCAGTATTTTTCAGTTCATAACATACCTTATATTGCTTCATAAGACCTCTCAGGAAAACCGCACGGACGGCATTTTTTCTTATACCGCATAGTCCAGATTCATACCGCTGTACTTTGTTCTGTCAGCGGATTTCAGACTTTTCTGATAAGGGTTATCCTCGTTATAATACTTGATTTGCGTATGTGTAGTGCCGCCGGAAATATATGTGCGTCCACACTCCGGGCATATGGCTGTGTGGATGGACACGGAGGCGGACATTACCTTTCCGTTTTTTGTGGCAGCCTTTGAATAGGCATTGGTCACATGCTCCTGTTCGTGGGCACGGACTGCGGCAGCCGCACTCTCAGGCGAGATATGAGTGGGCGTTTTAAAGGAAACCATCTCATCGGAGCCATCTTTATACTTGCGGTTCTTACAAGTCTGACACTCCTCAGAGGGGTCTTTAATGCCTGTTTTCTCTTTTTTTTCTTTTTCCTCTTTTTCCTTTAAAGGATCCTTCAGGCCATTGATTTGGCTGTCGTCGGATCCGGCGACAGGACGGTTGTCGTCTAGGCTGCGACCACCCATGGTAAGATTGTTGTACGTACCTCCGGTATAGCCATATCCGGATCCGGAATATCCGGGGTTAATAGAAGACGAAAAGTTAATCATATGCAGTCCTCCTATTCTTCAACGGGAATCCCGTAATAATCTGATAGAAGATCGTAGTAGCGGTTTAAAAATTCGGTGTAGGCATCGGGCATAGAACTTGATTGAGCCTGGTCAATTTCCGCCCTCAGCCGACTCATAAAGCTTGGAAGCGTAATCACGGCGTATATGACCACAAGGACTCCGAGCACGGCACCGATGGAGGATAATACCAATCCACTCTTGGCTGTATTATTTAACTTCTTCCCTTTTCGATAAACCAGCAGGGCGAAAAAAATGCCCAAGGCACCCAGAGGGAGTGAAATACCACAGCAGCCTATGGTGACGGACAACACTCCCAAGATAAATGAGGCCATGCTGAACCCACGGCCGTAGGGTTTATGGACGGGCTGGTTGTAGTAGCTGCTATTGGCAGCAGTGCTGTTCCAGCGATCCCATTGGCTGTCGTCAGCTCGGTTATTGCGTTGATTCCAATTTTCGTCCATGGGGCGAAGTTCCTCACTGTCTCCTGAAAATCAGTCATCCGACTGTTATTACTATTAATGTATCATTTCAAACTTGATATGTCAATTAGAATGGCTCGAGCAGGGCAATACCAGTTTGTTCGCTGTAGATATCGGAATGAGAAGCGTTGGCTGGATGCCGTCACTTGCGGTTAAGTAAATTTTCTAGTATAATGGGCACATGTGGAAATGCCGCGGGGCGGATGACCCCATGGGCAGAAAGGTAAGGGCGGACAATGGATATTATTCTAAAGCTAAAAGAAGAACTGAAGGTGGAGAAATGGCAGGTGGAAGCTGCCGTAAAGCTCATTGACGAGGGAAATACCATTCCCTTTATCTCCCGGTACAGAAAGGAGGCCACCGGTTCTCTGAACGATGAACAGCTCAGGGATCTTAACGAGAGACTTACATACCTGCGCAATCTGGAGGAGAAAAAAGAACAGGTGCTGGGAAGCATTGAGGAGCAGGGAAAGCTGACGCCGGAATTAAAGGAGAAGATTCTGTCGGCTCAGACTCTGGTTGCGATAGAGGATCTATACCGGCCTTACCGGCCCAAGAGAAAGACACGCGCCAGTGTGGCAAAGGAGAAGGGATTGGATGGCCTGGCAGAGTATATTCTGGCTCAGGAGGCTCAGGCGCCCGTGCTGGAGGAAGCTGCTAAATATGTGACCGGAGAGGATGTACCCGAGGAGAAACGTGTGTCTACACCGGAGGAAGCCCTGCAGGGAGCGAAGGATATTATCGCCGAGAATATTTCCGATGATGCGGATTACCGCAGCTATATCCGTGAACTGACCATGGATGAGGGTATCATCACAAGTACGGCCAAGGACGAGAAAGTCCAGAGTGTCTATGAGATGTATTACAATTTTGAGGAACCCGTAAAGAAAGTTGCGGGGCATAGAGTGTTGGCGCTGAACAGGGGAGAGACGGAGAAGATTCTGACGGTGAAGGTGAACGCGCCTGAGGAGCGTATTCTGCGATTTCTGGAGAAGAAGACCGTAACTGCCGAGAATCCCCATACGACTCCCGTGCTTCAGGAGGTGATCAGAGACAGTTATGACCGTCTGATTGCACCGGCTATCGAGCGTGAGGTGAGGAGTTTTCTCACGGAGAAGGCGGAGGATGGCGCTATCGCTGTGTTTGGCAAGAACTTAGAGCAGTTGCTGCTCCAGCCGCCTATTGCGGGCAAGGTGGTTCTGGGCTGGGATCCCGCCTTCCGTACCGGCTGTAAGCTGGCCGTGGTCGATCCCACCGGAAAGGTACTGGACACCAAGGTCATCTATCCCACTGCGCCCCAGAATAAGGTGCAGGAAGCCAAGATAGAACTGAAGCGACTGATCCAAAAATACAAGGTGGATCTGATCTCCGTGGGCAACGGAACCGCTTCCCGGGAGTCGGAGCAGGTGATCGTGGAGCTTTTGAAGGAGCTAGACAGACCGGTTCAGTATGTGATTGTAAACGAAGCAGGAGCCAGCGTCTACTCCGCCAGCAAACTGGCTACAGAGGAATTCCCCAACTTTGATGTGGGACAGAGAAGTGCCGCTTCTATCGCCAGAAGACTTCAGGACCCGCTGGCGGAGCTGGTGAAGATCGATCCCCAGTCCATCGGTGTGGGCCAGTATCAGCACGACATGAACCAAAAGAAGCTGGGCGAGGCATTGAGCGGCGTAGTGGAAGACAGCGTGAACAAGGTGGGCGTAGATCTGAATACCGCCTCCGTATCTCTTTTGGAATACATTTCCGGTATCAACAAGACCATCGCAAAGAACATCGTGGATTACAGAGAACAGAATGGCCGCTTCACTAACCGGAAGCAGCTACTGAAGGTGGCTAAGCTGGGTCCCAAGGCCTATGAACAGTGTGCAGGCTTTATGCGGATCCTGGATGGAGACAATCCATTGGATGCAACCAGCGTTCACCCCGAGTCCTATGAGGCAGCGGAGAAGCTTCTGGAAAAACTGGGCATGACCATGGATGACGTACGTGTCGCCCAGAAGAAGGCAGCAGCTGAAAAAGCTGCGGAAAAGAAGACTACTACAGCACCGACAGGCAGTGTGTCATCTGTGTCGCAAAAGAAAAAGCCAATGACAGTGCAGGTCCGCAATACCAACACTGCTATGGGAAGGGCTCTGGCAGCGGCAATGGGCGGTGTGACACTGGAAGCGGATAAGGTGTCGCAAAAAGCATCGACTAAATCAGTCAATGAAAAGAACAGCCATCCGGGACAGGATTTTCATGGAACGACACCCGAAGGCAGCTTGTCAGTTTCCAGTTTGGAGAAGCGCATTAAGGATAAGAAACAGCTTGCGGACGAGCTGGGAATCGGCGAGATCACTCTAACTGACATCTTAAAGGAGTTGGAGAAGCCTGCCCGGGACCCAAGAGACGATATGCCTAAGCCGATTCTGCGAAGTGATGTGCTGGATATGAAAGACTTAAAGCCCGGCATGATACTGAAGGGAACCGTCCGCAATGTCATTGACTTTGGCGTGTTTGTGGACATAGGTGTCCATCAGGACGGACTGGTACATATCTCACAGATCACGGACCGCTATATCAAGCATCCCTTAGAGGCGGTCAGCGTGGGAGATGTCGTGGAGGTACAGGTATTGAGCGTTGATACAGCCAAAAAGAGGATTAGCTTGACCATGAAAGTCAAAGCAGAGAAATAAAGGAAAGAGTACGCATTTTAAGTAAAGATTTATAAAGAAGAAAGGAAGTTTAGCAATGCTGAAAACACTTGGAGCTCATATCAAAGAGTTTAAGCTGCCATCACTGCTGACGCCGATATTCATGATCCTGGAGGTCATCATGGAGATGATCATTCCATTGCTCATGGCATCCATCATCGACGACGGTGTAACTCCGGGAAATATGAATCATATTTTGATGATTGGCGGTGTAATGGTGCTGACGGCTCTGTGCAGCCTGACCTTTGGCATCTGCGGTGGCGTCTTCGGTGCGAAAGCCTCCACCGGCTTTGCCAGAAATCTGCGGAGAGCTATGTATGAGAACATACAGACCTTCAGCTTTTCCAACATTGACAAATTCAGTACATCAGGTCTTGTGACCAGACTGACCACAGATGTGACCAACATTCAAATGGCCTATCAGATGCTGTTGCGAATGTGCATGAGAGCGCCCTTTTCCCTGATCATCGCCATGTTCATGTCTTTTCGGATCAGCTCCAGGCTTGCCAGCGTATACCTTGTTGCAGTGCTGATTCTGGCCTGCATTCTGGCATTGATCGTATCCCAGGCCATGAAGCATTTTAATCAGGCATTCCCCAAGTATGATGATCTGAACGAGAGCGTTCAGGAGAATGTGTCAGCCATCCGCGTTGTAAAGGCCTATGTCCGGGAGGAACATGAGAACGAGAAGTTCAAGAAGGCCAGCGGGAACATATACAAGAT
>JAFLRO010000098.1 GCA_022511425.1 Acetatifactor sp.
ACTTCAACCTTATTATCGCTTACATAATTTCCAGCAACATACGCCGTCTGTCCATTGTATTCAAAACGATACCAGCCTGTTTCATTGCACTGTCCTGTTACGGTAATTTCGTCATTGGTGGAAAGTGAACCAATCTTTTCCCCGTCTGTGCTGGGAAGCGTTCTGACATTAACGGTCTGCTTTGCGTACTTTGTTGCGCTCATATCCGTATAAGTATAGGTTAGCATAGTGCCCTCTGCTGTCCTTGTGTCCGTTTCATCACAATTCTCACAAGTAGCGGTTTCGGTTCCGTCTGCTAAGTAGGTGGCGTCCTCATTATACACATAGTTAAATATATGACCTGTTGCTTTGATAACTTCCGTGTAGCTGTCTCCACATTCGCAGGTAAAGGTCTTTTCGCCGTCTGTTTCGCAGGTTGCTTCCACCGTTATTTCCTCCGTGTAGTTATGTTCGTGGGACGCTTCGGTAAGTCCATCTGTTTCAGTTGGCTGTGTAACTGTTCCCGGAGAGGTTTCCGTGCCCTCATTATTCCCCGCATCAGCCATATTTTGCGTATTCCCTTCCAGCCCTCCCGCAGAGGCTTCTTCCGCATTTTGATTGATAAGAACCACTGCAGTGGTAACGCCGCCCACGGCGACTGCTGCCGCTACAATACCCGCGATAATTTTAGCCTGTAAGCTTTTTAACATAATATGTCCTCCTGTTTTTGCTGTCTTTGCTGACAATGCAGCAAGTTTTGATTTGGGGAGCCCATTTAAGAAGTTAATTGGGAGTGATGGCATCGGTATATCCTGCATCTGTGCGGTAAATAATGCCGTAAGAAAAGGAATGGCCCCAAAAGAATGGAGTTTGTCGCCGCTTTTCTTTTCATACTGCAGGACACCTTCTTTAATTTTTTTCCGTGCCACACTCAGTCGATTTTTGACAGTACCTTCCAGGCATTCCATGGTCTCGGCAATTTCTGCTATGGATAATTCGTTAAAGTAATACAGCAGGATAGTCTGATACTGTACGTCCGTGCAAACTTTCCGTGTGATTTCCAGCACCAATTTTCTTTTGTCTGCATTGAGCGCATACTCTTCCGGCAGAAAATTTTCGTTCTCTTCCGTTTCCAACTCTTCCAGCTGGTCATCGCCGGGAAGTAGGGACTGCTTTTTTCTCAAGTACTTAATGCTTTTGTTAGCGGCTATGCGATAGAGCCATGATTTGAACTTACCAGCATCCTCTAAAGACCCCAACTGTTCAAAGGCGGTCAGATAGACATCTTGGGTGTCATTCATTACTTTTCCTCCTGATTGTCTTGTATGCGCTTACTCCCTATTATATATGACCCATAAGAAATGTAAAAGGTTAGAAATTTTGTAGAAAAAGGTTAGAATTATTTAGGTTGACTTTAGAGAGATACTTTGCTATATTCATAGAAATCTGGATTTCATAATGTTGAGAAACAAAATAACATGAGTGGGTACTAAGAGATATGGGTGCAGATATATTTCCGGAAGCATTTCTGGAGAGGATGAAACAGCTGTTGGGAGCAGAATATGACGAATTTCTGATTGTTATGAATCAGGAGCGACATCAGGCTCTGCGGCTTAACAGGCTAAAACTGAATATGAATGGCAGAAGCGCTGCGGAAATATTTGCCATCGAAGACAATTCACAGGCTGAGTCATGGTCCGATGATACCCAGCCTTTAACACACCTTTCAAAGGTTCCCTGGGCTGAAAATGGCTACTATTATCCACCAGCCTCTCAGCCGGGAAAGCATCCCTATCATGAGGCAGGGCTCTACTATATTCAAGAACCCAGCGCCATGGCGCCCGTAGAGTTCCTGGAGGTTCAGCCCGGTGAGCGGGTATTGGATCTGTGTGCTGCGCCGGGAGGCAAAAGTACACAGATTGCGGCAAAGCTTGGCGGTAAGGGTCTTCTTATCTGTAACGAAATCCACCCTGCCAGGGCTAGAATTCTCTCTGAAAACATAGAGCGCATGGGCATCTGTAATGCCCTAGTGACCAATGAAACACCCATTCATCTGGCAGAACTGTTTCCTGATTATTTTGACAGGATCCTGGTAGATGCTCCTTGCTCCGGGGAGGGTATGTTCCGAAAAAATCAGACGGCTTGCGAAGAATGGAGTCCCGAAAATGTGGAACTGTGCGCACAGAGACAGGACGAGATTCTTGACAATGCTGCAAGAATGCTTCGTCCCGGCGGCCGGCTTGTCTATTCCACCTGTACATTTGCTCCAGAGGAAAACGAGGGCAGCATTGGCAGGTTTTTGGAGCGCCACAGTGACTTCACGCTCCTGCCCATAGATAAATCCGTCTTTGGCAGCGTTCCTTGCGACGGCATACCGCAGTGGGGCAATGGCCTTTCGGAATTACGTAGTACACTCCGCCTCTGGCCGCACCGGGTTAACGGAGAAGGCCATTTTGCGGCGCTCCTGCAAAAAACTGGCAGTTTTTCCAAGTCCTGTAATTCCTATGAGGCTCTCCCTTTGAACGGGACTGTGCGCGGTATTCCAGAAAAAGACTTGGGCGAGTTTATTCCATTCTGTCAGGAGAACCTGCTTCTTTCCGGGGACACATTGACCCAGCAGTTGGAAAGCGCTGTGGGGATGAAGAATGAGACAGTATTTATTAAGTTTGGCGAGAACCTATACCTGGCACCGGCGCAATTGCCGAACCTGAAAGGGCTAAGGGTTTTAAGACCCGGCTTACACCTGGGCGAAATGAAGAAGAACCGTTTTGAGCCCTCTCACGCGCTGGCATTAGCACTCTCCCCAAGAGTGGCAGCCCGTACGAGGAATCTGAGCTCAGACAGCGGACAAGCCATTTCCTACCTGAACGGTCAGACCTTTACTGTGGAAGGCGACAAGGGCTGGTACTTAATCTGCGTAGACGGCTTTAGTCTGGGCTGGGGAAAATTAGCCGGCGGTGTGATGAAGAATCATTATCCTAAGGGGTTGCGAATATGAGAACAAAGATCATTTTTGAGGACAGAGACATACTGGTGATACAAAAGCCCGCTGGTCTGGCTACGCAAACAGCCCGCGTGGATCAGCAGGATGTTGTCAGTGAACTAAAGCATTATCTGACCGGGTCGTCCTATCTTGGTATTGTGCACCGATTAGATCAACCTGTAGAAGGTCTTTTAGTCTTTGGAAAAACAAAGTCCGCAGCAGCATTTCTCACAGCACAATTAGGACACAAGGACAAAGATGGCACGTTGAATAAACATTATTATTGCGTAATTTGCGGAAAAGCTGCCAACAAGGACGGTCAGCTTGTAGACTATCTGTACAAGGATATTAACAACCGTGCCATGGTGTTGTCTGCTGATGCTGCACTTAAGGAACCCCGGGCAAAGCAGGCATCTTTGCACTATCATATTCTTGAGGAAACGGTAGTTTCTGCAGCTGCGAACCACTCCATGCTGACAGTTGACAAGCATCAACCCTCTCCCATCTGCCTCTCTCTTGCTGACATCCAAATTGACACCGGCCGCTTTCACCAGATACGAGCGCAGATGGCCCATGGAGGAATGTGCCTGCTGGGAGACTGCAAATACGGCAACGACTCTACCCGAATTATTTCCGAACAGCTTGGAATCCGAAGCGCAGCGCTCTGCGCTTACAGTCTGGAATTTATCCATCCTGTCACAAAAGAAAAGCTGCATTTTCAAATCAAACCACAGGGTAAAGCTTTTTCTTATTTTTCATTGTAAATTGGTTATAGTTCAGCCAAAAAACAACCATACTATTTTCGGATGAAACCTGTTTTGGCATCCATTCAGGAAAGGCAGGGAAAATATATGGTGGAAAGGCTTCGACATAACCGATTGATTGTACTGCTTCTTTTGACAGGAGCAGTATATTTTTTTCTGAAAGTGATTGCGCCTCTGACGGCACCCGTTTTGATCGCCATGCTCTTTGTGACTATATTTGGACCGCTGCTGCAGAAGCTTCAAAGTAAACTGCACCTGCACCGGCAGATAGGAGCGGTACTTTTGCTGCTGGTGGCCTGTACCATCCTGGGGTTATTGGTCTGGGTATTGTTCTCCTGGATTGTGGGAAGTCTGCCTGATTGGATAGGCGGACTGGACTCCTTGGAAAAGGGTCTTTCAGCAGTAGTGCACAATGTATGCGATATAATAGGAAAAGCTATCGGTATTGACAGCGCCTACCTGGAACAGACCATTCTTTCCCGGCTTCAGGACAACATTGACTACTTTCAGCATCAGATTTTGCCCGGCATGCTCTCCCAATCCCTGGAGTATGTAAAGGCTTTGGCTGTCTTTGGCGGTTTTCTGCTTACCTTTCTCATTGCTACCGTACTGCTTGCCAAGGATTACGATGAGATTATGAACCGTCTGCTGGATAAGGAGGAATATCATCTGCTCCTGGAAATCATCTGCGGGATTATCCGCTATATTGCTACCTATGTGAAAGCTCAGCTGATCATCATGAATATAATAGGCATTCTTGCGGCGACAGTGCTGGGGCTGTGCGGTATTCGAAACGGCATCCTATGGGGACTGCTTGCCGGGATACTGGATGCCTTCCCCTTTATTGGAACAGGTGTAGTGCTGGTGCCTTTGGGAATTCAGCAGCTGTTCTATGGCAATTATGGGCGGGCTGTAGCCTGTCTGCTGCTATATGTGACTTGTATTGTCATCCGGGAGCTGCTGGAGCCGAAGCTGATCGGAAAGCGGATAGGGGTATCACCTATTGCCATTCTGCTCTCCCTCTACGCAGGAATTCAACTGTTTGGAATTTGGGGAATTGTGGAAGGGCCTCTGGGCTTTGTGATCATCTACCAAACCTATCTGAGTCTGGAACGGCGTTTCTCCCGAAAAGAGACACCGACTCCCTCGAGTGAAGTATAATTAATTTGACGAATAAGTCCGGCTAGATTATCATAAAAGATAGATTTCACTGACAGGAGACAAATCAATGGCCACACTTCAGAAGTATACCAAAATGGTAATACATTGCGCCATTACCATCTATCTGGTGTTGATTTTGGGAGTAATGCCTTTTTACAACCAGGAAGGATACAGCCATATCGGCACGGACAAGGCATACTTTTTTAATAAGTACACTGTGAACATGGGAAAAATTATTATTTTGCCGGTAGTTCTATACTTAATCCTGCTAGCTGTCCAATTACGTGGCAGCCTCTGGAAGAAGCTCCGCTCCCATTTATCAGTTACCGATCTCTTTGCTGCAGGCTATGCTCTGGCATTGGTTCTTTCTTATTACTGTTCTGCATATAAAGATGTTGACCTCTTTAGCTTTAATGCTCTCTGGGGCTTTACCGGATGGTACATGGGTTTCTGGCCTGAGATGTTTCTAATACTGATTTACTTTTTTGTGTCTAAACTTTGGAAACCCCGAATGTGGATGCTGTATATGGCATTTGCGGTATCATGGGCAGTATTTTTGCTGGGATATTTGAACCGGTTTGGTGTAAATCCACTAAATATGACTTTTACTGGTTCTGCATTTATTTCTACCATAGGAAATATCAACTGGTATTGCGGCTATCTGGTCTCCGTCTTTTTTGCCGGAACTGTGTTTCTTTGGCAGGGGAATGCTAAAAAACCTTTAAAAAATATTCTGCTGGCTCTCTATGTAATAATGGGTTTTGGTACATTGGTAACCAATGGCAGCGACAGTGGTCTCGTAACCCTCTCAGCAGTTTTACTTGTAATGTTTTGCCTGTCAGTGGATGATAACCACAGGATGCTGATGTTCTGGTTGGAAGTGAGTCTGCTGGGAATCGTCTGTGTAGTTACTTGGGTAATCCGGCTGCTTGCCCCCGACAGTATGAATTATGATTCCAGAGTTACAGATTTACTGAGTACCGGATGGCTCCCTATTGTTATGACATGCGTGTCATATATCATTCTGGTCTGGGTGTACAGAAGTGTTAGAAAGGGTACATACTCAGAAAAAATAGCAAAAACCTTTGCCACTGCTGTAGCCTTAATTGTAACATCATTAATTGTGCTATTACCGATAATGATTACTTTGAATACGGCTTGGCCCGGAATCCTGGGGCCTCTGTCGAAGTACTCTATATTTACATTCTCTGCTGAATGGGGTAGTAATCGTGGTGCCACCTGGTCCATAGGGTGGAAATGCTTTGCAGAGCAGAACATTCTGCACAAGCTCACAGGAATCGGTCCTGATTGTATGGGAGCATATCTTTACAATGGCGCAAGTCAGGAATTGAGCGCTCTGACGAAAGAAATCTTTGGTGGTAGTCAATTGACAAATGCTCACTGTGAGTGGCTCACTATCCTGGTGAACATAGGCATCCTGGGATTGATATCATTTGGTGGTATGATTCTTACTGGCATATGGCGTTTTCTTCGCGGAGCAGGCCACAATATCGTGACCTGTGCCTGCGGATTCTGCCTGTTTGCATATACTGTGAATAATATTTTCAGTTTTCAGCAGTCCATGAGCGTTGCTACCATATTTGCCATCTTCGGCATCGGTGGAGCATTTTATGGAAAAACCGTTGAAAAGAATGGAAAGGAAATCGAGGGAACAGAAAATGAACAACCAGGGTAAAGAAATAATCCCACAGACAGACATGACAAAGCTTACCAGAGAGTTGCGCGTAACAAGAATCTTTTGCATGATCTCATCGTTTTTGACAGTGCTTGTATTAGTTGTAGGCATCTTTTTCTTTCTTGCGCTCCATGAGGTTGTGGCCGATGCGGAACCTGTGATACAGCAGATTGCTGCTTTGGACGTGGACGGTTTTAATCTGGCTCTAGAACAACTCAACACGACTCTGGAAACTGTAGACTTGGAGCAGGTTTCACTGGCTATTGAACAACTGGACGTGGACGCACTGAATACGGCAATCGAAAACCTGGACACAGCAGAACTGTCCAAGGCTCTGGAAAATCTCAACAATGCTGTGAATGCATTGGAACAACTGGGGCAGATATTCAGCAGGTTTACTTCATTCTTTCAGTAGCAGAATGTCGATTGTTAAATTATGCTATATCCAATAAGTAAGTCCCCTGCAGAGATTCACCCAAAAAATGATGCCGCAGTAGCTCTGGTAAGCCAGTATGGAGAAAGCGGCAGCGGCAAAGGGAATGCGTACGTATTTATGTCGAAAGATTCCCTTGGGGCTCTTAAGCAGCTCCAGCAGCTTCACCACACTCCAAATCAATATGAGGAAAATGCCAAAGGAATATCCCCACATGAAATTGCCGTCCCGGCTCCGAGTGCCATTTTCGGTTAAAAATATAAACTGTAAAAATGCCACTCCCCATACCATCCAGGAAAACAGATACCATTTATCACGAAACAACTCTTTCCACAAAAACACCAGCACAAACACCGGAAATGCAACAGACAAAAGAAGTGAAACCTTAGGATGCGTTCCATGAAGGGTCAGCGTATAACCGAAACAGATCTCAATGCCGTTTCCTGTCTCATCACCAAACAGCACCAAATTCTGCCACAAGATTACCAAAAGGGAAGGAATCACGGTCAGACCGAAAAGAAAAATTCGGACAAAGGGCACTTTCCTGAACAGATCCACAAGCAGATAAAGCGCCATCACAGGCGCAAATACCATAGAAAAGCTGGGTTTGATAGCATTAACCAGCACAAAAGCGCCAGCTAGTAACAGCCACTCACGGACTGAGAGACCTGTGCGGTATTTCTCCTCCAGATTAAGATAAAGGATCAACACTAAAATACCGCAGAATTTCATACATATATATGTGGAATTATGCCATATAGACGCAGACTGATACCCAATATATCGTTGATAATGGGCAGCACGCACATAAAAGGGCATGGCAATATTACAGAGAAAGCTGAATAACAGAATTAGTGGTTGGGGTATATCTACACAGCCGATTCTTTTTAATATAACCTGAAAAAGGCAATATGTCACCCCTATGGTTCCCACTGTCACACATCCCAAAAACAGTGCCGTAAGACAATTCCCAAAGGGTGTCAGGAAGAACAGCTGGTAGAGAATGGCTGTCAAACTGTAAAACCAGTGATCATCCACAGCCATGCTGATGTGGTAGGGAAGGTCTGACTCATAGGGCATTCCTTCCACATGAAAAGTCTGCTTATAATACAAATAGATACAGAAGGCACCGTATAGAAGTATAAGTGCCCATAATACTCTTTGAAGGATCTTGCCTTTTTTCATCTACGCTTTCCTTTTGGGGTATTCTCCGTGCTGGCTGTTGCCGGGCGGAGCATTCTGTTTTCGCTATTCTATTATAAACAGTCCTGTGAATGATTGCAACTTTGATTTACTAAGCTTTTTCTTCTGACTTTACGTTTGCTTCAGCCTCCATCCCTGCTGCTTCAGCTTCCGCCTTTCGTTGTTCCTCGATCCTTTTCTCGTACTCCATCAGAACCTGTTTCAGGTGAGCAACATCATCACGCCATTGCTGATCAATTTCCGCGACTGTATGAGTTTGAAAATTACGATCCAAATAATTGAGGCCGTAACAGTCACAAGATAAAGGTGGTTTTAGTTTCTTTTGTCGCTTTTTTTCTTTAAACATATTGATATGGCTCCTTTCTGTACTATAATAACATATTGCTTTAAAATAATCCATAGGTATAATAAAAGTTTTTTAATTTCCTTAAATTTATTGTCAAAAAATACAGATTGCATAAAATCAATCCGTTTCCTATTTAATAAAATGCTTTTAAATATTTAGTTTACGCTGCATCGTACCTTCATCTTTCTTACTGATTTTTCTTGTATACTGTCATTTTCACTTTGTATCTACGGTGATGCTGCCACAGAGCAGATAAAAAAATCTAACCATTTCTTTTCTTTATAGGTCATTATATAATAGGGGATAACCACTGACAGGATGATTAGGAGGAAAATACAAATGGGCGATACCGATGTTTTGAAAGAATTGGTGCAAAAGGCGACAGCGGGAGACGGGGCAGCTTTTGAAGAGTTGTATCGGATGACCTACCGTTCCGTATATTTTACTTGTCTTGGCTTATTAAAAAATGAACAGGAGGCACAGGATATCACCCAGGATGTCTATCTAACTGTCTTTGAACAGCTGGGTACTCTGGAGGATGCAGGTAAATTTGAACACTGGATCTATCGCATAGCGGCCAACAAAAGTATTAAGCGCCTGAAGAAAAAGCAGCCCATACTCCTTGATGATGAACAGCTGGAGAACATGGATACGGAGGATAACGAAAATTTCCTGCCGGAAGAATATGCGCTTAGTTCGGACAAGAGAGAACTTGTTTTGGAAATTATACGGAAGGTCTGTACGGACGTACAGTACCAGACAATTTTACTGTACTATTTTAACGAGTTCTCCATAGCGGAAGTTGCCGAGATCATGGAATGTCTGGAAGGTACCGTCAAAAATCGGCTTAGCGTGGCGCGTTCAAAAATTAAGGAAGGTGTCCTGCGATATGAAAAGAAAAGCGGCGACAAGCTCCATTCCTTTGCAGCCATTCCTTTCCTTA
>JAFLRO010000099.1 GCA_022511425.1 Acetatifactor sp.
GCGGTACTAAAGAGCATCTGCAGGAGCTGGCGGATAGAATTGATTTCAGGATTCTAAAAGATGTGCAGGTACCTGATATGCGGGGAGATTCTGAGGTTCCGGCAGAATGACGGAGGTGACAATATGAGAAAAAACATACTTGTGTACAATAATTGTTCAGACATTGCAGAAAAGCTGATACTTTTTACGCCGGAGAAGGAATAAGTGTACGAAAGATAGTGACTGGAAAGGAAATAGAACTGTTCATTTATTTACCGGAGACATGGGGAAAAGGGTATTTGGTAGGATAGAAAAAGGTACATATAAAACATAAAAGATTATAAGGAGAAATAACATGAAAAAATATTTATTATGTCTCGTATTGTTCATATCCATCAGTCTGTGCGGATGCAATAATGGAAGTGATGAGCAGCATATAGGAGAAAGTACAGGTTTTATAGAGCATACCACAGATCGTCAAGAAGAGCCACAGAACAATGATGTTGAGGTAGAGGATATACTACCTAATGCTTCCGATGACATGAGGGAAGGTGATTTAGTAGCAGTAGGTGAATCATGGGAAGACGCTTATAAATCAATTATTTGCGATATAGATAGTAAATTAGTCGATCCCTACAATTATAATTTAGGATCCAATGGTGATGTTTATCTTGGCATACATGATTTTAACAATGATGATATACCAGAGTTGGTCATAGGTGATTTTGTGTCTGCCGCTGTATTTACTTATGAAAACGGCAATGCTGTGAAGGTTGCAGATTTATATGAGCCGGAGGAGTGGGGTGGAATAAATGGGCTATATTATAAGGACAACCACATCGTCCTTGTAAATAGTGGCTCCGGAGGGAGTGGTTATGTATGCTTTACTTATGATGAAGGAGAGTATGTCATAGGTGTTTATGATGACTATAATCCGGATAAAGGAGTCATCAACGGAAAGCAGGTTACCGGAGAAGTGTTTAGGCAGCAGTTTAACTTGGCTGAGCTGACGAATAATAGCCGTATTGAATACAGCAAAATAAATGAGGAAGATGGACTTATTTTGGTGGTCAATGGTGAAAGCACTACAATAGATAATTTGGACTTTCAACTGTTAGAATGGTAAGATAAGCAGCAAGATAATATGCCTGTTTCCAAACTGACCGAAAAAACGACTACAAATGAGAAAGACAGATATCAATCATTGTCTGAAATGAACTTTGATTTGTCTACAGCTGCTTATGTCTTTCCTGATGTCAGAAAAGGAAATGCTTCCATCGGAGAATTTAAAGAAATATATCGTTTGGAAAAAACAGATATATTGCAAGATGGCACAGAAGATGTTATTGTTATTGCTATATATGAGAAAGACAGAATTGAGTATTACGATACAAGACTTCATTTCGTTGTCTAGCGATCATGAATAGTAAATGGCAAAACTGATAAAATAAGGGCACTGAGAAATGTGACTAATTCTTATGGGAGGGTAAAAATGAAAAAAGTGAAATTAGCATGCATATGTATGATTTGTTTGTGTATGACATGCGGAGTTGTTTTGTCTGCGTGCGGCCAAAAGGAGGAAACACCGGATGTAACGGATTCAAATCCGAATTCCGGCAGTCAGATTACAAACGGTGAAAACGAGCAAATGGACGCGGGGGAGACCCGTGAGCTGACTCAGGAGGAAATCAGGTTCTTTGATGAATATTTGTCTATGTGGGAAAATGCAGGATTTCTGCTCTCCACTTATCAATCGGCGGAAGAGGTTGATTTAAACGAACTGTTTTACAGCGGCGCCGGCATTTCAAACGGTTCTCTGACGGAGGAGCAGAGGGAGGATTATTTGAGAGTCACCGGCGGCGCAGAGATTTATACGGATGTGGTTTCTTTGACTACGGCTGAAATAGATGACTATCTGCTTAAAAAGACGGGACTTATCAGTGCCCAGATGAAAAATAAGCTGGACTGGGTCTACAGCGCTCAAACGGATACCTGGTATCAACAGGCGGGCGATACGAATATGCGGAATTTTGACTGTGTGGGAGGAACGGCAACGGGAGATGTATACAGGCTTTGTATGCAGGCAAAGGATATAGGAACCGGGTACTTCCCGGAGCTCTATGAGACTGTCTTAAAGAAAAACGGCGATTTGTATCAGTTTGTTTCCAACCTTTTCATGGAAGAGGAAGGTAAGATAGTTGACCAGTCTTTTGAGATTACCTTGGCACCGTGGGGAAAGGTGACGTTTGCGTCCTATGCGCCTGAGAAAGATGGGGTGCCTACTGCGGATGTGACTTTTCGGCTCATACAAGACGGTAAGATTCTCACGACTTTATACGGTGTATCCTTTGACAATATTCGTACTAACCAGTGTTTTCAGAGTGTAGATGCAGTCTCATTTCCCGACATTGACGCGGACGGGTATATGGATCTGATTACGATCGCCACCTATGATTATGCTTCAGGTCCGGATGTTGGTACAGGTTATAGAGAGGCGAGGATTTACAGCGGAAATGAATACGGATATTTTGTGTATGAGAGCAACTTATCCGACGCCGTCAATTCCGCTCTGGCAGAGCTGACAGTAAGAAATGTGCTGAATTTCCTGGGCGTCGGCGCGGGGCAGGCTTCTGCAGGTAATCAGAATGCATCCGGTGTCAATGAGGGAACCGCAGTTACACGAACCGGAATAGCATGGAAGGACGCCTATATAGATATTTTGAAAAATGCGGATCCGTATCAATGGTCCGGATTTACGTTGATCTATCTGGATGATAACGATATACCGGAGCTTATTATGGCAGGAATCGACGAGGCAACAGGAAATGTATTGGTGGCATATACAGAGGACGGCGTGAAGGAAAATCAGTTGAACCGCTTATATTTTTCTTATATAGAACGTGGAAATCAGCTCTGCAATTCAGAGGGGCTGATGGATTACTATTATGACCTGGTGTTGACTTTGCAAGATGGCGAGTTGATTTTGACGGATCAGGGTTATTATGGGGCGGAGGATAATTCCAATGTCCAATTTGATGAAAACGGCGAACGGATTTATAAATACGAGTGGAACGGGAAACAGGTCACAAAAGAAGAGTATGCAAAGGAACTGAATGCAGTCTATGACCAGTCGAAGGCAATACCGTGCTATAATTGGAATGAATTGTATTCCGCGGAGAAATTAATTGCGGAATTATCCAGATAGTACTGGGTATACGTCATAGAGTAAAGAGTGTGGTAATCAATTAAGAAAGGTGGTATAATACACATATTCAGTGAGAAAGGCGGTGTATTGTATGGATTATGATTTACAGATTACTGATATGGCCGGAGCAAGTCCTAATCATTCTCTTGTAATTGTCAATTTTGTATCTGCAATCAGAAAGCAATTAAGAAATAGTACCTGCTATGTTTATTCAGATAATGTACAATACAATTTCAAGACAGATAATGGGGAGAGCAAAACAGTTATTCCAGATGCTTCTATCAATTGTCGTGTCAAATCAAGGCGTGGAAACACCTTTTTAGACGCTCCGCGTTTTGTTATGGAGGTACTTTCTCCAACTACTGAACAATATGACAGAAATGAAAAAATGGAGTTATATCGCCAACAGGAAATTGAAGAATACTGGATTGTTGACATAAGAATTAAACAGGTTGAAATTTATGAACTGGATTATGACAATGGAGTTCCTAAATATTATTTATGGAGAACAATTACAGAAAATAATAAAGATGAATTGAGAATTCTTCATTTTCCCGGAATAAAGATTACATTTGACGAATTATTTGAGGAGATAGAAGATAATTGAAGATGAAAGACAGCGCCAGGGTTGAACCATGGCGCTGTCTTTGACTTTTCGAACCAGACTTTCACTTAGTTTTCTGTCTTACTGATTTCTATGCATAATTCCCCGGAAATTTCCGGCAGTTCCAGGCGGTATTTTTCCGCAAGTGCGGGGCCGCAGGAGTTTGAACCCACCCCCGCCATTTTATAATCTACGCAGATTACGTTGCTTTCACATTTCTCTAATTCAAAATTATGCTTTTTGGATGAAAGCTCTTCCTGCGTATACTCGGAAGCGTTAAAGGAAAAATCTTTTTGTGCCTCAAACCGCACCTGTAAGCTCCCGTTCTTAAGGGTCATGTGTTTGCAGCCATAATGGGAAGAATTTTCCTGAGGTCTGATATAATCCTCGTGCATATCGCTGATCAGGGAACTGAAATTGCCCATATAAGAAGCATGGTGCTTGTCGATGTAGCTCTCATAAGGTCCATATCCGAAGTAATCCACCCTGTCAAACTGCTTTGGTACGAACAGTCTAATGCCGAACCTGGGCAGGAAAGTCAACTTATTTGTGCCCTTCAGATTGCATCTTATGCGAAGACGTCCGCCGTCAGAGACAGTGTACAGCACATCAGCATAGGCGAAGGGCTGATAGATGCTCCAGCCAAAGGACTGTCTTACCGCTATCTCAATGCCCTGGTCGGTCTGACAGGTTTCCACGCTGTAAACCTTAACAATGTAATCGTGCAAGTGCGCCCTGTACCAATCGCCGCGCATGGGGTCATTGTCCAGGGGTGCCCGGAAAAAGTTGAACTGCATGGGCTTTGTGAGAATTTCCTGGCCGTCGTACCGTATGGACTCGAAAGCTGCGGTTCGCTTGTTAAAGCAATATATAACTTTGTCTGCGCGGATTTCAATCTCCAGGGGTTGGTCAGTGTATTCTGTCTTTTTGCAGCCAGCGTCTTGCTGGGTCCGCTGAGAACCCTGGTCGGAACTTAGGTTGTTCTCGCATAGGCAAAGCTGATCAAAGCATATCTGATATCCCTTTTTGCACCAGGAGGATTCCTGTTTTGCGGTAAAGACAAAGCGGATGTAAGTACTTGCACTAGAATTTTCCGCTGCTTCGGGAATGGTCACCTCCGTGCTCCCCAGAGGTGGAACACTGAAATCAAAACAGCCTGTAGTCTTGATGCCGCCGTCAAAGGTAATCTCGTAGCTGGCGTCCAAAAACTCTCCTGCATTCGTAAAATTCAAATAATTCCTTATTACAAAAGTGCTCTTGCTGTTTCCCTTTTCCACGCGCACAGGCCGGTAGACCTGTTTTAATTCCAGCAGGCCGGTATGAGGCCGTCTGTCAGGATAAACAAGACCGTCCATGCAGAAGTTTCCATCATGGTGTCTTTCTCCAAAGTCGCCGCCGTAGCCGTATTTTTCTTTTCCGTCATCGGTTTTGCCTAAGGATAACCCGTGGTCGCACCACTCCCAGACAAAGCCACCGCAGAACCTATCATTGGAATAGAAAGTATTTCGGTAATCCTCCAAATCGCCGGGTCCGTTTCCCATGGCATGGCTGTACTCGCAGAGCACGAAAGGTCTTGTTTCCTTTTCGTCTTCCAAGAATTTCTGCATATCCTCGATGGAAGTGTACATGCGCGATACTACATCAAGGATATCTTCAGGGGTGTCATCCAGTTTGTGGGTACTCTGATAATGCAAAAGTCTCGTATCGTCATGGCTCTTTACATATTCGGCAGCAGCCAGCAGGTTACTGCCATAACCACTCTCGTTTCCCAGGGACCAGAAAATAACGCAGGGGCGGTTGATGTCGCGGCTGACCATCAGCTCTGCTCTGTCCACGATTGCTTTCTTAAACCGCTCATCTCCTGCCAACAGCGCAATTCCGTTATATCCGGCTCCGGTACTCCATTTGAAGTCGTTGTACACTTCCACGCAGCCATGCATCTCGAGATCCGCTTCGTCAATTACATACAGCCCGTATTCGTCGCAGAGCTGGTAAAAAAGCGGCGAGTTGGGATAATGCGATGTCCTTACGGCATTGACATTATGCTGTTTCATAAGTTCCAGATCCATTTTCATCTGCTTAACAGAAGCATAGAATCCGGAATCAGGATAGCTGTCATGCCTGTTTACTCCGCGGAACTTGACCGGAGCACCGTTTATTTTCACAATGCCGTTTTCCACAGCAATGTCTCGGAAGCCCACCCTCTCCCCGATGGCCTCACAGTCGGTCAATATAGTCAGACGATACAGATAAGGCATTTCCGCAGACCATAGACTTGGGTGTGCAACCGGTATTTTTAACCATTCTCCATCGGCTGCGTTTCCTGTGTATAAACGATTTCCTTGCGGGTCTGTAAGGACAATCTCAGCATCTATACCAAAGATAGTGATCTCCAGTACCGCGGAAGTTTTTTCATTATCTAGGATTGTTTTTATCTTATAATCTTCCAGCCTTTTCTCACGTCTCGATAGCACATAAACATCACGGAAAATTCCTGAAAGCCGGAATTTATCCTGATCCTCAAGGTAAGTACCGTCACACCATTTCAAGACAGCTACGGTAAGGGTATTCTCACCCTCCTGTAACAGGTCGGTAATATCAAACTCAGACGTCATATGAGATACCTGGGAGTAACCTGCAAAGCTGCCGTTCACATAGAGATAAAGGCAGCTGTCAACGCCCTCAAAGACCAGGATTCTTCTCATGCCGTTGGAGGAATAAGCGTACTTTCTGGTGTAGACTCCTACAGGGGTATCGTCTGGCACGTAGGGCGGATCAAAGGTGATGGGATAACATATGTTGGTATACTGGGGAACATCATATCCATGGAGCTGCCAGTTGGACGGAACAGGGATGGTTTTTGCAGGCGGAATGGATAGAAAGTTGCAGTCCATATCAATTATGCTGTCATAATATGTAAAACCCCACTCTCCATTCAGCATCTCAAAACGTTCAGAGTTTTCCCTATGATCAAAAGGATCCTGCGCCTTGTCAAAAGGAATGAAATAGCAGTGGTTTTTCAGCGTGTTTACATGCAGCGCGTCCGGATTTTCATGGTAGATCATTTTACTTTTGGCAGAGCCAGGCACAGCGATTTCTGACATATTCATAACAAGTTCTCCTTTCTGATTTTTCCTTCGGCTTAGCGATCCTATCAATTTCCCATTTGTAGCAGAAACTAGGGAAATTATCTTCCTGTTTACGCACATGATTGGGTTTCCATTTGTAGTAGAAACGGGGAAAACATCTTCCCTGTTACTCACACGGTTGTATTTGCGAGAAAGCCACAGCTTCGTAAATACCTAAAAACGACACGGTAGGCTCCGTCCGCGAGTCCGTGATTCGTATTCTCACGCAGTCAGTCGTGACGGAATTTAAAGGTATAATGCGCTTATAACCGATGACGGTTCCTCTGTAAATCTCTTCAAATGCACCGTTAGCAAAAATATCGACGGCGAAGCTTTCCACTCGTTGACTGCACAGGATGTTTTCTTTTATCACGATATTGCCTATGCAGACGGGTTTGTCCCATTTTACTGTTATGGTAGCAGTTGTGCAGCCCTTTTTTCCATAAAAATATTTCTCATAATCATCTGTTCTGACAGCGTCAATGTCATGGTCGCCTTCATATCCGTCAACAGACAACTGAGCGGTTTCCAGCAAATTTTTTCGGAATGCCGATTCCAGATATCTGCCCAGTTCTTCCAGCCGCTTTACATCATTCTCGTGGAACAGTCCCTCCCTTGTAGGCGGGATATTCAGCAGAAAGGTTGCGTTACCGCCCACGGAGTGATAATAAATATGAACCAGCTCCTCAAGGGAACGTACTTTGTCATCCTCGGATTTATGCCAGAACCAGCCAGGGCGGATGGAGGTATTGACCTCTGCGGGATACCAGATGAGCTTATTCTCATTTTTCAGAAGCTCTCTGCTGCCCAAATCGGCATCTCTGGCATCCACTTTACGAAGTCTAAATTCCTCATCATCGCTCCGCTGGCTTTTCTCCGCAATGATCTCACTGTCCTTTGCCCGCTCAGGAACTACGCTCCACTCAGCAATTCTTGTATCTCCGGCCTCATTGCCGCACCAGCGCACATCGGGTCCGCAGACGGAGATGCAGGCATCCGGCTGCAGCTCACGAATCCTGGCATAGTATCTTTCCCAGTCATAGTATTGCCGCTTGCCATTGGGTCCTTCGCCGCAGGCACCGTCGAACCAGACGGAAAACACAGGGCCATAACCGGTGAGCAGTTCCGTAAGCTGATTGATAAAATAATCGTCATATGCCTTACCCTGTCCATACAACGGACAGTTTCTATCCCAGGGTGACAGATAAACGCCAAATTTTATACCATACTTGCTGCAGGCTTCCGACACCTCTTTCACCACGTCACCGCGGCCATTTTTATAGGGCGAATATTCTACTGTATGAGTGGTATATTTGCTGGGCCAAAGGCAAAAACCGTCGTGATGCTTGCAAGTGAGGATTAGTCCTTTCATTCCAGCAGATTTCACCGCCCTGACCCATTGCTCAGCGTCCAGTTTTTCAGGACGAAAGACAGAAGGGCTCTCCGTGCCGTCACCCCACTCTCTGTCGGTAAAGGTATTTACCGTAAAATGCACAAAGCTGTAAAACTCCAGCTTCTGAAATTCTATCTGTCGTTTGTCAGGTACAATTTGAACCAGTCTTTCATCCAGAGTCATGATGATTTTCCTCCATTTACAACCATCATACTTGATGTATTTGACATTTTCAATGTTTTTTCATGTAACATATTCCACTGAATTGGAAAGGATGTAGCTGACATTTGTGCTAATTTATGCTATCCTCTTATTGAACAAGCATTTTATGCCTGCCGACACTTTTCCGAAAAAAGGCGCTTGCAGGTACTGTGGACGAAAATAGAAAAGAGGATGAGTTAAAATGCAGTTGGATGATTTATTTTTAAAGGCTTGCCAGAACGGACAAAAGAGTGTGGTCATTACTTTCTTAAAAAAGGGTGGAATCAATGTTGACAAGAGAGACATGAATGGTTTTACACCCCTGCATCACGCGTGCAGGAAAGGGGCGAGGGATATTGTCAAGCTTTTGCTTGAAAATAATGCGGATGTGAACATGGCATCGAATACAAGCATCACACCCCTTCATTTTGCGGCTCAGCTGGGCAATCAGGAGGTCATACAGTGTCTGCTGGACGCAGGGGCGGATATCAATGCCACTGACAGGGAGGGAAAGAGCGCTCTCATCTACAGCGTGATCGCAAAGAAGGTGGAGGCGGCAAAGTATCTGATCGCCAAGGGCGCGGATATAGCTG